>DDST01000018.1 GCA_002343485.1 Proteobacteria bacterium UBA2383
AAACTAGAGTCGAGCCTGCACTTCATGTTATCTTCTGGGCCTTAAACCTGTCACCCGGCATGGCACACCTGGTTACGGCCCCGGTTTTTCGCCTCATACAGCGCGGCATCGGCCTGCTGGATCAGCATCGCCATCGTGCCCGATGTGCCAGGCAGGGCGGTGGCCACACCAGCGCTAAACGTACAAGTGAATGTTTTTTGATCGCTGACTTGGCGAATGCTGGAGAATTGTTCCCGGAGCTGATCCAGAACCGCGCAACCGGTATCAAGCGAGGTATCCGGCATGACCACTGCGAATTCCTCCCCGCCATAGCGGCCAATCATATCGGATCTGCGCAAGCGCTTGCGCAGCAGCTTGGCCATACTTTTGATTACCTGGTCGCCGATAAGATGACCGTAATGGTCGTTGACCTGCTTAAAATGATCGATGTCGATCATGGCAAAAGTCAACGGCGAAGCCGCCCGCTGACTCCGAGCAAATTCGGCCTCTAATTGCAGCTTGAAGGAAATATGATTCAGCAAACCGGTCATGCTGTCTTGACGAATCATCGAGGCCAAAGAACGGAAACGGGTAACACGCAGGGTAACAGCAGAAACCAGATAAGCGTCGGTGATCGGTTTTTCAAGAAAATCATCTGCTCCGATTTGCAAGGCCGCTAGTTGGTGTTGCCGCGCACTCTCGGTGGATAGATAAACGATGGGGATTGCCAGGTAGCTGGCGTCCTGACGAATCACTCGCGCAGCTTCGATACCGGAGCATTCCGGCATGTACAAATCCATCAACACCAGTTCCGGTTTGAATGTCGCCAATGCATCCAGCAACAGCGACGGCTCGGTGACAACCCATACCTCCATGCCAGCGATGCGCAAAACCTCTGCGTAATGCTCGGCCATTTCGCGCCTATCTTCGACAATGAGCACCCGGTATGGCTTATAATTGTTACGGCAAATGAGTTTATCCAAGACATCCGTCAGGATAGTGAAATCGAGTGGCTTGACCAAATAAGCGTCGGCGCCGGCACGGGCGGCCGCTAGACGCACCTCCCAATCCCAGCGTACCGAGGTCAGGATGAGGGGAATACCCTGTTCAGCCAGCGACTGAAACGGCTGAAGCCGTCCGGCGCCCGCCAGCATTCCCTCTGGCAAAACCACATCGGCAATCATCGCTGCCGGCAGTTGCTGGTGTAGAGCCTCCCTCGCTTTGGTAGCATTGTTGAAAACCTGCACTCCCCATCCATAGGCGCCCAACTGAGTGGCGATTTCTTCAGCTAGCAGCGGATCATCTTCGATCACATAGAGTAATGGATTCTCCGTCACAATTTTGGCGGGTAGCCTAGCCATCTCCACTGGGCGCTCTACGTCGGGGCCAGCACCGGCGATAGAGTGCAAATGATCCAGCAACGCTCCAACCTCTAAGCAAGAAACAAGCGCATATTCAAGATCCTGTGCCGCCTGACTCAGGCGAATATAGCCAAAGCTACCGGCAGAACCATTCAGGCTATGCGCAAGCTGATGCAATTCATTAAGCTTGTCATAAGCGTCCTGGGAAAAAACCGATCCCCAACTGTTTTGAATGGCAGCAATGCGGTGCGACAGTTCCGCTGTATATTGATCCTGGAGCGCTTGGAGCTTGGCACGCTTGATCTGGTTTTGTTGTTTATCCATTGCGGCAATGCATCCAAAGATCGCGGATTTGATCGGCTAGCGCCATGGGGTCGAAGGGTTTGGCAATGACATCGACAGCGCCAATTGACTTAAAGTGGGCAACTTCCTGCGGCTGCACCTTGGCGGTGACGAAAGCCACCGGTGTTGCAACCAGTTCAGCCTGATCGCGCAGGCGTTGCAGCGTGGTTGGCCCATCCATGCCCGGCATCATCACATCCAGCAAAATCAGGTCCGGACAGAGTGTTGGCGCCTTCGCCACAGCTTCTTGGCCGGAGGCGCACAATTCCAGGGTTAACCCTTCCTCGCCTTCCAGAGCAAATTCGACGATAGAACGGATATCTGCGTCGTCGTCCACATACAAAATGCGTACTGTCTCAGTCATAGGGTAATTTTAATATTTATCAATCAGTTTCTTGATCGTTGCCAAGAGCCGTTCATTACTGGTTTTGGACTTGACCAGCACCGCAGCAATCTGCTGGCTGAGTTCGTCCGTATTGGATTCCAGCCCGGAAAACAGCATGACCTGACAATCGCTGCCGATCTCGTCCAACAGGCTTAAGCCCGAGCCATCCGGCAATGTAATATCGAGGATAATCAGATCAAAATGCTCGGCTTGAAGCCGCGGGCGCGCCTCGCGCAATGAAGTGGCAAAGGCATATTCAGCGGCTTCGTCGATTAGCGCCTGGGTAATTTGAATAATGTCCGGATCATCCTCGACATGCAAGATACGAGGGAATCGCCCTTGGCGTAAGGCTTGGTCCAAGGCCTGCGCCAATCGCTCGCTATCCACGGGTTTACGCAACCAATCCACCACAGTGAGGGCATCGCCTGACCAGGCGTTGCGCCCTTCCTCAGCGCGCCCTGAGATGACAATGACCGGCACTTTGTGGGTGGTTTCATCTTCGCGCAACTGGCGAATCATGGTCAGACCATCGCCATCTGGCAGGGTCAAATCCAACAGCAAAGCACGATAGGGGGTTTTGGCCAGCAAACTCCGGGCGGCGGCGGCAGTGGCGGCAATGTCGCAGGTCAGTCCTTCTTGTTCAAGCAGCGCTGCCAGGATGGACGCCACATCAGGATTGTCCTCACAAATCAGCACTCGCGACCGAGTGCGGTCGGGATGAGTAGTTTCGATAACCTCTTGCCATACGGGCAATTCGAAGAAAAATTCGGTACTTTCATTCTCCTGTGAATGGTAATCGATGTACCCATTATGGCGCTCGACAATCGCCTTGGTGATGCTCAAACCCAGACCTGTCCCGCCTTTTTCACGGGTATCGGAGCTGTCCGCCTGAGCAAAACGCTGGAAGATCCGATGGCGGAACGCCGCCGGGATACCGCGTCCGCTATCCTTGACGCTCACCCGGAAATACGCGTTGCCAGCCAGTTGCACCGACACTACGACTTCGCCGTTTTTGGGCGAATACTTGATGGCGTTCGACAGCAAATTGGCGAAGACCTGCAACAAACGATGCTCGTCACCCCAGACCATGGCCTGCGGCACCTCCTCGTTCAAGCGCAGGCGTATCCCATGTTGCTGAGCATAGCCTTCATTAGCGGCTAGAGCTTGCCGGGCCAGTGCTGCCAGGTTCAGGAGTTTAAAACTGAACTCCAGGCGCCCCGATTCGATTTTCTCCAGATCGAGAATATCGTTGATGAGTAGCGTCAACCGTTCGCTGTTACGGTTAGCGGTTTCCAGTAGTTGCTGGGCCTTGGGGGATAGGCCGGCGGAAGCCTTGCCCAAAACCAAGCCCAGCGCCCCTCGAATTGACGTGAGTGGAGTGCGCAGTTCATGGCTGACCGTGGAGACAAACTCGTTTTTCATGCGCTCCATCTTCTTGCGTTCGGTAATGTCGTTGCCAATTCCCAGAAAACCGGTAATTTCACCTTGTGGATCACGCAGGGCTGTTACCGTCAGCAATACTGGAAAACGGCTACCATCCTTGCGGATATAGGTCCACTCGTTTTCAGCAACCTGACCCCGGCGAGGTTTAGCCACGAGCACCTCAAAACCCGGTTCGATAGGGCAGGCCAGTTCCTTGGACAGCCCCTTGGCATGCGCGGCGATTTCGCCGGGATCGTGAATCAGCGCCAGGTTGGGTTTGCCGACCATCTCCTCTTCCGTATACCCAAGCATCCGTTCAGCAGCCTTGTTGAAGATCCGAATCACGCCCTTGATGTCGGTCGAAATAATGCCGACATTGGCGCTATCGAGGATAGCTTGGCGCAGGCGATTGGTTTCGTCCAGTTGCCGTTTAACCCGCTGACGTTCACTTAAGTCGCGTACGACGCCGGTAAACAAGGAGACCCCTTCGAGCGTGGCTGTGCCTACCGCTAAATCCATCGGGAAGATCGAACCATCCCGGCGCCGGCCCACGACCTCACGGCCAATGCCAATGATGCGAGCCTCACCCGTGGCCTGGTAGCGTGCCAGATAACCATCGTGTTCGCTGCAGTACGGTTCCGGCATCAGAATATTGACGTTTTTGCCGATGACTTCCGGGGCGGTGTAGTTAAAAATGTGCTCTGCAGCGCGGTTGAAAGACTGAATAATCCCTCGTTCGTCGATAGTCACCACACCGTCGATAACCGTATTCAACACGGTGTATAGATAGCTCTCCCAATGGCGCAGCATATCGGCCGCCTGATGGATATGCGCTTGCTGGAGTTCGACCTCAACGCAGTCGGCCAGATCACGCAGCGCCTGCAATTCCTCAGCGGTGAGGCAGCGCGGCTGACTATCGATGATGCAAAGCGCCCCCACCCGGTGACCGTCCGCTGTGGAGAGCGGCGCGCCAGCGTACAACCGGATGTTGGGCGCTCCAACCACTAAGGGGTTATCGGCAAAGCGTGGATCTTGCGTGGCATCGGAGACATAGAAAATCCGGTTTTCTAGAATGGCATGGCCACAGAAGGAAATATCGCGTGGCGTCTCTGTGGTCTCCCATCCTTGACGGGATTTGAACCACTGCCGCTCAGCATCCACTAGGCTAACCAGGGTGATCGAGATCTTGAACATCTGCCGGGCGATGCGGGTCAGGCGGTCATAGCGTTCTTCCGGCAGGGTGTCGAGCACCTCCAGCGCCCGTAATGCCTGCAGGCGTTGACCCTCATCGGCGGGAAATTCAGGTTTTTGCATGATCCTGCCTCTCCAGGAGACGAATGAATTAGATGCCGTTCTCTTTCATCACGCCGCTATCCGGTCACCGCGCAACACGGTCAGCCAGGTGCGAATCCGCTTCTCCAGCCAGCCCCCTTTCTGCCGGTGGATCAATTCCCGCAATTCAAGCGCAGCCCGCTGGCGGCTGATCCGATCATCGGTCAAATCACGATAGATCCGGTTCGCCAGCCGGCGCCGGCGGATGGCATCTCCAGCGTCAAGAAACGCTTCGATAGCCCCGGCAACCCGGTGAAGGAGGCCAGAGCTTTCGTTCTGGGTCTGGGTCTGGGCATGCACTGCATCGAGTGCTTGTTGCAGATTTGATTCAATTAACGTCAATTCTGCCTGAAAGTATTCATTTTGGGCGACTCCCCGGTCGCGAACCAGGGCCAGTGTCTCTCGCACTTCGCCGGCGCTTAACGCGCCGAATTCCTGAAAATGGGCCAATTCCTGTAAACCTTGACGGGCGATCAGCGGGTCGGCGTCCCGCAACCGCTGGCACGCTTGGCGGCAGGTTTCCCACGCTTGCCAGCGATAGACAAAATCCAGTCCTGGCCCCTTGATGTTCTGGATGCCCATCAACCGGTGCTCCATACCCGGTGGCGTTTCTTGAACGATCCGCGCAATGATCTGCTCACCGCTGGCATGAGCGTCGCGGATGACCACTAATTTGCGGGCGAACCAGCGCCATAAGTGTTCGTGAAACGCCTGATCCAACGCCGCGTGCTGTTCTGGCGTACTGCTGGCCACCCGCGCTGCCAATGCTTGATAATCCTCGAAACACCGCCCTTCCTCGACCAGGTAGGCCGCCAGTTCGCTACCGTGTTCTTCCGCCACACCCTGCGCCGCCAGCCAGGTTTTCAGCCCGGACGGATCACGCCAAAATTCCGGTGGCGGCCGGGGCGGGCCGGTCACGCCCAGATTCTTCAGCAGGGCGGTAAGCCGTTGCGTTAACTGCCCGGTTACAGTGGGAATCCGCTGCCAGCGGGCCTGCTGTTTCAACACCTGCAGCGCCCTGGTAACCTTTGCATCGTCTGGCCACAGGCTAAGGCTCTGGATATATTCTTCCCACGCTTCACGGATGTACCCTTGCAAACCGTCCAGATTGGTACCGATCAGGAAATGCCGGTCAGCACTCAGGTCCGCGACCAGGATACCGGCGAATACCCGCGAGCGGGGAATGCGGTCAGCCCGGTTATTCACCACCGTGGTGATCCACACGCCGGGCTCCTGTTCTGGATCTTGCCGGTCGAAGCGCATCCGCTGCCAGTTGTTGAGGCAACCGAATCGCTCATTGGCTGACATACCGTTGATGAATTCCAGTCCACGATTCCGCACTTGTGCCCGGGGGTAGCGCTTCAACACGCCAATATCCAGCACTACGCGGTCGGCCATTTCTTTCAGGGCAAAGTCGCGCGCTACACCCAGTTCCTCAGCCAGGGCTAACACCAGCGCAATATTGTAGGGATGTTCTTCATAGGGAAAACGCTCCAGCACGTCCTCAGTCAGCAGGCCCGCTTCCAGCCAGCCGGCCGTTCTAACCTCAGTGCCCAGCCGTCCGGCGGCATCGCGCAGGATCGGTAGCATCTGTTCCTCGCTCGTAAGCAACAACGATCGAGCGGGGATGAACTCCGTCATCACCTCGGGAATGTTGTAACCCGCCGGTCCTTGAATATCTTCATGGTCCGGGTAGGTGTTCGTGATTGTCGCTACGTCGTCACGCATCCATTGCCGTTGCAAGATATGCACGTAGGCGGGCGTCAGGCCCATGCACTCCCATAGAAACACCTCGGCATGCAGCCGGTCAGCCAATCGTAAAACATCGCCTTGCTCCCAAATGGTCGCCTTATCATAGGGCCGGAACAGGAACATCTCCTTGAGGGGACCGAAGGGATAGGCGTGCAAGAACATAGCCTCGCACCCCGTGGTTTTAGACACCACGCCAAAGCCTAGCGCGTTAATGAGCGCTGCTTTGAGCCGTTCGGTCCCCGATTTGCCGCGCGTCCCCCACCCGCCCATGACCAGCGCCCGCCGCCGCCGGGCCCGGCGGATGCGTTGGGTAGCGTAGACGTGCTGGCCAAAGAACAATCCACCGGCCACCGCTAGAAAGACGCTGAGATCAAACAGAGAATTTTGATACGCCGAAAAGAAATATTCGCGGAACCGCTCCCACAGCCTCGCCCAATCCATCGCTGGCCACAGGGCCAGACCTTGACCCAGGCGGCTGACGCCGGGTTCGAGCAGCGGCAAGCGGGCTTTTTCGAATGGCGCATCGGGCGGCTTATCCACGGTTGATGGAAAAAACCGTTTGACCAGCGGATCAGGTTCCAGCGGCAACCCGGATTCAACAGGGTACGGCAGCAAACGGACAGTGAATCCCAGCCGGACGATAGCCTGCAAATAAGCAGCAGGATTTTGTTGTGAACCTTCACGCCAATTGCGCAACCGGGCATATCCGGCAAAGCGGACGGTCAGCACGGTCCGCGCCCGCAATCGCCGCCACAAGGCGCGCGGGGCAACGATTTCGGTCACACCTTCACTGGTATAGCGGCGCAACGTCCGGTTCCACTGATCCAGGCTGGAAATCAATTCATCCACCAGCGGCAGATAAGGCCGCCAGCCTGCCTCGACGCTGTCCAACAGCGGCTCGCCTGGCACCTTGGTTTCAGCCAGTTCCGCTAGAATAGTGGATGGTACCCGCAGGTTTCCGTGATAGATCCGGCCCACGGTATGCCGGAACGCCTGGCGTTTATCGGTGGCCGGATGGCGGATCTCGTACAGCCAGCGCCAAGCCCGGAACCCCAGTGTCTGACCCCGGGTCAGCCAGGCCCCAAAGCAGTTGCGGCGCAGGTCAAAGCCGTGGCCGTTTTGCGCCAGCAGCGCCAGCAGCCGTCCTAGATCGGCATCGTTGCTCGCCAAGGTGCGCGGTAGCCGCCGACTATACCCCACCGGGATACCGGCAACGTGTTCAGCCAATGCGTACAACTGGCGGCGGCGCTCTGGGGTGGCCCATGCCCACAAATGCTCACGGGTTTGGGCGGCCCAACGCCGCACTGCCACGCTGCTGGCCCGCCCATGCAAGCGAGCAATCGCAGGACCCAGCTCCTGACGCCACGTCTGGGCCAGCGATTCCAGCCGTTCTTCTTCCAGCCATTGCTGGTGAATTCGCCCGATCTCACGCAGCGCCACGCGCAACACGAATGCATCAGTTTCGGTATCGAGAACGGCTGTTAATCCATCACACAATGGTTTAGCCCATGCCGGTTCAGCCCACAGTAGCGGAGCGATTTGCAGCAATGCTGCTGCCCGTACTGGCGGGGCGGGATCATCCCGGATCATTTGTTGCCAAATTAACAGCGCCGTTTCCAAGGGTAGTGCCGGTAAGGATTCAGCGAGACCTTGACGGACATAGGGGCTGGGGTCTTGCTGTACCACCGGCAATAGTGCTAGCAATACGGGCAACGTCTGGAGATTCCGGCCCACCAGCAGCGCTGCCCGGCGCCGGACAAATAAATCATCGCTGGCCGTACCCGGCTGGGTGAACCGGGCATTCAACACCGTTGCCAGTGAAGGAGGATCAAGCGCTTCCAGTAGTTCAAGCGCCTCGGTCTGAATCCACACAGCCTGCCGATGATCCAGAGCGGCGCCGTAGAGATAACGCAGAGTAGTACCCGCAACTGCGGAGGTCTGCCCGATTGCTGGCAGTTCGTGCAACACAGTTGCCAGGGCGTGAAATGCGGCGATGCGGACCCGTGGATCACCATCGTGAGCCAGCAACGGCAGCAACCGCGCCTCTAGCCCGAGGCGGCGCCATAACCACAGAGAGTCATGCTGCTCACTCAGTTGTTTCAGCAGGCGGGCGGTCAAGAAACCCAGCCGTTCCAGCACAAAGGCCAGCCGCCGGTCGCCGGCCGCCCGCTGACGTTGACAACGCTCCGCCAGCGCGTCGTAGCCTAGCCAGCGCTGGAAAGCCCGGCGGTCGCCGATCCGTTGCCGGCGGCTCGCGCCAAGATGGTGAGCGAACGTGAGCAGATGGTGCTGGCGCTCTGGTTCGGTGACAGCCTGCCGGTAACGCTGGCCGTACTCGGTCTGTAAGCGCCGTAATTGGTCCAGACGAGTGGTTTGCTGCTCAAGATCATAGCTGAGAAAAATGAATAATCGATAATGGATTGCAACCGGCAACGCCCAATCCGGCGGATCGTCACGCACACCGGGCCAGTCCCGCATAAAACCAGCCGCCAATTGCTCCAGCAATGCCTGGGAAGCACGGGCCAAGACCGGCGGCAACCCGTCCCGCAATGTCTGCTGAACGGTCTGGAAACTCACATTCAGCCACGGTTTGCGTGGTTCACTCCAGCGGCGCTGACGGGGCGGCGGTGCCTTGGGATGGCCGGATACACTCATTGCGGATAATCCTCGCCCGGTGGCGCATCCTGGCGATTGTTGAATTCCAGCGGCAACCGCCGCTCGCGCAGGCCGCGAAAATCCACGTTGCGGAAATCCCGGTAGCCGCGCCCGCGATCCGGGAACCATTGGGCCGACAACCAGGCGCCATAGTCGCGGCTGTCCAGGTCGTACTGCATCCGCAGCTCCAAATTCAACCGGCCCTGGCCACCCCCGCTTTTATCCCATAGCAGATGGCCCAATACAGTGCGGTTTTGCGTCGCTTCGGGGCGGTCCCAATCGTGGCTGCCTTGTGCGAAATAATAGGTCCAATCGTAGCCAATACCCGCTTGCCAGCCGCCCAATTGCTGCTTCCAGCCGATGCCGGCATTGAATTGCTCCGGGTCCAGCAGGTTCCCATCCTCATCCGAGGTCAGGGCTACGCCGCCATGCCACAGTGTGTCTAGCCAAGGCCGGTAAACCAGCGTATCGGCGAGCACCAGTCCGTGCCGGTGGAAGTTTTTATAAGCGCTCAACACATCCTGATCGACATAGCCCGGCTGGCCATCAAAGCCGGATTGCTGGTCCAAATAGCGCGTGAAGAACCCCAGGCTGGGCGTGTGATGGAGTTTCGGCGTGAGGTCGCGGCGCTGGCGGATCTGACCGCGCACCGTGGAGTTCCAGGCCCAAGCTTCGGATTGCTGGGCGTAGCCTTCCCAGCTCAATTGATAGGACACGCCGGGCCAATCGCTGTCGTGCTGCCAAAGACCTCTCAGCCCGAAGGTGGGATCGCCGCGCTGATGCAAGCGGTAGAGCGCCTCCATTTCATAGAAGTTGTGCCAGTCATCGTCGTAATACCGGTAATAACCGTTGATCTCCAGATACTCGTCAGCCCGTCCACCGCTGCCTTCATTTGGCGGAGGAATCGAGCGTGCCAGCGTTGCGCCCAGTCCCCAAGTCCCAGCTTGCTGCTCACCCAGGGCATAGCGGTCCGTCATCACCCAGGTTGAAGGCGGCGGCGCTTCGGGAACCTGTGCGGGCGCGTCCGGGATCGATTCCAGCGTCCAGCGCGTGATGCGCGGCGGGGTGGTTTCGCGAGGGGCGTCTAGCACGCGCTGGCGATGGACACGAAATAGCGCCTCACTCTGGCCAATAGCGGGGCGCAGCTCCAGGTCGTGGAACCCCGGACCGAAATAGCGATAGCGGCTGCTGAGCGCCCCGCTCCGCCATTCGTCGATACGCAGCCAGGCCGGTCCTTCCAGCCGGCTTTGCCAAGGCTCCGCAAGAGTGGCGATCTGGTACAGGCGCTTGAGGCCGCTGGTGACGGGTTGAAAGGCGCCGCCCCGTTGTTCACGGACCCGGACCCGCAAGAACTGGTTAGCGGCCGGATCAGCCAGACCGATGCGTAGTACATGTTCACCCGGCGGTATTGTGACGGTTAGCGGCTGGCGGGCGGCGTCCGGCGTGAGCAACACCGGCTGTTCTTGTTGACCATCCAGCTGATGCCAGACGATCAGCGGCTGCGGTGGCAAGTAGCGCAAATCCATGACCTGCAAATCGATTTGCAGCCGGGTCGCGGCTGGGTTGGCCGTCAACAGCCCCAGTTGTTCAACGCCGGACAACACCTGCTCATCTGCCGTTGCAAGCGGGGTCAACGCCTTACGCACCCGTAACAAGGGGGTTTCCGGTTGCCAGCCAGACGTTTCGAGGTAGCGCAGGCCGGCGCTACGGGTGACCGCCAGGAACGGCTCCCAATCCGCGCGGCGGCGCAATCGCTGCAACAGGAGTTCCACTCCCGGTGTCCCGGGTTGAGTGGCAACCGCCTGTTCCATCTCGGGCAGACGCTGAGCCAGTCGCTCGGGATGCTGCTCCACGTCCCAGAGTGTCTCAATCAAGCGGCTGCGCAGAATCTGTGCTGGACCGGGCGGTGGTCCGGGCCACGCCAGACCCGGAGGATTGAGAGCCGCCACGTGATTCAGCGTGGCTCGCAAGGTATCCATGTCCAGCTGGAAAAGCGGTTGACGCGGCAATGGCAAGGGTTGTAGTTGACAGCCAGCGACCACTTGCACCGGCAATCCGGCTTCTTGCAGGGCAGCTTCCCAAGCCGCGGGATCGCGCCGGATGCCTGCCCAGCCGGACGGTGGCCATGTCCATGTGTCACGCACGTTCTGCTTTGATTCGCCAGGCGTCCATCCCAGCGCCGCCGCCGCAACCGCCGCTGGCGTGGGTTCCGGCAAGACGGACAAGGGCCGCTCCGGCCGCCAGACCAGCGGCGCCACCCACAGTGCGTGCTGGTGGGCGGCAATTTCCACAACATGCAGACCGGGGCCAACCGTGTAGTCCAAACTAACCAGCCGGCCCGGCTGCGCGGTGACATCGCCAACAAGGGTCAAGCCCTGACTGGGCCGGTCGCCGGTGATAGGCAGCCGCTCGATACGGCCGCCATCGCGGACCAGCAGCCAGTCATCCAGCTGCTGCTCCGGTTCATCCGCCGAATGCAGCAACCGGGCAGTGAGCCGCAGGCGGGCCGGACCGTAAACGGTCAAGCGGACCGGGCGTTCCGGCTGGGCACGAAAAGCTTGAGCGAATAGGTCTCGTTCCACGGCATGGAGCGCTGCCGCGCCGGCGTGATCGCTGACCAGGTATTCCGCATTGCGCCATAACCACGGTCCCGGATGATGCATCGACCAAACCACCCAGCCGGCGACAGCGCGCTCCCGCGCCGCCACATCCGCCGCACCGAGCCGGCCGCGTAGCGCCAATCCTTCCTCCAACGCAGCGGCCAGCGCATGGCCCGTGGGACCCGCTGCTTGCCATTCCCGCAGCGCTTCGGGGTACTGGCCTTGCTCCTGAGCACGATAGCCGCGCCAGAGAGCACGTTGCGCAGCGTCAGGCAATCGCTCCAATGCACGATCGAACACCCGCTGCCAGCGCAACCGGTAGGCGGCGCGCAACACAATCTCCACCGGCCATTCTGCTGGCGGCAACGCCAAGGCGATCATCAGTGCTAGATCAGGCTGATCCTGTTCCAGCAATAATCCAGCCAGTTGACGCAGCCGGGTTGGATCGGGCTGGCGGACGGCCGCCACTCCGGTCAACGTCAGCAATGACTCGGCATCTTCAGCGGCGGTATAGCGTTGCATCAATCTAGTCAATGCCCGTTCCTGCACTCGATCATCAGGGTCATAGGCAAATATGCCGCGCAACATGAGTTCAGCGAGAAATTCCTCATTCAACTGTTCAAGCGCCTGCGTCTGGCCCGTCACCGCTTCTTCCCGTATCAGTGGATTGGCCGCCTCACTCAATGTGCTCCACTGCTCCAATGCCGGCAACCATTGTTCGCTTTGCGTCAGCCGGCGCGCGCCGGTCAGGGCTTTTTCGCTGACTGGCGATTGGGGGGCAGGGGCCGGCGCCAGTCCGGCCATGAAATGCCGGGTCTGCGCACCCAGCAGGCGCAGCAGCGGCTGCCAATGATTGACCAGTTCCCGCCGGGCGTCGTGGTCTTCGGCGAAGCCGGTTTCAGGGGATGCGGGTCCGGCCTGCACTGGAGAATCAGCGGCCTTCCGCAGCCGTTGCTGAAATTCGTGGTACACCGCGCCAGGACCCAGCCGCCGGACCATGTCCAGGTACGCGCTCTCGGAAAGCTGATAAGGCCGGCTGGCGCGGTAATGCAGCGCGACTTGGAGCGGCTGGCCAGCGCCACCCAAGCGGATGTGCCGCACCCCGGCGGGCAATGGCAATTCCATCATCGCCGCTGGAACCAGCGCCCCCGGTGTTTGCCAGGCGCCAAACGGCGCGGTCAGCGTGGTCGACACCGGCACGCCATGCCGCTTACCGAGCAACGCCAACGCTGCCTCGCCGGGGCTGGGTAGAAACAATGACCCGGCCAGTTCCGGTGGTTGAACCCGCACCGGGACCGGCGGCTGGTCATCGTAGCGCAGCCATAGATCCACTGGCTGATCAAGGCCGGATGGATTGACTGCCAGCCGCAATCGTGAAGGTGTCTGCCGTTCTGGCAATCGATATTCCAATTCGGCCTGCGGTGGCAATTCCAGCAGGTAGGCGGGACTCAGCGTATTGAGCGCATCCACGCTGAACCGCTCAGCGATGACCGCTTCCCGTGGCCGGTCCGCCCGCGCCAGCAACCGGCGGCCCTGCAACCAGACGAACTGCTGCGGGGTGGATGATGGCTTGTTGACCGGCAGCAGCGGACGGTAAAAAGTAAACAACCCGAATAAGTCTTGGGCCTGTCCGGCCAGCCGCGGATCTTCGCGATGCGCCAGCGCCGCCTGTTGCATCGCGATCGCTGCAATTAAACCGCCATCCCGGTATTGATTATCGCGCCCCAGACGCAGCGCCGTTCGTTCCTCTTCGGCCAGAGTCATCCGCTCCAGAGGATGGGCCAATTGCTTCGGGGTCACGTCCCAAATTGAGCCGTGTTCGACCGGCCGGGCCGCCCGCGCCTCCACAGCGGTCAATAGCGGCGCATTGAGAGAAGGGAGCAGATAATCAGAATTACCCTGAGCCAGCAAGCGGGCATACAGCGGCAGGGTCGATTCCAGCGTCAGTTCATGTTCACCGGCTGGCAGCTCCAGATAGCCGGTCTCCAACCGGCCCAAGGTTTCGGCGCAACCATCCACCCAGACCGCCCGCCGGGTCTCGGCACCCGCCGCAAAATCCAGCGCTTGCCAGGGCCGGCCATTCAACCGGGCATAGATGCGGTATGTCTGACGTGTTTGAGTTTCGGTAAGCGGATAGCGCAACCGGTGTTCCAGCGCCAGCCGCATCGGCCCGCGCACGTGCAGCCGTACCAGTGGCTCGGCTTGCAATGGCCAATAAGGCTGAGCGGCTGCCTGGCCGCTGGGCCGCAACCCAGCTTCGGTAGCAGGCAGTGATTGCTCACCGGCAAAGGGCCGGATTGAAGAATCCACCCTATCCCGGTAAGGAGCCGGTTCGCTCAACGCATCACGCCGCGACACAAACAGAGCCACTTCGAGGGCGTCGCGCGCCATGGCGGGCCGGCCGATACGCACCAGCCGCTCCTCCGGCCAATCTGGCGGTAGCAGCAATGAGTCCCCCTGCGCCGAGGGCTGCACGGCTGCGCCAACATAGAGTCCGGAACCGTTGGAAACCATGAAGTGCAAATCCTGCGGGTTGAGCCGGCCCTGGGGACGGTCGACCCGCAGCCCTTCGCTGGCAGGCACCCAAACCGTCGTACTCTCGCCGGGGGACAGACGGACCCGGTAATACCGGTGAGATTCAGGCCAGGCTGTTTCCTCGCCGCGGCCAGATGCAAGAAACGGTTTGGCGCCCGTTACCCACAGCGGTTCATCACGCACATTGTCCCATCGCAGCGGCAACGGATAGCGCCCGAGCAGGTCGATATGCACCGGATCAGGGCTGGCAATGGCGGTCATCGCTGCTAATAGCGTCATCCATGCCCAGACGCATATCCGCTTTAGCATCAGAGCCGCACCCCCGCCAGGCAGCCGCCGAATTGATCTCGCAATGCGGCATTGACACGGAGTTGTTCCCGGACGGACCGCGCCAGTTCGATATGCACAAAGGCGCTGCTGCCCAACGCCCGCAGCGTCTGGCCGATTTGATTGGCCGTGCCGCCCAACTCGCCAATCTGGATGGGATAGAGCAATACCGGCTCGGTGATTACCTTGTCCAGGCAATGGACGGTTTGTTCAGCCGCCAGCGTCGGCTGGCTCTGGCCAGCGCTGATAATCGCCCCGGCTGTCCGGCCTGCCTCCGTCTTGCGTTTTTCGGCGGCGAAACCGTGCAGTTGTAAGATTGCACTGGCTGGTTGAGAAAATGCAGCCGCCTTGCTGAAGGCAAGTAAATGGCTCTCCGGCAGATGCGCCAGGTCGGCATCGACTGTTTCATCGTCTTCATTCTGATAACGGCGCGGCGCAGTACTCCAGGCACCGGCAGCAAACTGGTCCTGAGCAAACAGGCGCAGCGCGATGAGTCCCGTGAATTTATCGCTTAAGGCATGCGGCGCTTGGAGAACCGGGCGGCTGGTCAAGCGGGCAGCGAACGTGTAGAAGCCACGCCCCCAGCGCTGGTCCGGCCGTTCCCGGATAACGGTAAAGACATGGCCCTGCTCGGTCACATGTTCTAACTGAAATCCCAAAGTGGCCCAGTCCGCCGCTAGCGCTTCGCTGGTCTCGCTGGCGAAGGTCCGTCGAAATAGCTGTTCAACCTGCTCCAGTTCGTTCGATGCCGGCGCCCGGTAATCGCGGCTCTGGCTATCGTTCCATAGTGCTTCCAGAGTAGACCCTTGGGCAGGCGCTACGATCATGGTTAACAGCATCATCAGCAGCAGGATGGCCCGCCAGCCGTACCCATATGCGTATCCTTCTTGCAAAGAAGGATGGGGATGGGAAGCATGAACGGTTGCCGCAATAGAATTCTCGTAAGACAGAGATGGATTCATGGCTGCGTCTCCTCACGAAACAGTTCGGACAGGACCGGAAGGCCGGGAATCACCCGGTATAGGCTCAGATAACCGCTACCCCGCTCCAATTGCAGACGGATCCGGTACAGGCCAGGGGCGAGATCGTCACCCAGCGGTAGGAAAAACCGCTGGCCGCCACCCACCTGTTCATCCGGGGTATCCAGCACGGGAGTCACTTGGCTCTGATCCGGCAGCAGGTCATAACGCCATTCGCGCGCCGTCAGCCGGCTGGCAGGACCCAACAGAGCGGTATGGGCGATCTCGACCGTGACACGCACCCGGCTGCGCTCGGTTGCGCCCAGAGGCATGTGCAAAACACCCGTGAGGATTTCTTCGCCAGCAGTGGTTTTCGGATAGATAAATTCCAGCGGCTGCCTGTCCAGAATAGAGGCCAGCCGACGGATAACGCTGTCTCTGTTCGCACCGGTATTGCTAATCAGCCAGCGGCTTGGCCGTGAGGCCGTCACAGTCAGGGTATGTGTCCCCGTAGGCAGGGGCGGCAGCCGGATGGCGGCGCGGCGCACCGCTAGAACACCGGAGTAAACGGTGATGCCATCCACTGCGACCTGGAACATACAGGGCGCCGCGGATTCCCGCAGGGCAAGCAGCGTCGGCTGCACGGTTGAGCGCCCCGGTTGATTCTGAAAATGCAGCGCAACGGGAACGCCGGCGGATACCGGCCGGAACACATTATCCAGCGCCTGAACTCGCAACGGCGTTGCCGGATCGCGGGGACTCAGCAGATAGCGGGCGCGCCAAGCACCTTCTGGCAGGTAGTCCTGCCAATCATAATGGCCCGCCAGAATGTCCAGGTCCGTTTCGGGTGGCCGTGACTGCACCACCATCAGCATGCTCCGCCCATTCCGGAGCAGCGCCGGCGCATCGGCCGGCAACACCGGGAACCAGAACGGCTGGCCGCGGGTTCCGGGCAAAGCAGGCTGGTAGTCTTCTGGCACCTGAACGAAACGCGGCAGATCCGGTGGCCGGGTATAGGCAGCCGCCAGTAGTGGCGTGTCAGCCTGTAACCGCACCTTGGCTACATTAGCCGGCAGGACAAAAGCGTAACTGGCAGGTTCGGAGACCCGGTCAAAAAAGGCGTCCGGACTGACCAGCCAATCATAATGGGAGGGCAGCGCGGAAACCGGCAGCGTACCTTGACGCAGTACGATGCCGTGTTTATCCAGCAGTGCATAGCGGGCAGACGCTGTAGCCTCAGCTTCAGGTCGCGCCAGGCGCAAATCAACCCGCCAAAACGCCGGTTGTGACCCAACATGCGCGATGTTGAACTCCAGAGCTTGCTCTAAGCTCATGCGGTATAAGCGTAGATAAACCGGTTCATGAATCAACTCAAAAGGTTGCCCGGATGTCTGGCGCAGGACCGCCCGGACGACTACCGGTTGCGATGCAATGATTTCCACCAGGCCGGGTTCAAAAGCACCCGGCCAGCGCATCGCTGGTCCAGTTAACGTAACTGGGTATTCAGCACGCTGCGAGGGCTGCCGTCCGTACCAGCGCAGGCGAATGGCGGCTGATTGGGACATTCCTTTGGTTTCGCCATCTCCCTTTGAAAGGGGGGAGCCAGGAGAGATTTCCGCCTGCGCCAGCAAGGGCGCGACATCCAGAAATTCCAGATCAACGATCCCGCCCGGCTCGGGAATTGCGATCGTTCCGTGCAAATCCGGACCGGCGTATAAACCGGCGGGCAATACCGGCAACCGGTGCGGTTCCGCTTCGGCCTCAAACACCACATACATTTTCCGGCTGTGGTAGGCAGCGCCTTCAACGCCCAGCGGCGCAACGGGGTTCCAGATTTGCCGCAGCAACTGTGTCTGCTCGCTCAGACTCAGCAAGTCCGGACCGTACACGCTGGCGCGCGCCAACCGCTCCTGCAAACGGCGGCTGACACGCTGCCAGCGGTAATCTTGAGCCGTATCAAATAAATGCCCCTGGACATAGACACGCGCCACTACTTCATCAATGGCAGCGGCGCGACTCGCCAACCGCAAGCGCAAGAGCACCGCTCCCGGCGTCTCGCGCACATTAATGGCGATCACCCGGCCACTCGCCGGCAAGCTGAGCTGGTTCAGATAAAACGCCGGGGTTAACGGTTGTTGCGCGCCATCCGGTTTATACCAGCTCATCAGCGTGCGCTGATGGTAAGTCTCCGCTTTCAGCACGCGTCCTGCCTTGTCCAGCACCTGATAGTCCAAGGCGTAATCCCACAAAGTCTCAGGCAGGCGAGACCGGGCCAACGCGGGCGGCAGGCTGGCGTTCGTGACGACCTTGACATAATCCCCTTGAGCAACCATCGGAAACTCCAGCCAACGCGACTCCTCCAGCACATACACCGTCTCCGCCACTGCTTCAGCCAACCGGGGGTCGACGTCCTGCCGTCCGTGTGGATCGAATAGCCGCCAGGCTGTCTGTGCCAATGGCCATAACCACCAGACCAGTGCGGTGAGTATTGCCAGCGCCAGCAACCCGCGCAATGTTTGGCCAAGCAGGCGAATCATGGCGGCGCAAACCGCAGCCAGCCCGCCTGGCGGTTCTTGAAGCGCATCACTTGTTCAATCGCCGGCGGCTGGTCCGCAACCACCCATTCTTCCGGCTGGCGTGGCGCCAGATTGGTCACGACCGCCAAACGGCCATAGCCATCCAGCGTCAACAGGAAAGCCATTTGCGTATCCTGATCGATCAACCGTAGATAGCGATACGCCGGCCAGCTTTGTAATTGACGCAACGCCACAATATCGCGCTGTTCCACATAGGCTTGCAATGCCTCCCGCCACGCCTGCGGCGGGAGTTCGGCCGTCAGCGTAAATCCGGCAATTTGCCGATCGAGATTGGCATGGCGGGTCGGAATGCTCAACGCTTCGAACTGGGTCTGTTGAAGCAGATTCTCGCCCTGTTGACGGTAGCTGGCCCGGACCAGGGGCGATAGCCACAGCAGGCAAAACGCCTTGTGAGTGGTTGCGTTCAGATAGCGCCCCTGGAGAATGCTGCTGGCTTGGAAGCCAATGGCATAAGGCGCTCCGCTCAGAAACTCAAAGGTCAGACCATCGGCTTCCAGGGCAGCGGTCAACCGCTGCCCGAGTACATCCAGCGTTTCACGGCGCGAAGCGCCATCATGCCAGCTCAATAACACATCTTTCGAAGGCGATGGCTCGCCCGGCCGGATCCCGTAGGCACGCACTCCGATGGCTAGCATTGGCCGGGAACCCGCTTCGCGCATCACGACCTGGTTCACCAGCGAAAACAGGCTCAGCGGGTAGCCGGGATTGAGGACATCGGCACTGCCATCTGGGTTGGTTTCCGGGTGGGCGCCAGCCAGCAGGAGAACATCGGCTTGCAGTTGTTCAAACAGCCACAAGCCATACTCCAAGGTATTGATTTCAAAAATCGGATGGGGAATCTGCACCAGATAACCCGGCCCCTTGCCCAGCCGGAACACATAGGCGCCCCAGTAGCGGCGCGGATGACGGGTCTCTTCTTCGGCAAGCAGCAGATATTCCTGGCCACTCAGCCGGTGCTGATAGCGCGACAAGCGGTAACCAACCGCGCTGGCGGCATTGGCCAACGCCTGCAGGGTCAGCAATCCCTCTGCTGTCCAGGCACCGTCGTGGTATCCAGTGCGAATCAATCCCAAGAGCGGCGTCAGAATTTCTTCATCGATATACAACAGCTCTTCCAGCAAGGGAGGGCGATACAGACTGGTCCCGCGTTCAGCAATACGCGCTTTGCCGGCCAGCAGCCATTCCTGGAGATAGCCGTCAATCCGCAGTTCCCCAACGCGTAATGGCGCCTCGGTTACGCCCACTGTAGCTCGCGCCATCAATCGCCGCAGGTCACTGCGATCAAGGACCAGTTCAGCAAAACCGCTGCGTGTGGCGTCCCGTTGCAGATTGGGCAATGGCGTAGTCTCCCAGCGCACCGCCAGCTCACCCACCAGCGATTTCAGCCGGGCCAGATCGAGTCCAGGCGGCAGGCTGGCGCGCACCCACAAGGTGGTGGGCGGTTGTGCGTCGCCGGTTGGGTAAGCACTAGCGGGTAATCCAGCCATCGCTGCGGTATTGCGCGAATCATAGCCGCGGACCTGCAACACATTCCAGCGGGCTATCACGTCATGAAATGCCTGAAAAAGCGTCTGACGGTTGGTCAGCACATCCAGCGAGCGATCGGGATTGACCATTCGCTTAGCACCGGCAATGGCCAGAGCACGGCCTTGCAGCGCACTGAACAGCCTGCCGCCCGCCGTCAGCGCTCCGCGTTCTTCCAAGGGCGCGGGGACTTCTACCAGCAGATCCCCTGACGCTTGCAGGTCCACCACATAGATACCCCAACCGTAGGCCGGCGTCCGTTCACGCAGATAGAGATAGCGTTGTTCGATGCGATAGATCTGGTAATGAGCGGCGTCTAGTTGCCGGGCAGCATCCTTGAGCCTAGCGGCATCCCCAGTATCCAAATAGATCCGCAATTGCTCGATACCGCTGCGAAAGGCGTTCACTTCGCCTGGAAGCGGCGCAGGCGCGGTTCCTTCACGGCGCGGCCGGTTCAGCTCCACATGGTCGCCGCTGAGCATCGCCGTCAGCGTCTGGTCAGCGGCGATTATTGAAACATCGGTCGAGGCCGGCTGCCGAACGCCCATCGGCGCTCCGGGCAGCAAGGTCAACGCAAAACCGGCGAGACTAGCGATCCCGGCGGCCACCAGCGAAGTCTGAAGCGTAGCGCGGGTCAGGCGGGCGATGATGTCCTTGTCATGCATCCGCAAGGCAATCAACGTAGTCAGCAGATAACCAAATCCGTACGCATCGGCGACCGGTACAGTGGGCCAAATCAGCGGCAGCAACCAACCAAGCACCATTTTATAGGCGAAGGCGATATTGAAAAAAAACAACAACTCGCGCGGACCTTCCAGATGCAAGCGGGCGATCACAGGCATCGCCAACAGTCCTCGGGCCAGCCCCAGAATGATGAACGCCTCCGTAAACGAGGTCAGAATCTTAATGGGATCGTACCACTGCAAAGCCAGCAGTGACGGAATTAGAATGCCGTTAAACTCCCATCCGTAGTGCAAATTCATCCGCGAGGCGATCCAAGCGGTGGTCAATAGGATGATATAGGCTTTGGGCGTAGCCAGCAGCGAAGTCGCTAAGTCATTGTAGCTGTAACTTAAACTACCGATGCTAAAGTTGGTGAATTCCAGCAGGCCGTAGCGAACGATCAGGTAGGTGAGACCCACGCTGACGATGACCGGTGGCAACCCGGCACGCACACCGGTTTTCCAAAACTGGTTGGCAATGAGTGAAACGACGATCAGACCAAAGCTGTGCAGGTCGCTGCGGTAATCGAAATCCTGCTGAAAGTACTGATTCCACCACTGACCGGCCCAGGGCAGCAACCAACCGTCCCCAAGCAATCGAACCGCCACGCTGACCAGAACCAGCGCAAAGAAGCGGTCACGCCCGAACAGACTGCTCCATCCACCGAACCGCGAAAGGCGTTCCGACAGCCAATGGACCAGCAGGTAGGTCACCAAACCTTCGGTGAACACTACGGCCGCTGACAGCGGTTTAATCAGTAACAGAGGGGTCAAGTAGCCAGGCACGACCAACCCCGACAGATTCCAGCCAAAGCGCAGGGTGAAAAACACCGAAAGCATGACGCCCACCCAGACCGTGGTGATCACGGAGCTGGCGAGGGCATCAGGAAATAATGGGATCACGGACCATTCCCCTGGGCCATTGAATGACGTATCCAGGGCCGGTCAGCCGGGCAGCAGTTTGGCAACCTGTTCGAGCAGTTTAGGCAAGGATATGGGTTTGAACAGAACCGCGCTAGCGCCCGCGTTCAGGATCCGTTCCTGGCGGCCGGGTTGCTTCAATTCGAGCAGTTCCAAACCTTTTGGACCGTTCTCTGCCTCGCGCAACACAGACTTCTCCTCTAAACCCAAGCTGATCAGGCGCCGAATCAAGGCTTCATCCTCAATCACCAGGATGTGTTTTCCACTGCCGCTCATTGATCATTTATCCTTTGATGATGGGTGATGCTAGATAAAACACCGCAATTTCAACTCGAAACAGGTGCCTTCACCCAGCGTGCTTGCCCCCGTCAGTTCACCGGACCATTGGGTCATCTGGCGAATCCCAGCCCGCAATTTTTTAAATGCCGGCGCGAGATCATCAACGTTACCCGTCAGGTAGTCCTGAAAACGCGAATTGGGCATGCCAAAGCCTTGATTACTGAGTGTGCACGTAATGGTTTGTTCCTGCTCAATCATGGTGATCGACAGGGTGCTACCGGTGATCGCGTCATCGATCAGGATCGTCAACAGCACCTTCAGCAGTTCCCGCAGTGAATTCGGCTCCGCCAGTACTAGATTCACTAATTCCGGTAACCGGGCCTCGATCTTTAATTGACGCTCTTTAATCTGGTCAGCGACCGCGTCTAGAGTCGCATGGACGGCTTCCAGCAACTCCACCGGATAAGAGTCTTCAATCTGCTGAAGCTCTATCAAATCTTTGAAAAGATAGTCTTGAGCTTGATCAACAAGACGAATGGCGTCATCCATTTGCTGCTTCATCATGTCCAATACATCATTAGAGGCTGGCTGATCCCCGGAACTCAGTAAATCTGTCGCCAGCAGGATGGCTTGTAAATCGTTGCGTAACTGAAAATAGATGTGCTCCATAAAACCGCTTTTCATGACGCTTAAGTCATGCAAACTGGTCACATCAACCAGCTCGATTAGAATCCCGCGCAACTGAAAAGGGGCCACTTCTCCCGCTTCAAGCTGCTCAGGATTAATCACCACCGGCCTGACATGCAGCAGATAGTGGTAACGCGGATTATCGGGAAGGTGGGCGGGCAGTGTCGTAGCTTTATGGTCGGTGAAGACTTGGCGGAGAATACGTTGACTGTCAGCCATCGGTAATTGACAAAGCAGGCACAGTAAATCCAAGGCGGTGATTTGATAAATCAGGATGCACTCCTTTTTCATCAACTCTTCCATAGTGTGATTGACTTGGATCACGCTCCCAAATGGATTGTAAAAAACGGCTGCAATACCGATGCTATCGAATATTTGCTCTAATCCCAGCAATCGCCGTTGATAAACAGCAATATTCTGTTTCAGCGTCCCATGAAAATTTTCACCGCCATTCAGCCTTAAATAAAGAAATACATCATGAATTTTCTCCATTTTCTGTTGTTGAAGCCATTGCTGGCGATGATAAATCATCTCGGCGATTTGTATGCTGAACTCGTGTACGATGGTAAAAAAATCGGGAATGCCCGCATCCTTGCCCACCCGCAATCCCATCGCCCAGAAACCCAGCACCTCACCACCAAACACCAGCGGCGTCAGATACTGTTCATAATCGGCATCAAGGCGTAGAAAGAGCCGTTTTTGCAATCGCACTGGCCGATTTTCAGCCATCGCCTCACTGTAAGGAAGCCGGCGATAATCACGGCGGCGTTCATCGATATCAGCCAGGCTGCAATTCAGCGCGATGATCTCTCGGACGTAGTATTGGCCAGGAAGGCGTTCCAAAAAAATGAGCCAGCCTAGATCCAAGGTTTGTTTAACCAGATTGACAACTTGCGCCCAAGGCTCGGAATCAGTGTAAAAGCCCGGCACTTGGCGTTTTTCACGCGACTGGCCGGATAATTCCATGATCAACCGGCGCGTCGTCGCTTCTTCGACGCGAAACTTGTAGCGTGACACGAGAATGAAGATTGCGATCTGGGCTATCAGCAACGCTGTCACCGGAGGCCAAAGCAAGAACCAGGCGGGTAACAACCAGCCGATTACTGCATAAACGCCCGCTGCGGCGCACGTCAGAAAAATCCCAAACTGATAGCGGCCCAACTGATACAACACCACATTGACAGCACTGACCATTAGCAGAACGGCCAGTTGCCATACCTCCGGCATGGGATGAATCATCTGTTGCCGTAGCAGTGTCTGCAAGGCAAATCCTTGAAAAACCAGTGGGGAGATTCCGGGGTTTCCGCTACGGTTAATAGGCGTATGCAAACCGGCTTCATGGGCCGCTAATGCCGGTCCGATCAGCACACTCTTTCCCCGGACCAGCTCCGGGATCAATTCGCCGGCCAGCAGGCGAGGCAAGGCGATGATCGGCAGGTAATCCGGCCCGCCGCTGAAGTTCACCCAGTAGTCTGACTCCGGAAGCAATTGATCTTGGCCCATCATTTGTTTTGCCGCCTGGGTCTCCAAAACTGGGTAGTTCTGGTTCTCAAGCCGGTAATAGGCATGGTTGCGCCGATAAACGCCGCTATCTGCCGGTGGAATGGCGGCTATGCCAAAGATGAGCCGGCTTTCAACCCCCTGGGCAGCCGATGGCCAAGGCGCGATATCCATTTCATCGGGTTGAGCGGAGAATTGCAGAAAGCGGCCAAATACCAGATTGTCCAACTGGGCAGCCCGTGCGTAGAAGCGGTCTGAAACAGACCGGGGGGTAAAGGCAAAGATAATCTGGCGGGCGCCGAGTGCTTCCAGCTTTTCGATCGCATCCAGCCACATGAGATCGCCCGCTGCAAGCTCGTCTTCACGGGCTGCGATCAGCAGAACAGACGGCGCATCGGGTGGGCGTGAACCATAGCGAACCGCCATATCGTAGACTTGGGCGTCATAACGATCGAACAGGCCAAGCACGTTAAGGCTCCAGACGCCGATGGCGGCCACCAGAGTAATGAGGATGGCCGGATAAGGAAAATTACGCATCCAGCCACCCTTTTATGGAAGTTTTTCTTTTATGATTCAATTCTATTCTTGTGCCGTCGCCACAACAGCCCTCCCCAACCCGCGAGCATCAAACTCAGGCTGGCAGGCTCCGGGATGCCACGCACTTGATGAGCGGTGGCAATCGTCATGTCATCGAACGCAAAACCGTCATTCACATTATCTCCTGGCTTGGTGTCTATCAAGCTAAAGCTCACGCGGGTAAACAGTTCCGAGGGGGTCGTGGCGATCAGCCCATAGTAGAATACGGCGCCATTCGCTTTGTTGGATACGGTGTGGCCGATCGAGAATGTGCTGACCGGTTCATCGCCATTGAAAAGGGACAAGGCCAATCGCCCGCCAGCATCACCGATATCGATGCCATGAAAGCCGAAAGCGGCTATAGGAACGTCAAATTTGATTTCAAAGCCTTTATCTTTTGTATTCGAAGTGACCACCGACCAATAATTGGTTCCTGAAGTCGCATAACGGCCCAGGCCATTGGTTTTTCCTGATTCTATCGTTCGCACCAACCCATCGCCAGTCAGAATGGCATCGCCCAAATCCGGAAATGTGATCGTTAACGGGCCGCTCTTACCATCAGAAAAACCCTCGAAATCTTCGATGGTTGGCGTATTTATCAAGGCGAGAAAGCTGGATTGCGCGGCGGTCGCGCCCGGAAAGCTGCTTAACGGAAGAGTGCTGCTCCCGTTCAGATCCTCCCCGAAATAGATCCGATAGGCGTGTGCTGGCGTGAACCAGAAAAATAGCATGTATATGACACTCAACTTCAAAAGACGCATTGATCTTTTCATCAAATTTTTTCCGCGGGAAATCCCAGTTTTTAGACTGGGCAAAGATGGCAGGCCGTAAAACACACGGTATAATCACACCAAGACAGCATATTAGGCAAAAATTATGCCTTTTGATTCGTCATTAAACGACATAAAGAAAGATTTCCTGGGTATCGCCACGCGTTACCGCGTGGCCAACGGACGCGAGACGTGCCGTCATTACCTGGATTCTGCCGCTTCGACACTTGAGATGAAGTGCGCCCGGCAGATCGCGGACGAGCTGTTGCGCCACTACGCCAACACCCACAGCCAGGCACACTTCTCCGCCCGGATTGTGAACGGCGCCTATGATTGGGCACACCAGCAGGTGCTAAATTTTGTCAGGCCGGGTGATCTAAGACGTCACATCGCCTGCCTTGCCGGGGCAGGCAGTACGGCCCTCTTAAACCGGCTGGCGCGTATGCTCACGGCCCGGCGTCCCGAACGCGACATTGTGCTGGTTTCACTGATGGAACATCATGCTAATGATCTACCGCATCGCAAACACGCGCGCGGTGTCGTTCATATCCCGTTAACGGGCGAAGCACCGGCGCTGGGTGCAATCGACCTTACCGCGCTGGAGCGGTTGCTGGAGCAATATCGAGACCGGGTTAACTACATCGCTATATCGGCGGCCAGTAACGTCACCGGCATTGTCAATCCAGTCCACGGCATCGCCGCACTGGCTCACGCTCATGATGCTTGGGTGGTGGTGGACGCTTCGCAGTTCATTGCACATGCCCCGCTGGCCCTTAGCGACAACGGGACAGTCGAACGGGAGCTGGATGCCGTGGCGTTCTCTGGCCACAAACTCTATGCGCCTGGCTCACCCGGCGTTATGGTGGTGCGGCAAATCTTGCTGGAGGGTCAGGAACCCGACGAGCTGGGTGGCGGCATGGTGGATGATGTCAGCCTGAGCAACTACCAAATCACCGGCTACTTCCCGGATCGTGAAGAAGCTGGCACACCTAACATCCCCGGTGCGGTACAGCTTGGGGCGGTATTGAACGTGCTGCAACGGATCGGCATGGGTTCGATCCACGCCGCCGAGCAACGGCTGTTACGGCGTCTGCTGACCGGACTGCTCGCTATTCCAGGCGTGCGCATCTATGGCGACCCGGACCTTGATCGTACCCCACGGCTGGGCGTCGTTTCCTTCAATCTGGCTGGATTGGAACATGGGCTAGTCGCGGCGATGTTGAACGATTATCACAATGTAGCCGTTCGCAATGGTTGTTTTTGCGCCCACCCTTATGTTCGTGAGCTGCTTAAACCCGAACTGTGGGAACTGGATCTTGATCCCGATGCGGACGATGCAGACGCGCTGATCAAACCATGGCAGGGCATGGTGCGGGCCAGTCTAGGGTTGTATTCCACGGATGCGGATATCGATGCGTTGCTGAACGGTGTCCACGATCTGCTCGCCAACCCCGCGTATTACCGCGCTCAATATCAAGGGGACGGTGCCGGGAACTTCTGCCACCGCAGTTTCACCGTCTCAGCTAAATCGCTGTTTGATCCCGAAGCAATGCTTGATCAGGCTTTGGCGTCTCTGAGCGTCAGCACTGACGTGCTATAGTTAGCAGTATCATCTGCTACTGGAATCATCCCGCCGCCATGCCTGACTCTCTGCGCAAATTCATTGGCTTATTACTAATTTTCGCTGCGGTTGGTGTCGCCTCCTGTCAAGCGCTGATCGCCTCCTGCTCACCCAGCGCCACCGCTGCGCCGGTACTGCACACACCGCGCTGATTAAGGAACCGCTATCATGGGCCGCTTTATCCTGCTGGCCAGCGTCATCCTAATCCCCATCACCGCCCTCTTTTTGTTGATCAAACAGACGATTCAAACTATGGCCGAACGCTACCGTCTGCCCTCTGGCCAGCTTCCTTCTGCTAAAGGATTGCTGATGTTTCTGTTACCGTTGCCCGTGCTGGCTGCGGCTCTGATGTCACTAGCCCGAGGTCAGCTCGGCCCATTAACCGGCGACGCTGCCGGTTATGGATTGTTTTTAGCCGGAGCACTGCTATTGCGGCGGGGTCTGCTGTCGGAAAGTGAGTACGATCGCCGCCGGATCGCCAAAGCACCTTGGCCGTTCAAGACCTTAGGCAGTGGATTGATTGCTTTAGCCACTGGCGTCACTGCTTGGCTGGGCGTTGGCCATCATCCGGCCATCGGCGGCGCTTTTAGTCTGGTAGCCCTGCTCGGCTGTTATCTGTGTTACGGCTTTGATCCGCGTTCGGCCAAGCGATTCACTGACAGCTATGGTGTGGATGCGACCGAACACGTCCTGAAGGCGCTGGAGCAGGCTGAATGCAGTATTACCGCTATTGAAGAGGCGGCCCGTGCTATTCGCAACGCTGAACTGAACGCCCGGTTGCAGCGCATTGCGCAACTAGCCCGGGATATCCTAAAAATGCTGGAGGAAGATCCACGCGATTTACGCCGCGCCCGCAAGTTCCTAAACGTCTACCTAGACGGCGCGCAGAAGGTTACCGAAGGTTACGCCAAAACCCACAGCCGGGTCGCCGCACCGGAACTCGATGATAATTTCCGGCGGGTGCTGGCCACAATTGAGGAAGTCTTTCAAGAACAACAACAGAAGCTGCTGGAAAGCGACCTGACCGATCTCGACATCCAGATTGAGGTGTTAACCACTCAATTGAAACGGGAGGGGGTTATTTAGAGGTTGCCGCATCAACCTTGACCCGTTGCCCTTCCTCCAGCTTGTCCGTGGGACGCACGACCAGCCTCGCGGTCTCCGCCAGACCAGAAACAATCTCGGTTTTCACGTCGCCGGCGATCCCGGTTTCAACCGGCTGGCGATGCAAGCGGTGGTTGTCGACGGTCCAGACGTACCCATCGACTACACTGGCTGCCGGAATCAGCAGTGCATTTTCATGTTGTTCAACAATGATATTCACCTCAGCCGTCATACCGGTGCGCAATGGCGTCTCCTCCACCAAGCCGATACGCACCCGATAACTGCGCGTGACCGGATTGCCTTTCGGAGTAATTTCCGACACTTTACCTTCAAGCACCTGGTCTGGCAGGGCCGGCGCGCGAATCAGCACGCGTTGCCCGAGTTGGACGAGCAAAATGTCTTCTTCATCGACTTCCGCCTCGATCCGCAAGGGGGCGCAACAGGAAAAGTAGAAAACCGGTTGATTGGCTGGAATTAACTGGCCGGCTTCCCCATCGCGCTGCAGGATTTGCCCGTCTGCCGGAGCGGTCAGCGTCATGAATGCGCGCAAGATCTGCGCCCGGGCCAAGGCCGCCTCTGCTGCCTGCCACTCGGAACGCGCCCGATCCCGCTCCAGAACCGTGCCCAAGCCACGGTTGAGCAGGGCCTGGGCACTGTCAAACTGAATTTTGGCGAAACGCATACGTGCTTCCAGTTCATCCACCGATTTTTGCAAATCTTGGTCCTCAAGCCGGGCCAGTATCTGTCCTTTCTGGACATGATCGCCTTCATCAACCTTGAGTTCCATCAGGCGGCTGGTGTTGCGAGGGGCGATCGGCAGCATTACCGCCGGCTCTACCGTACCTGTCGCATAAACTGCCCGCACCGCGGGCCCTCGGGCCGGCTGGGTGACTTCCACCGTGATGGGTCCCAGTAACCGCCATAAAGCAAAACCAGCGGCCGCCAGCAAAATCAACGTCAGCACTATCCAGAAAAATCCATGACGTTTCATAAAATCATCCTACTTGTCTCGCAATCATTCGCTTCCCTCGCTCCCTGCCCAAAAGGAAAGGGGAGTGGATGATTACGATGAAGTTCATCGAATCGTCTATTGCAACCCGGCAGACGCTGATCGTATATAAAATTGATGGACTGCTATCTATGGATTTAACCATTGAGCACGCCATCTGCTTGCATGATAAATTATCTCTTGAATATGGCATCCCTTTGCAAAGGGCCGGCAAACTTCGATGCATCTCCGGGATCCTTGACCGGCTTAGCCATTGGCGATTTCTTCCAGCCAAACGCCGAGCGGCTCCATCAATTTCTTCTCCTGCATACCGACGATGTCTCTGCTGCCTAAGTTGACCGAAATGAAACTCGGTAGCCTGGTGCTGATAGCCACCCTCATGGCCAGCGCCTTTGCTTATCTTTGGAACCCCATACCGCTACAAACTTTGCGGAATATGACATTTGATCAGTATCAACGCTGGCATCCCCGGATTTATCGGGAAGCGCCCGTGCGTATCATTGATATCGATGATGAAAGCCTGCGGCGGCTGGGGCAATGGCCATGGCCTCGAACGCAAGTAGCCGAATTGGTGTCCCGGTTGCAGGACACACAGCCAGCGGCCATTGCCTTCGATGTTATCTTCGCCGAACCCGACCGGACGTCCCCCAAGGCCATACTGGATCTATGGCAGGTCACGCCATCGCTACGCCACCAACTGGATAATTTGCCAGACCACGATACGTTATTTGCTCAGACGATTAGCCGGGGTGGCGTCGTGCTAGGGTTTGGCGTGGAGCGTGAGGGTCCGCATACCAGCGCGCCCGGTATCAAGGCACGCTACGTAATCCTAGGAGAAGCGCCGCAAGCTTATGTGCATGCCTTCTCGGGTACTGTCAATTCGCTACCCATGCTGGAGACAGCAGCCACCGGTCTCGGGGCGATTACCTTCATCCCCGATGCCGATGGCGTGGTCAGAAAAGTGCCATTATTGATCCGGGTAGAAAATACGCTGATGCCCTCACTGTCCGCGGAGGCGCTGCGCGTTGCTCAGGGAGCTCACAATTACACAACCCGGACCGTTTCCGCGCAGGGGGTTGGATTAGCCGAGGTCCGCATTGGCAATCTGCCCGTGCCGACGACGCCTGAAGGTGAGATCTGGATCCATTACACGGAGCCCGTGGCCAACCGCTATATCCCCGCCTGGAAGGTCCTGGCTGGTGAGGTGCCGGCCCAGGAATTGCCGGGTCATATCTTCCTGGTTGGCACGTCTGCCCAAGGGCTGATGGATCTGCGCTTCAGCCCCAGGGGAGGAACCCTGCCAGGGGTCGAAGTGCATGCTCAAATGATCGAGCAGTTGCTGACCGGTGGCGGGCTTGCACGTCCTTCCTGGGCCACCGCCATTGAATTCCTGATCATCGTCTGCGGCGGTCTCGTCACCGGCACGGTTGCGCTGGTAGCAGGAGCGATCGCTGCGTTCCTGGTATTTGCAGCGTTGCTGGCCTTGGTATGGGCCGGCGCCTGGCACGCCTTTACCGCGCATGGATTGCTGATCGATGCGGCCACCCCCAGCCTGGCCTTCACCTTTATCTACGTTTTTTCAAGCATCATTCACCACCTATCGAGTGAGCGCCGCCAGCGCTGGATCAGGCAAGCCTTTGCGCGCTACGTTTCCCCCAATCTAGTGACTTATCTGATCAAGCAACCGGATGCCCTCGAATTGGGTGGGCGCCGCCAGCAGTGCAGCTTTGTCTTTACAGACCTGACCGGCTTCACAACCTTGATGGAAGGCATGGACCCCGGCACCGCCGTGACCCTGCTCAATCACTATCTCGATCGCATGATCGCCATCGCGTTCTCGCATCAGGGCACACTCGACCGCATTGTCGGGGATGCAGTGGCCATTATGTTTTCAGCACCCATCCTGCAACCGGACCATCAACGCCGTGCTCTAGCTTGCGCATTGGATATGCAACGCTTTGCCAGACAGTATGCAATTGAACTCAAGGCGAAAGGCATAGCCTTTGGACAAACCCGCATTGGAATTCACACCGGCGAAGTCATCGTCGGCAATTTTGGGGGCAGCACGATCTTTGATTACCGTGCTCTTGGCGACCCGGTCAATGTCGCGTCGCGTCTAGAAGGCGCCAATAAGCACCTTGGCACACTCATCTGCGTCTCTGAAGCCACGCTGGCGGGTTGCCCCGATTGGCCAGCGCGAACGATCGGGCATATTCTTCTCAAAGGCAAATCGCAACCACTGGCAGTCTTCGAGCCGCTCGACCCGCAGCAGATCAACGGCCCCGATACCGGCTATCAAGCGGCCTTCGAAGAGATGTGCCGTGGACGGCCAGAGGTATTGCAGGTCTTTGAGACACTCGCGGCGCAACGCCCCGATGACCCGCTCGTCGCCTTGCACCTGAATAGACTCCGTGCGGGAAGAACCGGGGATTTAATCCTCATGACTGAGAAATGACCAGGCAGCGCCTTTAGCGCACCGTGACTTCAACGCGACGGTTGCGCGGCTCATCGGTATTGTCGGGTGTCGATACACGCAGATTCTTCTCGCCGTGCGACTCAATGCTGATTCGATCGGCGCTGATGATGGAACCACCCAGCTGACTGATCGTTTCTGCGGTTGAACGGGCACGCACCAGACCTAAACGGGCGTTTTCAGCGGCGTCACCCATAGTATCCGTATGTCCAATCACAGAGATGTCCGGCACAGGGCGCCTCTGGATCTCTGCAAGAATCTCCGGCAGATCAGCTTGTGATTCCGGGGTCAAAACATCCGTGCCGGCCTTGAAGTAAAGAAGGTAACTGACCGGCTTCCGGGGACTTGCGGCCAATGCGGCTCCAAAATCCTCCGCAATCTGCTCGTCGCTCACCATAAAAGTTTTGCCGGCAGGACCGCCGATGGCCGCCCCTTCACGGCCTTTCTCAAGCAGTGTGACCCCCTCGCGCCCCGCCACGACCACCTTGCCGGTCGTGCCGTCATCGTTTGGGAGCAGCACGACATAATTTTTGGCGCACCCGGCCAACCCTAAAACCACGGTTATCAACACTGCCCAACCCAAAGAGCTACCATTTTCATCACGAAAACTGAGAAACATGATACTTAGTCCTGTGCTTCAACCGTTACCAGAAAATGGGTGCCCCGGATACCGATATTTCCTGCTGGCGTCTTCAGAGAAACCCCTTCCGGCTTCAATTTGGCGATAACTCCAGAGATATAATTCAAAGAGCCTCTGCGCATGCTAGCGCCTAGTTTCAGGTCACCGTCACTGGGTGAATAGAGATATTCATCGACGATCAGCTCGGTATCGGGTCCCAGTGACATGACCGTGTTGTCCTTCAAGGTCACCCCCATGCTGCCCGGTTTTCCGGTCTTCAGAACATTGCCCCGCTGTAACGGGGTACCAGGCTCCGCTTGGGTGGCTTTACCAGCCACTAACACCACGGCATCTCCGTCGACCGTCTTAACATAGCCAATCACCGGATCTTCCGCTGATGATACATGCACAACCCAAGAAAACGCCCCCGCTAAGACCAGCAATCGCATGGCCAACATATTAAGTCTCCTTCACCAGTCCATTAAAGATTGCTAACGTTGGAAAATAGGAATCCTCTTCAGAGCCATGAAATGCAACTTTAGCACTTCCTCAAAGATCGCTTCCACTCCTTCTGTAAACGGTTACCATCCACTATGCTACTCATTACTTAAAAATTTTCTTGACTGCCTCTCAGATGAACGACACCGGCCCTCAGTCCTTGCCGAGCCTCCTCGCAGCCCGTGAACTCCGGGAATGCGCGGGCTGCGGCACGCGATTTATCGGTTGGAGCTGGCATACACACTGCCACGCCTGCTACCGGTACATCAAACCCGGCCCTGATGCGTCACAGCACGACCCAGAGACGGAAATGCGCCTGCTCAAAATAGAGCTGGAGATGATCCGGCTGGAGCTGGCACAGGAGCGAAAAGCCTACCTAGAAATAGCCGATCAGTTAGCGGTGCTTGAGCGGGCCTCTATGGACCTGAAAACCGAACGCGATCTATGGATGGAGCGATATTTTAAGGCGTTGGCGGCCCGTTCATCACGGCGGCCCGTGATTCCACCAGGCATTCTGCGGCGGCTGCTCTGGTTGTGCCACCCGGACCGGCATGGTGACAGCGAAGCTGCTAACACCGCAACTGCCTGGCTGCTGTCCCAGCGGAAGCGATGACCGGGCAAAGCGTCCGGTTGCTGGCAGCCGCTGTCCGGCCCCGGGTGATCCTGAAATATCTCGGCGTCTTGCTGCTGTCGATCGTGGCGATAGCTGCCGTACCGGCGCTGGCCGCCTTTTTCTATGATGACTCCAAAAGCGCACTGCGCTTTGCCGCCATGGCAGCGATGCTATTTATCGTTGGGCGCGGCTTGGCGCGCATTCATGCTCCTCCCCACATTCAATTGAATGAGGCGTTAGCGATCACCGCATTGGCATTCCTGGCCGCTGCACTGGCGATGATCTGGCCCTTGATGGCCGAGGGCTTGAGCTTCATCGATGCCCTGTTCGAAGCGATCTCTGCGGTTACCACCACGGGCTTATCTACCTTGGCGACCGTCGAGGATCGCAGTCCGGCCTTTCTATTCGCCCGCGCTTGGCTGCAATGGTATGGGGGATTAGCGATCACCGTGCTGGCGCTGGCTTTTATTCTGACGCCGGGCGCGGCGACCCGGCGGCTGGCTGGTTCTGAAGTAGATGCTGCCGAGCTGGTGATGGGCACCCGCTGGCGAGCCCGGCATGTCCTGGCCGTATATGTGGTGCTGACGGCTGGGGGTATATTGCTGCTATGGATCGCCGGTACCCGAGGATTTGATGCGGTGATCCATACCTTGGCAGCAATCTCCACCGGAGGCTTTGCCGGCTATGACCGGCTCGATCGCCTCGGCGCTTGGCCAGTATTAACCGGATTGATGGTCATCATGCTGTCCGGCGCAATTTCTTTCTCGTTACAATTCCGCTCTTGGGTCAAAGGATTGCATGTACTTCGCACCGATCCGGAATTACACGCTTTGCTACTCGCTGGCCTGATCACTTTTCTCGCATTGGCGGCCTGTTTCGCGTTTAGCAAGGGTAGCATTCCCGACAAGGATGGATGGGCCAACGCTGCTTTTCTCGCCATCTCGGCGCAAACCACAACAGGCTTTGCCATGACACCGGTAGCTGAACTACCCGATGCCGCGCAACTGGTGTTAATAGTGAGTATGAGTATCGGTGGCGATATGGGCTCGACTGCTGGCGGCGTCAAGATTTTGCGGCTATTGATTTTACTCCGGCTGGTGCAACTGCTATTGGCGCGAGTCATGGTCCCGCGCCATGCCGTTTTGGATCTTCAGATCGGAAACCGGCGGCTCGATGCCCGCGAGATCGAGGCAGCAGTGGGTGTAGCCGCCGCATTTAGCCTAGTCGCGCTATTGTCCTGGCTGCCCTTTCTGCTGGCGGGCGTCAAACCGCTGGCGGCTTTATTCGAGGTGGCATCAGCCCTCGCGACCTGCGGGTTGAGCGCCGGGGTAACTGCACCCGGTTTAAGCCCTCTACTGAAGCTGGTTTTATGCCTAGATATGCTGATGGGGCGATTGGAGATCATCGCCCTGCTCATTCTAGTTTATCCTCGCACCTGGTTCGGCAGGAGATCGGAACCGTTATGAGAGTTGCATTTGTGGGAGCCGGCCCTATCACAACCGGCGCTGCAAACATCCTGATTCGCCGGCGGGTGGATGTGGTCATTATTGAAAAAGATAAGGGACGCATCGATGCGCTGGCGGAAATTCTGGATTGCGGATTCATCCATGGCGATGGTTCAAAGCCGGCCATGTTGCGCGAGGCCGGTCCTCAACGCACTGATGTGCTGTGCTGCCTGACTGACAACGATCAATCCAATATTCTGGCCAGTCTGGTCGGGCGATCGCTGGGCTTTCGCCGGATCATCACGCAAATTGAAGATACCGAATTTGAGCATGTCTGCCTGGAATTGGGTCTGACCGATCTCATCATTCCACACCGGCAAGCAGCGCAAGCGCTGGCTGATTTAGCGTTTGGCACGCTGCCCGAAGATTTCGCCAACTTTTTCAAAAATGGCGCACGGCTATTTTCCTTCGCAGTCCGCGAGGAAGACGCCGGTACGGTTGAAGATCTACCCTTACCAAAGCATTGCATGGCGATTTGTATCTACCGTTACGACAAGATGCTTCTGCCCACGAAGGCTTTTCAGCTCGAACTGGGCGATGAGGTCGTTTTGCTAGCGCATGAAGACAGTATGCGCGAACTGCGGGAGCGTTGGGCAGTTGCCCCGGCAGCAGCGGATTCTGATGAAACAGCCGCTTCTTAAAGCGACATCGCCCGGCCGCGCTTAGAGATTGCAGCCCTGGCCATCCGCATGGCGGGTTACCGTCAGTGCCGGATGTGAGCAGCGGCTTGCTCGCGGGTATAGAATTGCTCCTCGCGCACAAAGCCGGCCAAGACAGTGGGCTTGAGCGCAGTCACACGGCCAGCGGCATCGCGGGCGGCCACGACGGCCGGCGGCAAGCCTTCCAGCAGGTGCATGGGTGCAGGCCGTCCGTCGGCAAAGCATGCACGGTAGATCTGGTGCGTTGTGGTGTCCAAAAAAGCTGGAGCGAATCCCAGCGTTTGGTTTTCCGCGCTAACCCCGCCGGTGCCCCGGAAGCAGCGGTTTTGCTGGCGCAGCGTCCGGGCGGTCAAGCAGTGAGCCGATCCTTGGGGGGATGGCCAGAAATCCGGGTCTCGATCCAAGCGATTCGTAAGCATGGCGTCGTCTCCTGAGCAGCGTGTCAACTTAAGGAATATCAAGCAATATAAATGCCATACTGAGAACCAATAACTGGCACATGATTATTTTTATTTATTATCAAACAGTTGAATGAAAAACAATCTATTGAAAAACCCGATTACCGGGCTAGATCGCGGAATATCGCGGTTAAAACCATCGTCTTTAGCGGACCAAGTTTGTC
>DDST01000093.1:0-162 GCA_002343485.1 Proteobacteria bacterium UBA2383
TAGGTGTGAATCGCCCGGCCCTTGAACGCGGCTAGGGTGTCCTCAACGAAACCGGATTCATTCAGCGTATCGGTATGAATCGCAACTTGGACGTCATAGCGCTCAGCCACAGCCAGACAGTTGTCGATAGCTGCCGGTGTCGTTCCCCAGTCCTCATGCAGT
>DDST01000093.1:174-7587 GCA_002343485.1 Proteobacteria bacterium UBA2383
GCCCTTGCCGAGAAAGCCGAGATTGACGGGCAACCCTTCTGCTGCTTGCAACATCCGCCGCAGGTTCCAAGGCCCCGGCGTACAGGTGGTTGCATTGGTGCCGGTTGCCGGACCGGTGCCGCCCCCCAGCATGGTGGTCACACCGGACATCAATGCTTCCTCAACCTGCTGTGGGCAGATGAAATGAATATGGCTATCGATGCCGCCGGCAGTGGCAATCAGCCCCTCTCCAGCGATCGCCTCGGTGCCGGGACCGATGATGATGTTAACGCCCGGTTGAATATCGGGATTGCCGGCTTTGCCAATGCCGGCGATGCGTCCATCCTTGATGCCGATATCAGCCTTGATGATGCCCCAGTGATCGACGATCAGCGCATTGGTGATCACGGTATCGACCGCGCCATCACGTTGAGGCCGTTGCGACTGACCCATGCCATCGCGGATCACCTTGCCGCCGCCGAATTTCACTTCCTCGCCGTAAATCGCATGGTCACGCTCGACTTCGATCCACAGTTCGGTATCGCCCAGCCGCACCCGGTCGCCGGTGGTAGGGCCATACATCTCGGCATAGGCGCGACGATCGATGCGGCTCATGGCTGTTTCTCCAGCGGTCCCATTACCTCGGCGCGGAAGCCATGCACTTCCCGGGCACCGGCATAATCCACCAACTCCACCTCACGTTCCTGGCCTGGCTCGAAGCGCACCGCCGTGCCGGCGGGAATGTCGAGCCGGCAGCCTCGCGCCTGCGCACGCTCAAAGCGCAAGGCGGGGTTGGTTTCAGCGAAATGATAGTGTGAGCCGACCTGAATCGGCCGGTCACCGGTGTTGGCGATGCTCAAGCGCGTGATGCGGCGGCCGGTATTGAGTTCGAGGTCACCGTCAACGGTGATGATTTCACCGGGAATCATGCGTAGTCTCCTCAAGGAATCGGGTGATGGACGGTGACCAGTTTGGTTCCGTCGGGAAACGTGGCTTCGATTTGCACCTCGGGAATCATTTCTGGGACGCCATCCATGACATCATTGCGGGTGAGTAGCGTACGGCCATGACTCATTAATTCGGCGACGCTTTGCCCTTCCCGTGCGCCTTCTAGCAAAGCGCAGGACAGATAGGCAACCGCCTCGGGATAGTTAAGCTTCAGTCCCTTAGCCTTGCGTCGTTCCGCCAGTAGACCGGCAGTGAACAGCAACAGCTTGTCTTTTTCGCGAGGAGTGAGTTCCATGGGTGTTCTCGGGTAACGGTCAAGTATTCCAAAAGCGGGACGGGCAGGGAAGACGATTGAGTATCGCGGGTCTCAGCAACCCCCATGCCAAAGTGAACAATTGTCGAGCACGTATCGCCGAAGGACCAAGGTAGCGGCAAATGAGCACGCCGTCCAATGAGGTGACAGCGGCCAACTCTTTTTTTCCTTGCTGATCGGACCACTCTTTTTTATCCAGGATAGCGGTGCGGATAGCATCAACCAACCCTTCCATAGGAGGGGTGCATACTAATGTGGCGCTCACTGGCTGACCTTGCAGGCCCCAAGGGGCGTCGAGTATCAAATCACCACCCGTATAACACGCATGCTCCAGGTAGAGTGGTTCTCCGTTGCGCCAGAGTTCAAGCTGTTGCCGGCATTCGCCGGTTTGAAAGGTTTCACCTGCCGCGGGCCGGCCTAAGCAGAGGATTTCCCAGCCTAGAAAGCGGGCGTCGCCTTGCAGTTCAATCCGGGTCAAAGTGTGGATCTGGGTGCCGCTGTAGAGGATATTCTCCTGGGGCAGCCATTCCAGGGTTGCGCCAGTAGCCACCGTCAAATGCTGTGCCTGACCGGCCAGAGAACCCGCGCTGCGGTAGAATTTGCCAGCCGCCGGCGTGGTGAGCAGTGCGTGAGCGCCGGTTTCAATCCTCGCGTCCAGGCGCAATTCATCACCGCCAACGACGCCGCCAGGCGGATGGAGAATGGCTACATGGCAGACTTCTGGTCCTTCGGGATAGAACGGCCGCTGCACCTGCAAAGGGCCTTGATGGGTGCATTGCCCTAGAATAGTGCGTGAACCGTCATGCTGAAAACCCAAGGTTAGATGGGCCAGCCAGCCGGCGGCAGGGAAAGGTCCGGCAGTCAGGATAATGGTACTCCATAGGCGATGTTGGAGTGGTAATTCGTCTGGAAAGAGGCCGCTATCGATCGGTAAAAAGTCTAGCCTATGTTCGTAAGGAAAGAATGAAATTGTCCTATGGTAATAAGCATCAAGTAATAAGCATTTGCCAGGATAATGCACGCAGAAATAATGAGCGGATAAGCAAATGTCAATCGAGTCTAAACAAAGATCAGTTGGCAACACCCCTGCTGGAGTGTCAGCTTATTCACCAGTGCGCGTTCGCCTGGGGTTGGCTACCCGATTATCGTTAACGCTGGTGGGTGCTGTGGCGCTGGTGTTTATCACAGCATTCTATTATGACTACCAGAAGTCCCATCAGCATATGCTGGACAGTGTTAACGCGGTTATCGCTGGTTTAAGTGGCGCGATCATTGGCAACGTGCAAGGTATTTTGGCCGATGTCATGGAAGTTGCCTCCAAACTGACGCAATCCCTTGAACAGGGAGCGGATATTGAAGCATTACGCGCAGTGGCTACAGACGCCATTATGGATAGCTCCTATTGCAATGTGGTAACGATAGTATTGGATTCCAGGAGTAGAGCCACTCCTTTGCAATCCCAGGCACAAATGCTGAACTGTCGCTACAGTCATTCTAAAGTGGATTGTAATCTGACCGGGGTTTCAGCGAATCCGGAACCGATGATTCAAGGCGCTTTCTCGAAACCGTTAAAGCAGGGGATCTGGAGCGAACCTTTCCTAAGTCCTAATGCGGGTAACGCGGTCTCAGCCTATACATTACCCGTTTATAGTATGGAAAATGGGGTTCAGGTGGCCGCCGGTACGGTGAGCGCGGAACTTCCTTTAAACAGTTTGACGAGTGCCATCGAACGGTTGCGGGTTTTCCAAACGGGGTATGTGTTTATCCTATCCGGTGATGGCCGGTATCTGGCTCACCTGGATCCACAGCGGGTTCTGTCCGAAACCATTTTTGATGTGGCGCGCTTTCAGAAGAATCCAAACTTGTTGGATATCGGCCAGCGGATGATCCGGGGTGAAACTGGCTTTGCAGCGCTGTGGAGTCCCTACTTGCACAAGCCAGCCCGCATTTACTTTACCCCTTTGCCTGGAACTGACTGGTCGATTGGCGTCGTATTTGGTGAAGAGGAGCTATTCGCGAATTTGGAAACGCTCGCCGGTGAGGTCTATCTCATTGGCGGTATTGGGTTGCTGCTGTTGCTGGCGCTGGTCATACTGATTGTGCGCCGGTTTACCCGGCCCTTGCTGGTGCTAACGGAAAAAAGCGTGGCAATTGCCGGTGGCGATCTGGACGTCGCAATTCCCACACCTCGCACCTTCGACGAAGTCGGTGTGCTGACCCAGTCCTTTTTGGAAATGCGTCAGGCGCTGCGTCAGCAATTGGACATTCTTGCTGAAGCCCGAGCGACGCAGGCGCGGATTGACAACGAACTGAAAATTGCCCGTGGCATACAGGACAGCTTTCTGCCACGCAATCCGGCTGCGTTGGCCGCTCAAGGCGGCTTGGAGGTCGCGACGTGGTTTCAACCCGCTCGCGAAGTGGGTGGTGACTTGTTTCAATGCTTCTGGCTGGCGGATGGGCGGCTGTTTCTAGGCATTGGCGACGTGGCGGGTAAGAGTGTTCCAGCAGCACTGATGATGGCAGTCACCACGACGCTGGTGAAGGCAATGGCTGCAACGACCCCCGATCCCGCCGGTGTATTGGAGCAGGTCAATCGCGAGTTGTGTGTCCTGAACGAACGGTTATTGTTCGTGACTTTTTTCGCTGCGGCGTTGCATCCGGAAACAGGGGATTTGGCTTTCGGTAACGCCGGACACAATCCACCGTTGATCCGCCATGCCGATGGCAGCGCTGAATTCATGGATATTGCAGCCGAGTTGGTGCTGGGTGTCGAGCCGGACTGGACTTACGCTCCAGTAGCGCTGCGTTTGGCGCCGGGAGATATTCTGCTGCTGTACACCGATGGGGTTACTGAAGCGATGAATGCCGCTGGTGAATGCTTCGATTCCCGGCGGTTGCTGGAAGTCAGTCGTGAACCTGAGATTGCCAGCCCGCATCAGTTGATCGAGAAGGTCATGGCTGCGGTAACTGCGCATGCCGGTTTGGCCGAACAAAGCGACGATCTGACTTTGCTGGCAGTGGCGCATCCGGGTGCTGCTGCTGAATCAACGGTGAGGTCGCCAACGCCATGATGTCTGAAAATTCCAACACAAAAATCACTCGTCTGTGTTTGCCGGCTGAACTGGATCATCTATCAGCATTCCTTGATCATATCCGCGAAATTGCTCAGACCGCCGGGTTGGCTGAAGCGCAAGTTTCCCGGTTGGAACTGGCGGTGGAAGAAGCGCTGGTCAATGTTTTCAATTATGCCTATGAAGGGCGGACGCGCGCCGGTGCCGTATTCTGCCAAGTAACTGTTCAGGCCGGCGCTCTGACAGTGGATATCGTGGATGACGGCCCGCCTTTCGATCCACTGGCCCGCACTGATCCTGATACGAACTTGGAACTGGATCAGCGCCAGCCAGGTGGATTGGGCATCCTGCTGATCAAACGCTTGATAGATGAGGTAAGCTACCGCCGTGAGGACGGGCGAAACGTGCTTTCGCTTCGAATTACCCAGGCCGTGCATGAAGGGTAAAAAATCTAATCAACCCGCCTTAATCCGTTCCCACCCGGATTTTACATTCTTGGCGCTCAACCTCAGTCACTGATTCCAAGTTTCCCCAGCGTCAGCATTCGCCAATGCCAATCGGTATGGGGGGCAGCTAACGCGCCGGCCCACCCCGGCTCCAGAGGCAGATTTTGTACACTCCATTCCTGGCCAGCGGCATCATGCAGGCTAATCCGCCTGTTCACCCGCTCATCATCCTGGAAACCGGCATCCAACTTGTTCAGACCGTAGGCTAATCCGTCTCCCAGCGCTTTGGCAATGGCTTCCTTGCGAGTCCAGCAGGCAAAAAAACTTTCGCGGGCTTGTTCTGCAGGCAATGCTTGAAAGAAGGTCCATTCGTGTGGAGTGCAGATGCGTTCAGCAACCGCCGTGTAATCCAGGCGGCGATCCATCGCCTCTAAATCCACTCCGACTTCACGGTAGGCGATCGCATACAGCACCCGGTCGCTGCTATGGGAAAGATTGAAGTGCAAGCCCTCGCTATGTTCATCCGCCAGCATCGGTTTACCGCGTGAACCCTGGCTGAAACGCAGCGTCGCTGCCATCCGGTTGAGATAGGCTCCCAGCAACTCCCGCAACAAGCCTCGCCCGGCGATGAAACGATCCCGGTGTCCGGGAAAGCGAAATCGTGCGGCCCGTTCCCGTTCATCCACGGTCAGCGTCGCCGCCAGCCTCGCTAATCGTTCCGGTGACGGCTGCAAGTTTGCTAGCCAGAGATGGATTTCATTAGCGGCCAAGACTGGAATTTGCTCTGGCAGCGGATGTTGATCATCGATGAACAGCGCGCTAACTCCGCGTTTCCCACTGCCAGGCGTGTGCAATGATAGTTGCCAGATCAGCATAGCGTGGCTTCCAGCCCAGTTCCACGCGCACCCGTTGGCTATCGGCTACCAAGCGCGCCGGATCGCCAGGCCGGCGTTCGCCATATTGGACCGGGATGTCGCGCCCAGTGACGGTGCGGGCGGTCTCGATGACTTCCCGGACCGAGAAACCGTTGCCATTTCCTAGGTTATAAGCGGAGCTGCCTCCGCCATCCCACAGGCGTTGCAAGGCCAGCAAGTGCGCTTCGCACAGGTCATTAACGTGGATATAGTCGCGGATGCAAGTACCATCCGGGGTGTCGTAGTCATTACCAAACACGGTGATGTGTGACCGGCGGCCATTAGCGGCCTGCAAGATCAGTGGAATAAGGTGTGTTTCCGGGTTATGGCGCTCGCCTAGTTCACCTTCGGGATCAGCTCCGGCAGCGTTGAAGTAGCGAAGACAGATTGATTTCAGGCCATAAGCCGTGTCGTAATCCTCCAGCATCTGTTCGACCATCCACTTGCCACGGCCATAGGGGTTGATAGGCTGCTTGGGATGATCCTCGCCAATTGGTATCCGTACCGGTTCGCCGAAAATGGCTGCGGTGGATGAGAAAATGAAGCAGGGCACTCGCCGCGCCACCATCACGTCCAGCAGATTTTGGGTTTTGAACACATTATTGCGGTAATACTTGGCCGGTTCCCGTACTGATTCGCCTACCTGGATGTAGGAAGCGAAGTGCATGACCCCGTCGAAACAGGTTTTCCGGCATAGATCCTCTAGGGTGTCGCGTTCAAACAGATCGCCCAATACAAACCGCGCTTCCCGCACGGAATCTCGATGTCCGGTGGATAGGTTGTCCAGCACCGTCACCTCAAACCCGCGTTGAACCAGTAGCTTTACCATGTGGGAGCCGATATAGCCTGCTCCACCGACGACAAGCACATGCATCGTCCTTCCCTCGCTTTTCAGTACACCCTGTTTGAATGGCTTTGATTGGGTAAGCATAGACCACGCACTGCTTACCGGACTCGAAAATCTAATGTTATTATCAGTGATATAGCATCAAAAGATATACAAATGACTTTCGAGATGAAATATGTTCTTCAGGTTACATGATGAGGAGCGGGTATCGGCGATTTTGGAGTTGTTGCAGGAAGAGGAGACACGCTCGAATAGGCTGGATTTTCGGGCGTTGCGCCGGTATCAGGGTGGAAACGAACCGGTTGAGCGGAACACAGTTCCGACAGCTGCGTTCAAATGAACCTATTTAGTGTTTCATGTTATAATTCAATTCATTAACTGGAACCAGAGAGGGATTGGTCATACCGTTGTTCGTAAAGTCGCGCTGATTAATTAGCTGTTTTGCAGGCAATGCTTGATCTAACTGAGTTTCTTTTCTCTCAGGTGCTAAGGCTGCTTGAATAGGAGCTTTCTGGGGTATTTGCAGGGTCACCGGAAACCGCCAGATCGTCGCTGGTTCGCGTACATAGGCAATAGTCTCAGCCGGCGTTGATAAATTAGTTGATTCACCGAATGTCGACGATGAATAAAGCTTAGACTTTTGCGGCAAGGGAATCCAGTAGGAAACCGCAGCCAGCGCCATGGCTAGCACCAGAATGATAATCTGTTTGCGGTGGATTTGCGTGTTCATCAAAACCAGCTCCAGTGGCTCAATCCTAAATAGTTCAATTCTAAAATGACTTATTGCGTATTTGATCTGTTAAAGAGCAGAAATCGTACCTGATTTATGAGCTACCTCAGTATTATTTTTTAAGTATATGATTTTAAATCATATAAATATATGACTATCTATGGC
>DDST01000156.1 GCA_002343485.1 Proteobacteria bacterium UBA2383
GTTCGAGTCCCACCACCAGCACCACTTAAACAAGCCATTCGATACGCGGCGCTTCAGGATTGTGGCGGAACAGAACGGCAATGTGGCCGATCCGTTGCACTAGAGTCGCGCCTGATCCCGCGCACAGATCTTCAATCATCTTTTCGCGAGTATCCCGATCCTCGGCGTTGACCCGAACCTTGATAAGTTCATGGTGATTAAGCGCCTGATGGATCTCCAGCCTAATGGCGGAGGTGACTCCGTTGTTACCGATGATGACTACTGGCTTGCGATGATGAGCTAAAGCTTTAAGGTGGCGTTTTTGCGAGTGAGTTAGCGTGAGCATAGGTAAAAAACCAGACAGGGCGAAAGATGTTGACAGTGTAACCGTCCGCAAAGGGCTAATGGTAGCGCCAAGTCCGTTGAATGAGGTTAAATTGGATTTGGGCATCATCCTGGCTGTTGGTTTGGTGTTGCTGCTGGTGCAAGGACGGGTGTTGGATAATCTGTTATTACAACTACTGTTGCTGCTGAGCTATGGCGTGCTGGGTATGACCTGGATCATCATTCGAACTCGTCGGGTCATCGCTAAAATCACCCGCGAATGTGAGCAACGCCCGGATGCCCCGTAGTAAGAGCAGCATTCGCTGGTTGCGAGAGCACTTCAGCGACGAATACGTCAAGCGTGCTTTGCAGGAGGGCTATCGCTCTCGTGCGGTGTATAAGCTTTTGGAAATTAATGAGAAAGACCATCTGTTTCGGCCTGGGATGACCGTAGTAGATTTGGGTGCTGCGCCAGGCGGCTGGTCGCAATTGGCAGCACGTCAGATCGGCAAGCAAGGAGTGGTCATCGCTTTGGATATCCTGTCAATGGAGCCGCTGCCCGGAGTTGAATTTATGGAAGGAGATTTCCGCGATGCAGCAGTTTTGGAACGCTTGCTGGCGGTTCTGGGGGGGCGTTCTGTGGATCTGGTGTTGTCTGATATGGCGCCTAATACCAGTGGTATCAAGGCGGTGGACCAGCCCCGCGGAATGTATCTAGCCGAACTGGCCCTTGATTTCGCTGGCCAATGTTTACGTCCTGGTGGCGATCTTCTAGTGAAAGCTTTTCAGGGCGAGGGCTTCGATCAATTTTTTAAAAACTTGCGCACCGCTTTCGCTGCTGTGGTGCCCCGTAAACCCCGGGCTTCACGTGCCCGCAGTGCCGAGCAGTATCTGCTAGCTCGGAACTATCGTGGGTAACCCGGTCTAAAAAATCGACTTTTTTGAATCTCTTGAAATCTTAAAGTCATTGATATTGGAAAATCAGTGATGCATCCCCAAATACTTACAATGTATTCATTATCCTGCCCTGGCTTGCTGAGGTATCCGCTTTGAACGACATGGTTAAAAATATTCTTTTGTGGGTAGTCATCGCCGTGGTGTTGATGTCAGTTTTCAACAGCTTTGGTCCCAAAGTAACCCCTTCCGCCCAGATGTCCTATTCACAGTTCCTGCAGGAAGCCAAACAAGGGCATATCGCCCAGGTGAGCATTGATGGCCGCGCTATTTTGGGGCGTACTAGTGGTGGAGAACGCTTCACGACTTACAGTCCAGAAACTGACAACAGTGCCATGATTGGTGAACTGCTCAATCACGGTGTCGATATTGAGGGCCAGCCGCCGGAGAAACAAGGATTGTTGATGCAGATTTTCATCTCCTGGTTCCCAATGCTGCTGTTAATTGGCATCTGGGTATTTTTCCTGCGGCAAATGCAAGGCGGCGGCGCAGGCCGTGGTGCGATGTCCTTTGGTAAATCGCGCGCTCGTATGATGAGCGAGGATCAAATTAAGATTACGTTCGCTGACGTGGCCGGTGTAGATGAAGCCAAAGAAGAAGTCGCTGAACTGGTTGAGTTCCTGCGCGATCCTGGCAAGTTCCAGAAGCTTGGCGGGAAAATCCCGCGTGGGGTGCTGATGGTTGGCTCGCCAGGTACGGGTAAAACGCTGTTGGCCAAAGCCATTGCCGGTGAAGCCAAGGTGCCATTTTTCTCGATTTCTGGTTCGGATTTTGTCGAAATGTTTGTTGGTGTCGGTGCTTCACGAGTACGTGACATGTTTGAGCAAGCCAAAAAGCATGCGCCCTGCATCATTTTTATTGATGAAATTGATGCTGTTGGTCGTCATCGTGGTGCTGGACTGGGTGGTGGACACGATGAGCGTGAGCAGACCTTGAACCAGTTGCTAGTGGAAATGGATGGTTTTGAGGGCAATGAAGGCATTATCGTCATTGCCGCTACCAACCGCCCTGATGTTCTCGATCCGGCGCTGCTGCGGCCGGGCCGCTTTGACCGGCAGGTGGTGGTGCCGCTGCCCGATGTCCGGGGCCGTGAGCAGATTCTCAAGGTCCACATGCGCAAAGTGCCGCTATCCAGCAACGTCAAGCCTTCGGTTATTGCTCGCGGTACGCCCGGTTTTTCCGGTGCTGATCTGGCTAATTTGGTTAATGAGGCTGCGTTGTTCGCCGCCCGCTCCAATAAGCGCGATGTAGATATGGATGACTTTGAGAAAGCCAAGGACAAGATCATGATGGGTTCTGAACGCAAGTCAATGGTGATGAGTGAAGATGAGAAGAAACTGACTGCTTATCATGAGGGTGGTCACGCGATTGTTGGCCGGCTGGTGCCTGCCCATGATCCGGTCTATAAGGTCAGCATCATTCCGCGCGGCCGGGCGTTGGGGGTGACCATGTTCTTGCCTGAGGGTGACCGTTATAGCTTTAGCAAGCAACGATTGGAGAGTCAGATTTCCAGTCTGTTCGGGGGCCGTATTGCCGAAGCATTGGTTTTTGGGGCGGATATGGTGACGACGGGTGCTCAGAACGACATTGAGCGGGCAACCGATATTGCCCGTAATATGGTGACTAAATGGGGTCTGTCTGACCGTTTGGGACCACTGACCTACAGTGAAGACGATGGCGAGGTGTTCCTGGGCCGCAGTGTGACCCGGCACAAAAATGTTTCAGATGAAACCGCGCACGTTATTGACGAAGAAATCCGCTCGATTATTGATCAGAATTACCTGCGCGCCGAGCAGCTATTGCGTGACAATCTCGATAAGTTGCATCTAATAGCGGAAGCACTCATTAAATATGAGACCATTGACTCTGATCAGATTGACGACATTATGGCGGGACGTCCGCCGCGTGAACCTGCGGATGTCAGCCCTGATGAGGAGCCTCCATCAGGTTCGTCGATTAGTTTGGACAAAAATCGATGTGACGAAAAACCGATTGGCGGACCGGCTCAGCAGCATTAAATGGTAAGCGTCTACCCTCTCTCCCTAACCCCTCCTGATGGAGAGGAGGAAGATTCAGTGCGTTCTGTAAAAGTTTTCCCTCCCCTGGCGGGGGAGGGTTGGAGTGGAGAAGGGTGTAAGGTCATGGGGGTGCTAAATATCACCCCCGACTCTTTTTCTGATGGCGGGCATTATCTTGCGCTTGAAACTGCATTGCGCCGCGCTGAGACAATGCTGGCGGAAGGCGCTGCCATTATCGATGTCGGTGGTGAGTCAACCCGGCCCGGCGCGCTGCCGGTCTCTGCCCAGGAAGAACTGGATCGGGTATTACCAGTCGTGGAACGATTGGTGCGGGAAATACCAATTCCTATTTCAGTGGATACCAGCAAGCCTGAGGTCATACGCGAAGCAGCTCGAATAGGGGCAGGTATGATTAATGACGTGCGGGCGCTGTGTCTGCCAGGTGCACTAGAAGCGGCGGCAGCTAGCGGTCTTCCGGTGTGCTTGATGCACATGCAGGGTAACCCCTCGACCATGCAAAAAGAACCTTATTACACTGATGTGTTAGCGGAGATAAGGGCTTTCTTGATAGAACGAGTGGGTGCTTGTGAGAGAGCAGGTATCTCACGTGAGCAGATTCTTGTCGATCCGGGCTTTGGTTTTGGCAAGACGCTTGATCACAATCTAATACTGCTCCGTCATCTGAAACGTTTTACCGGCCTTGCGGCTGGTGTGATGGTTGGCCTTTCCCGGAAGAGTATAATCGGCCTTCTGCTGGATGCTCCGATTGATAAGAGGATGGCCGGCAGCTTGGCGGCGGCAGTGATTGCAGCCTGGCAGGGGGCGTGTATCGTGCGTGTCCACGATGTGCGAGAGACGGTTCAAGCTCTACGCATCTGTGCTGCCGTGCAGGCAATGGATTGACCGCATCGTTCTTCATCCTCCTAGCCTTTGTTCCTAAATTAAGAAGGAATAGACATATGCTCGGGTATGCGCACTGCCGTCATATGGCTATAATTCCCAGCCATATTGAGTAGGAGAGGCATGGCGATGGGGAAAAAATATTTCGGTACGGATGGTATTCGTGGACAGGTGGGGGAACATCCAATTACGCCTGAATTCATCCTCAAGCTGGGTTGGGCGGCCGGCCGGACTTTGCGGAGCCGGGATTTTAACAAGGTTGTGATTGGCAAAGATACCCGTATTTCTGGCTACATGTTTGAATCAGCTCTGGAATCGGGATTGTCGGCGGCCGGTGTCAATATCGCTCTGCTGGGGCCGATGCCGACGCCAGGCATCGCCTATTTGACCCGTACCCTGCATGCCTGTGCTGGTATTGTGGTCAGTGCATCCCACAACCCCTACTACGATAATGGCATTAAGTTTTTTTCCCGCGATGGCCAGAAGTTGCCTGATGATACAGAGGAACATATCGAAGAACTGCTGGATCGTCCGTTAGAGACCGTTGAGCCGGATGCTTTGGGCAAGGCTGAGCGTATTGTTGATGCCTCTGGCCGCTACATTGAGTTCTGCAAAAGTACTGTTCCGGCCTGCACCAGTTTGGCAGGTCTGAAGATCGTGGTGGATTGTGGCCATGGCGCAACCTATCATGTTGCCCCCAGTGTGTTTAATGAACTGGGTGCGGCCGTGATTCCCATCGGCGTTTCGCCAGATGGTCTGAATATCAATTCGGACTGTGGGTCTACCAAGCCGGCCATGCTGCGTGAAACAGTACAGGAAGAGGCCGCTGATCTAGGCATCGCTTTCGATGGTGACGGCGACCGGGTGATCATGGTCGATCATCGAGGAGAGATTCTTGATGGCGATGATTTGCTGTTTATCATCGCTCGTGATCGCCTACGCTCCGGTAGCCGTTTCAACGCTATTGTTGGCACCCTGATGACCAATCTGGGGCTTGAGATGGCCTTGCGGGCCTTGGGACTCGAATTACATCGAGTCCAGGTCGGCGATCGTTATGTGATGGAGCGGATGTTGGCCGAGAATTTGATGCTGGGAGGCGAGAATTCCGGGCATATCATCTGCCGGGATCGCACCACCACTGGCGATGGCATTATCTCGGCCCTACAAGTGCTGGCAGCGATGCTGCATTCTGAAAAGAATTTGCATGATCTCAAGGCGGGCATGACCAAGTACCCGCAAACCTTAATTAATGTGTCGGTGAATGGGGGCGTGGATATCCAGCGCACACCGATCCTCGAAGCGATACGTGCCGTTGAAGATCAGATGGGTGATTACGGTCGAGTGTTGCTGCGCCCCTCTGGAACCGAACCTGTGGTGCGAGTCATGGTTGAAGGCGCTGACGCTGGGGTTGTTGAGCGTCACGCTCGCGAATTGGCCGAGGTTGTGAGAGAGACCTTGTCAGCGTGATTGATTTCCAGACGCGAAGTCCGTAAGCTTCACCGGTTTTTAAGCCCAGGAGATAAGAATATGCGCCGTAATCTGGTGGCCGGGAATTGGAAGATGAATGGCTCTGCGGAAAGCATCCGTGGTTTATTGCAAGGGATCAAAGAGGGCGCTGCTGAAGTGGCAGCCGCCGATCTGGTAGTGTTCCCCCCCTTTGTGTACATTGGACTGGTCGAGCAACAGCTTACCGGAACATCGGTTGCCTGGGGAACGCAGAATCTCTCCGAACATGCCTCAGGTGCTTACACCGGTGAAGTCGCAGGTCCGATGCTCCAGGATTTCCATTGCACCTATGTCATAGTGGGTCACTCAGAGCGCCGCACCCTGTATGGAGAAAGCGACGAGATGGTGGCTCGGAAGTTTGCCGCTGCCCGCAAGGTAAATATTCAACCGATTCTCTGCGTAGGCGAAACGCTGGAAGAACGCGACCAAGGCGTCACCGAGTCAGTCGTGGAACGGCAGCTCAAGGCCGTGCTGGATCTGGAAGGTATCGAAGCGTTCAATAATGCGGTCATTGCTTATGAACCGGTTTGGGCGATCGGCACTGGCCGGACAGCGACACCCCAACAGGCTCAAGACGTTCATGCCTTTATCCGTGCCAAACTGGCTGAGCGGAATCCAACCGTCGCGGCGCAAACACGCATCCTTTATGGCGGTAGCATGAAAGCAGCGAACTCCGGAGAATTGATGGCTATGGCTGATATCGATGGCGGTCTGATTGGTGGCGCCTCGTTGGATGCTAAGGACTTTCTGGCGATTGCCCGCTCAGGCTGTTAAACTGTAGCTATCATGGTTTATACCCTCATTCTCGTCGCACATGTCGTGGTCGCTGTTGCCTTGGTCGCGCTGGTTTTGCTGCAACAAGGCAAGGGCGCTGATGCCGGTGCAGCCTTTGGGAGCGGTGCTTCCACAACGATGTTTGGATCGCAGGGTTCGGCCTCCTTCTTGAGCCGGACGACTGCGGTTCTCGCTACGGTGTTTTTTTTGACCAGCTTGACGCTGGCCTACTTTGCGACGCAGACCACCAGGACGTCAGAGAGTGTGATTGAACAGGCAGCATCCGAAAGGCCTGTGCAACAACCGCTGGAGAGCGTCAAAGGTCCAGCCGATGTGCCTCAGTTGCCGCAAAAGTAGCAATGATTAATATGCCGATGTGGTGGAATTGGTAGACACGCTAGCTTGAGGGGTTAGTGGCGCAAGCCGTGCCGGTTCGAGTCCGGCCATCGGCACCAAACCAGATGTTTTACCCACCAACAGGATGGAATGTGTGTTTCTCAGATTGAGCAGGGTGGGTTTTTCCTAGCGCGTTCTCTTCGGAGTCATGCGTTGCCGTCAGTTCAAAATAGAGGCTTTATGAGTTATGCGGGGTTTTAAATATAAAAAACAATACACCCCATTGTTTGGTTTATGGTATCCAGCAGATTCTGGCCTAGTCGCCCGGTTGGTTGGGCTGTTCTCAGTTCCAGTAATAGGCTTCCGTAACGCTTTCTCCTGGCCCGCTCTGTCGAAGGTGTGACTCTGATGCTGTCTAATTACCTTCCTGTCCTGATGTTCGTAGTCATTGCCTTAGCGATGGCTGTAGTCGTCATTAGTCTCGGCTTTTTCCTTGGCCCCCGCCGTCCCGACAGTGCGAAATTATCGCCTTATGAGTGTGGTTTTGAAGCCTTCGAAGATACCCGGATGAAATTCGATGTTCGCTATTATTTGGTGGCCATCCTATTCATTATTTTTGATCTGGAAATCGCCTTCCTATTTCCTTGGGCGATTGTTCTTGACCAGATTGGCCTATTTGGTTTCATGGCAATGGCGGTCTTTCTCGGTATCTTGGTGATCGGTTTCATCTATGAATGGAAGAAAGGAGCCTTGGAATGGGAATAGAAGGTATTCTTGAAAAAGGTCTGGTGACTACCACTGCCGATAAGCTCATCAACTGGGCACGCACTGGTTCGATGTGGCCCATGACCTTCGGTTTAGCCTGTTGCGCAGTGGAAATGATGCAGGCTGGTGCAGCCCGCTATGATCTAGACCGGTTTGGTATTGTATTCCGGCCCAGCCCGCGTCAGTCTGATGTCATGATCGTTGCTGGTACCCTGTGTAATAAAATGGGACCAGCTTTGCGCAAGGTTTACGATCAAATGGCCGAGCCACGTTGGGTGATCTCCATGGGTTCATGTGCCAACGGTGGTGGCTATTACCATTACTCCTACGCTGTGGTGCGTGGCTGTGATCGCATCGTCCCGGTTGACATCTATATACCCGGTTGTCCGCCGACTGCAGAAGCGTTGATCTACGGCATTTTGCAGCTTCAAAATAAGATTCGGCGCACTAACACCATAGCCCGTTGAGAGAATCCTCCATGGCTGAAGCGCTTCAAACCCTCGTAGAAAAATTGCAGATGCGATTTGACGATACCTTGCTGGATTGTCGGCTGGATCGCGCTGAGGTGACTATCGAAATTGCGCCTGATCAGGCGATCGCAGTCTTCAGTGCCTTGCGCGATGAACCAGATTTTGCTTTTGAGCAGGTCATGGACGTGTGCGGCGTTGATTATTCGGCTTATGGCGATGTGGAATGGGCGACCAACGAATCAACGAACCAAGGTTTTAGCCGAGGCGTGGTGGAGCGGGCAACCGGACGTGGTCCGGCAGCCATCCAAACGACAGCAGAGCAGACTTTCTCCGGTAAGGGCCGTTTCGCGGCGGTTTACCATCTGCTTTCGGTGTCTCGCAATCAGCGCTTGCGGGTTCGTATCTTTGCTCCGGATGATGATTTGCCGGTGGTGCCTTCGGTTGTGTCTATCTGGGCTAGCGCAAACTGGTTTGAGCGTGAGGCCTTCGATTTATTCGGTATTGTTTTTGAGGGCCATCCGGATTTGCGGCGTATTCTCACCGACTATGGGTTCATCGGCCATCCGTTCCGTAAGGATTTCCCATTGATTGGTCAGATTGAAATGCGTTATGACCCAGAACGCGGTCGCGTGGTTTATGAGCCAGTGAGCATTGATCCGCGTGTGTTGGTACCCCGCGTCATTCGCAAGGATCACCGTTACCTCGAGTCGCATTGAAGGAAAGTCGCTGATGCCCGAGATTCGTAATTACACCCTGAATTTTGGTCCGCAACATCCGGCTGCACATGGCGTACTCCGCTTGGTGCTGGAAATGGACGGCGAAGTGGTGCAGCGCGCCGACCCTCACATTGGCCTGCTGCATCGGGCTACTGAGAAACTAGCTGAAAGTAAGCCATTCAATCAAAGTATTGGCTATATGGATCGGCTCGATTATATGTCGGCAATGAGCAATGAACATGCTTATGTGCTGGCGATTGAGAAGTTGCTGGGAATCGAACCGCCGGTTCGCGCTCAATACATCCGAGTGATGTTCGCGGAAATCACTCGCATTTTGAACCATCTATTGTGGATTGGTGCCCACGGTTTGGATATCGGTGCCATGACCATGTTTTTGTATGCCTTCCGCGAACGTGAAGATTTGCTAGATTGCTATGAAGCGGCATCCGGGGCCCGGTTGCACGCGGCTTATTTCCGGCCTGGTGGCGTCTATCGTGATCTGCCCAATATTATGGCGAAATACGAGTATGAGAACTCGCGGCTCCACAGCAAAAAAGACGTGGATGAGCGGAATACACATCGCCATGGTTCGCTGCTGGACTTCATTGAAGCGTTTACCGATCGCTTTCCGCACAGGGTCGATGAGTATGAGACGCTGCTGACCGATAACCGTATCTGGAAACAGCGTACTGTCGGTATTGGCATAGTGACTCCTGAACGGGCGTTGCAATTGGGCTTTTCTGGGCCGATGCTGCGCGGTTCCGGTTTCGCCTGGGATTTGCGTAAGAAGCAACCCTATGAAGTTTATGATCAACTGGATTTTGATGTTCCAGTAGGCGTCAATGGCGATTGCTATGATCGCTATCTAGTGCGAATTGAGGAGATGCGTCAAGCGAACCGGATTATTCGGCAATGTGTAAAGTGGCTTAAGGAAAATCCTGGCCTGGTGATGATCGATGATCATAAGATCGCGCCACCCTCGCGGGAGGCGATGAAAGAAGATATGGAGGCGCTGATTCATCACTTTAAACTATTCACGGAAGGTTATTGTGTCCCCGAAGGCGAAGTCTATGTGGCTACTGAACATCCTAAGGGTGAGTATGGGATTTATCTGATTTCCGACGGTGCTAATAAGCCTTATCGGGTTAAGGTGCGAGCTGCGGGCTTTGCCCATCTTTCATCCATGAACGAGATGACCCGAGGTCACATGCTGGCCGATGTGGTAGCGGTGATCGGCACCCAGGATATCGTCTTTGGAGAGGTTGACCGCTGATGAGTACACGTAAGAGCGATCAGTTGTCCGCCCACGCCCGTGCGGAAATCGATCATTGGCTGACTCGCTACCCCGCTAATCAGAAACAATCCGCCGTGCTGGCTGCACTACGCGAGGTTCAGCATGAAAATGGTGGCTATCTCACGACGGAATTGATGGATGCGGTTGCTGACTATCTCGACATGCCGCCCATCGCCGTATACGAAGTTGCTAGCTTCTACTCGATGTTTGAGCTGAAACCAGTAGGGCGGCATAATATTTCCGTTTGCACCAATATCTCCTGCATGCTGCGTGGCGGTGACGCTATCCTGGCGCATCTTGAGAAGAAATTGGGCATTAAACTCGGCGAGAGCACCATGGATGGCAAATTCTATCTGAAGCGGGAAGAAGAATGCTTGGCAGCCTGTTGCGGTGCGCCGATGATGCAGGTTGACCATGTCTATTACGAGCATCTGACCCCAGAGAAGGTGGATCAGGTGCTGGATCGCCTGGAGTAAACCGCAATGGCCAATGAGGTATGTTACCGGACGCTCGGCTTGGAGCAGCCTTGGTCTATCGAAACCTACGTGAGCGTAGGCGGTTATGAAGCCTGGAAGAAAATCTTAGCTGGCCAGATGACCGGTGATCAGGTGATCGATGAGATCAAAAAGGCTAGCCTGCGTGGACGGGGCGGGGCGGGTTTTCCAACTGGTCTGAAATGGACATTCATGCCGCGCAACGCGCTGGGTCAGAAATATATGGTGTGTAATTCGGATGAATCAGAACCAGGCACTTGCAAGGATCGCGATATTTTGCGCTTTAACCCGCATGCTCTCGTGGAAGGTATGGCTATTGCCGGTTTCGCTACCGGCTCCACGGTGGGCTACAATTACATGCGCGGTGAGTTTCTAGACGAGCCTTATCAACGGTTTGAGAACGCGGTCAAAGAAGCCTACGCTGCCGGTCTGCTTGGCAAAGATATCCAGGGGACTGGGATCGACTTCGATCTGTATCCGACGCTGGGCGCTGGCGCATATATCTGTGGTGAAGAGACAGCCTTACTGGAATCGCTAGAAGGCAAGAAGGGTCAGCCACGTTTCAAGCCACCCTTTCCTGCTAGCTATGGTTTATATGGCCGGCCAACTACTATCAATAACACGGAATCATTCGCTTCAGTACCATCAATCGTATTAAATGGTGGCGAATGGTTCGCCAGCCTTGGTACGACGAATGCCGGCGGGACTAAAATCTTTTCGGTATCAGGCCATGTTGAGAAGCCAGGTAATTTTGAAGTATCGATGGGCCTTCCTTTTGCCGAGTTACTGGCTCTTGCTGGTGGTGTCTGGAAGGGGCGCCAACTCAAGGCGGTGATCCCCGGCGGTTCCTCAGTGCCAGTGGTGCCGGGCGACATCATGCTGAAAGCTAATATGGACTATGATTCAGTGGCTAAGGTTACCGGGTCGATGCTTGGTTCTGGTGCAGTGATTGTAATGGATGACACTACGGATATGGTCAAGGTGCTGCAGCGTGTCTCCCGCTTCTATTTCTCCGAATCTTGCGGGCAATGCACGCCTTGTCGTGAAGGTACCGGCTGGCTGTATCGGGTAGTCACCCGCATTGTTGAAGGCAAAGGCCAGCCCGAGGATCTGGATTTGCTGGATAGTGTGGCCAGCCGCATCGAGGGGCGCACAATCTGTGCCTTAGGCGACGCCGCCGCCATGCCGGTGCGCAGTTTCGTCAAGCATTACCGCCACGAATTCGCGTACTACATCGAATATAAGCGCAGCATGGTTGCCGGTGCAGCGGCGCTGGCCGCGTGAGCCACAAAACTACCAACAGGGTTGCAGTGGGTAAAAGATGAGTGAGGAACAGGTCAACATCGAAGTCAACGGTATCCCGCTGAAGGCCCGTAAGGGCGCGATGCTCATCGAGATCACCGATGCAGCGGGTATCCCGATTCCCCGGTTCTGTTATCACAAAAAACTGTCCGTCGCCGCCAACTGCCGGATGTGTCTGGTTGAGGTGGAAAAGGCACCCAAGCCGTTACCGGCCTGTGCTACTCCGGTGATGGAGGGTATGAAAGTTCATACCGAATCGCCCAAGGCGCTTGCCGCGCAAAAGGGCACCATGGAGTTCTTGTTAATCAATCACCCGCTGGACTGTCCGATTTGTGATCAGGGCGGGGAATGCGAATTACAGGATGTGGCGCTGGGTTATGGCGGCGATGTGTCACGCTTTGCCGAGCGCAAGCGAGTGGTTCGAGACAAGGATATTGGCCCGCTGATTGCCACCGAGATGACCCGTTGTATCCATTGTACCCGCTGTGTGCGCTTTGGTGAGGAAATTGCCGGGTTACGAGAACTGGGTGCGACCGGGCGCGGTGAAAATGTGGAAATCGGTACCTTCGTCGCGCATAGCGTCATCTCGGAGCTATCGGGCAATGTTATCGACCTGTGTCCGGTTGGGGCGCTGACGGCCAAGCCGTCCCGTTATCGGGGCCGTTCCTGGGAGTATGTGCAGCATGCGAGTGTCGCGCCACATGATTCCATCGGCTCAAATATCTTCATTCACACCCTGCGTGGCCAAGTGATGCGAGTCGCACCTCGCGAAAATGAAGCGATTAACGAAACCTGGATTTCCGACCGGGATCGATTCAGTTATGAAGGCATCTACAGCGACGACCGCTTGGCTAAGCCCATAGTTAATGGAGCGGATGCCAGCTGGGAAATGGCGCTGGAAGCCGCGGCGGCTGGTTTAAAGGACGTGATCACCCGGCATGGGCCTGCGTCTGTCGGATTTCTGATTTCCCCAACTGCGACAATTGAAGAAATGTATCTGGCGCAGAGATTGGCGCGAGGCCTAGAGGTCGTGAATATTGACCATCGGCTAAGACAGGCTGATTTCAGTGATCAAGATATGGCACCGGTGTTTCCGTGGCTTGGGCAGGCGCTTGAGGATTTGGAAAAGGTTGGGGCAGCGTTATTGATTGGTTCCAACGTAAGGATGGAACAGCCTTTAGCGGGCCATCGTTTACGCAAGGCGGCGCTGGCGGGTGGCCAGATCATGTTCATTAACCCCCGTGACTTTGAATTCCGCTTCCCGATCGCTGCCAAACGGATTGTCGATCCTGCTGGCATGGTGGAGGCACTGGCGGGTGTCGCCCAAGCTGTCGCTGAGTTGAATAAGGAACCCTTGCCGGAAAATCTAGCGGGTTTAATATCTGGCGCTCCGGGCGAAACTGAACGCGCAATAGCTGCTCATCTAGCCAATAATGCTTCAACGGTGCTGCTGGGTAATCTGGCGCTGGCTCATCCCGCGTTTGCTACATTGCGGGCGCTGGCCGGCTTTGTGGCGCAGCACGCGGGTGCTTGCTTGGGCTATCTGCCGGAGGCTGCCAATTCAGCCGGTGGCTGGCTGGCTGGAGCATTGCCACACCGCCTGTCTGGTGGTCAGTTAGCTCCAATTACTGGTCTGGATGTGCGGGCAATGCTGGAAAGCCCACGTAAGGCTTACGTGTTGCTCGGTGCTGAGCCAGAATTGGACTGCTGGGATGGTGCTGCAGCTTTGAAAGCCATGCAGGGTGCGGAACTGGTGGTTTCCATTAGCCCTTATGCCAGCGCCGTTAGCCGTGCCTATTCAAAGATTATGCTGCCAGCCGCTACTTTTGCAGAAACATCTGGCACCTATATTAACGCTGAGGGGCGCTGGCAAAGCTTCCAAGGCGCTAGCAAGCCATTTGGCGAGGCGCGTCCTGCGTGGAAAATCTTGCGAGTATTGGGTAATTTGTGCGGGATCAGTAACTTCGAGTACACCAGTTCCGAAGAGGTACTTGCTGAGGTGCAAAGTGCTTGCACCCAAGTACAGCCAGATAATGTTCTGGATTTTAGCAAACCCCTGGCACCGTTCCAGGCGAAAACCCTCATGCGTATGGCAGAAGTACCCATCTATGCAACTGATCCATTAGTTCGCCGCGCTCGTTCTTTACAGGCGAGTGCTTTGGCACGGCCAGCCGAAGTTCGGTTGCATCCGGATGTGGCCCAGGAATTGGGCGTGGCTGGGCGGGAACAGGTCCAAGTGCGCCAGAATGGTGTTGCAGTCGATTTGCCGCTGGTGTTGGATGAGAGCATCCCTCGAGGTTGTGCCTGGATACCAGCGGGATTGCATAGCAGCGTCGCTCTTGGGCCGGCAGTGGGGCCGGTGGCCATTCAATAACAATCAGGATCCAGGATCATGGAAACGCTGTGGACGGTCATCTTTAATCTTCTAAAAATTGTCGCTGTGCTGATGCCTCTGCTATTGGCGGTGGCCTATTTGACATTTGCCGAGCGCAAGATTATCGGTTACATGCAGATACGGATTGGACCGAACCGGGTCGGGCCTAAAGGTTGGTTGCAACCGATTGCCGATGCCATGAAGTTGATGTTCAAGGAAATTGTTATCCCGACTCGAGCCGACCGTTTTCTATTCCTTCTGGCACCCGTAATATCCTTCGGTCCGGCATTGGCAGCTTGGGCAGTGATTCCCTTTGGTGACGGCATGATGATTTCCCATCTAGATGCCGGTCTATTGTATCTGATTGCGCTGACCTCGATGGGGGTTTACGGTGTAATCATTGCGGGCTGGGCCTCGAATTCCAAATATGCTTTTCTAGGTGCCATGCGCTCAGCGGCACAGATTGTTGCATACGAAATCGCCATGGGCTTTGCCTTGGTGGGAGTGTTGATGGCTGCAGGTAGCCTGAATCTCAACCAGATCGTACTGGCTCAGCAGGGTAGCTTGTTTCATTGGTTCTGGTTGCCGCTGTTGCCGCTGTTCTTGGTGTACTTCATTTCTGGTGTCGCCGAGACTAACCGGGCACCCTTTGACGTGGCTGAAGGTGAGTCGGAAATCGTTGCTGGCTTTCATGTCGATTATTCTGGTATGGCTTTCGCTGTGTTCTTTCTGGCGGAATACGCCAATATGATCCTGGTGTCAGCGCTAGCGGCAACGATGTTCTTAGGGGGCTGGCTATCGCCTTTCGAAGGTATCCCGATGCTGGGCAGTTTGTTCGCCTTTGTGCCTGGTGCCCTCTGGTTAGTGATTAAGATCTCGTTTCTGCTGTTGTTTTTCCTGTGGTTCCGTGCAACTTTTCCACGCTATCGCTATGACCAAATCATGCGGCTAGGTTGGAAGGTGTTTATTCCAGTAACCTTAGTCTGGTTGCTGGTGGTCGGACTAGGTGTGTTGGGCCAGGTCGGACCATGGTTTGATTGAGCGGAGAAAGCTGATGAATACCCTGAATGCTCTTCGGCACTACTTTAAGAGCTTCCTATTGTGGGAATTGTTGCTTGGCTTACAAGTGACTGGCCGTTACCTGTTTGCTAAAAAAATCACGGTGCAGTATCCAGAAGAGTTAACTCCGCTGTCACACCGGTTCCGTGGCCTGCATGCCTTGCGCCGTTATCCGAATGGTGAGGAACGTTGTATTGCCTGCAAGCTGTGTGAAGCAGTCTGTCCAGCCTTAGCGATTACGATTGAGTCCGAACAACGAGATGATGGCACCCGCCGTACTACTCGCTACGATATTGATCTTTTTAAATGTATCTATTGCGGTTTCTGTGAAGAAGCTTGTCCAGTGGATTCCATCGTCGAAACCCGGACTTTTGATTATCATTTTGAGAAGCGCGGTGAGCATATTATGACTAAGGAGAAATTGCTGGCTCATGGTGCCCGTTGCGAAATGCAGATTGCTGCTGACCGGGCCGCCGATGCGGCTTATCGTTAGCTGACCCTGTTTCCAGAAAATAACTAGCAGGCTTGTTCATGGGATTTGAAAAATTTCTATTCTACGTTTTTGCCCTGATCCTGATCTTTGCTGCGGTCAGAGTTATCACGGTGCGCAACCCGGTTCATGCTGCGTTGTTTCTGGTGCTGGCATTCTTCACCAGTGCCGCGTTGTGGCTGTTGATCGAGGCGGAATTCCTGGCCATTACTCTGGTGCTGGTTTATGTTGGCGCAGTGATGGTGCTGTTCTTATTCGTAGTCATGATGCTTGATTTGAATGTCGATCCAGTGCGGGAGGGTTTCATCAAATACTTGCCAGTTGGTGCAGCGGTGGCACTGCTCATCGTGATTGAGATGGGGCTGATAGTCGGATCGAGTTATTTTGGCAGTGATCAATACGGCCTGACTGCGCATGCTGCTGATTACAGCAATACCAAAGAATTGGGTAGCGTTTTGTACACTTTTTACGTCTATCCATTTGAGATCGCCTCAGTGATTCTGCTGGTGGCGATCATTGCAGCTATCTCACTGACCATGCGGCGACGAGAAGGAGTGAAATCCCAGGACCCCGGCCAGCAAGTTCTTGTATCACGAGACAATCGAGTACGGGTGGTGCGCATGGCGCCAGAGAAGAAGATTAGCAATTAGCGATTATGAAACACAACCTTTGCTATTTAACCTAGTAGCGGTCTTTTCAACCATGCAAATAATCAAAACCGGGGGATAGATGATCGCGCTGACTGATTATCTTGTACTAGGAGCGATCCTCTTTTGTCTCAGCGTGGCCGGCATCTTTCTAAATCGGAAAAATGTCATCATTCTGCTGATGTCGATTGAGTTGATGCTGTTGGCGGTGAATTTCAATTTCATCGCTTTTTCGCAGTTTCTCGGCGATACCATTGGCCAGGTCTTTGTATTTTTCATCCTGACTGTGGCGGCGGCTGAGTCGGCTATTGGCTTGGCCATCCTGGTGGTGTTGTTCCGCAACCGCCGCACCATCAACGTCGCCGATCTCGACACGCTGAAGGGTTAGCCGCCATGCAAAATATCTATCTCGCGGTTGTACTTGCGCCTTTGTTCGGCGCCATTATTGCTGGATTGTTTGGTCGCAAGATTGGTCGCGCAGGTGCCCACTGGGTGACCATCATTGGTGTGGCAATTTCCTTTCTTTTGTCACTAGTGGTATTGCGTCATCATTTGGGAGGTGCTGATCCATACAATGAGTCGGTTTACACTTGGATGATGATTGAAGGTATCCGCCTTGAGATCGGTTTCCTAGTAGATAATCTGACTGCAGTGATGATCTCCACTGTGACCTTTGTTTCATTGATGGTTCATATTTATACCATCGGCTATATGCACGATGATGACGGTTATCAGCGCTTCTTTAGCTATATCGCATTGTTCACCTTCGCTATGTTGATGCTAGTGATGGCTAACAATTTTTTGCAATTGTTCTTTGGCTGGGAAGGCGTAGGTCTGGTGTCCTATCTATTGATTGGCTTCTGGTATAAGCGTGAGAGCGCTATTTTCGCTAGTCTAAAAGCCTTTTTGGTCAATCGAGTGGGCGACTTTGGGTTTCTGCTAGGCATCGCTGCGGTGTTGATGGCCTTTAATAGCATTGATTATGCTGACGTATTTGCCGCTGCACCGCTGATGAAAGATATGGTTGTGCAGGTTATTCCCGGCGTAGACTGGTCGTTAATGACTTTGATTTGCATTCTGCTATTCATCGGCGCGATGGGAAAATCCGCACAAGTGCCTTTGCATGTGTGGTTGCCGGATTCAATGGAAGGTCCCACCCCGATCTCGGCATTGATCCATGCTGCGACGATGGTGACTGCTGGCATCTTTATGGTCGCCCGTATGTCACCGCTGTTCGAATTATCGGAGACCGCGTTGAGTGTGGTGCTAGTCATTGGTTCGATTACCGCACTGTTCATGGGATTCCTTGGCATCATCCAAAATGATATCAAGCGTGTGGTGGCCTATTCTACGCTTTCGCAGTTAGGCTATATGACAGTGGCGCTGGGTGTATCGGCTTATTCGTCCGCGATCTTTCATCTGATGACCCATGCTTTTTTTAAGGCGCTATTATTTCTCGGTGCTGGCTCAGTGATTATTGCTATGCATCATGAGCAGGATATCCGCAGAATGGGCGGCTTGTGGAAATATATGCCGATTACCTGGTTTACTTTTCTATTGGGTACTCTGGCGTTGATCGGTACACCGGGCTTCGCTGGCTTCTATTCTAAGGATAGTATTCTGGAAGCGGTACATTACTCACACATTGCGGGGGCAGGATTTGCCTATTTTGCAGTAATGTTAGGAGTATTTGTGACTTCGCTCTATTCCTTCCGGCTGTACTTCATTGTATTCCATGGCAAGGCGCGCATGGATCATCATACGAAGGAACACCTGCATGAGACACCAGCGGTCGTGACGGTACCGCTGATTCTACTGGCGATTCCTTCAGTAGTGATTGGTGCTATGTCTATTGAGCCGTTACTCGTTGGTGATGTGTTCAATAACGCGATTTTTGTGTCGGCTGAACATAATGTCCTGGAACCTTTCAGAGAACATTTTCATGGAGCGGTTAGCTTTGCCTTGCATGGATTGACAGGTCTGCCGTTTATCCTAGTGTTAGCTGGGTTTGGCTCGGCGTTCTATCTGTACATGATACGGCCAGACCTGCCAGAGATGATCCAGCAGAAGTTTGCCGCGCTTTATGACATCATGATACGCAAGTATCTGTTCGACGAAATCTACCAATCGGTGTTCATGCGCGGCAGCCGGAATTTGGGTACGGCACTATGGAAATATGCTGATGCTGGCTTGATTGACGGTGTGATGGTCAATGGCACAGCGCGGCTGGTGGGTTGGGTTGCTTCGATGGCGCGCTGCATGCAAACCGGCTATCTGTACACCTATGCCTTTGCCATGATCATTGGCCTGCTGATCCTGCTGACCTGGTTCGTCACCCGCTAACCTGGAAGAAGAAAAACCATGCTGTCGGAACTGCCTCTGCTGAGTCTTGTTATTTGGTTCCCGATCCTTGGCGGCATTGCGGTGCTGTTCGTGGGTGACGAAAACCCCGCACGCGCTAAGGCGCTGGCCCTGACGGTCGCGATTCTAAGTTTTATAATCAGTATCCCGCTGTTTTCGTCGTTCGATGCCACAACAGCGGCGATGCAATTCCAGGAATTCGTGCCGTGGATTCCCATGTTCAGTGTCAACTATCATTTGGGTGTCGATGGATTCTCAATGCCGTTGATCTTGCTGACCGCGTTCATGACCGTGCTAGTAGTCATTGCCGGCTGGGAAGTGGTGCAATACCGGATCGCCCAATACATGGCGGCCTTCCTGATCATGGAAGGCTTGATGATTGGGGTATTTGCCGCACTGGATGCCATTCTGTTCTATGTGTTTTTTGAAGCGATGCTGATTCCGATGTTCCTGATCATCGGAATTTGGGGCGGGCCACGCCGGGTGTATGCCACTCTCAAGTTTTTCCTGTACACCTTCCTGGGTTCAGTGTTTATGCTGATTGCCTTGATTTACCTGTACAATCAGTCTAGCAGTTTTGAGATTCTCGATTTCCATAAGCTGCCGTTGAGCTTAACGGAACAGGGAGTCATTTTCTTTGCCTTCCTCCTGGGTTTTGCGGTTAAGGTGCCGATGTGGCCGGTGCATACCTGGTTGCCAGACGCCCATGTTGAGGCGCCGACTGGCGGCTCAGTCATTCTGGCGGCAATTACTTTGAAAATCGGTGGTTATGGCTTTCTGCGCTTTGCGCTGCCGATCACTCCAGATGCTGCAGCAATGTTGGACTGGCTGGTTATTACCCTGTCACTGATCGCAGTGGTCTACATTGGTCTGGTGGCACTGATTCAACAGGACATGAAGAAGTTGATTGCCTATTCCTCCATCGCGCATATGGGGTTCGTGACCCTAGGCTTCTTTGTCGTCTTTGGTATCTATCGGCAAACAGGTAGTTTGAGCGGTGCGGCCATGGGTGTTGAAGGTGGTTTGGTGCAGATGGTATCGCATGGCTTTATCGCTGGAGCGCTGTTCCTGTGTGTTGGTGTCTTATATGACCGGGTGCATTCCCGGCAGATCAAAGATTACGGTGGTGTGGTTAATACCATGCCGATCTTCGCCGCCTTTATGGTGCTGTTTGGGATGGCTAATGCTGGTTTGCCAGGCACATCAGGTTTTGTTGGCGAATTCCTGGTAATCCTCAGTAGTTTTAAAGCTAGTTTCTGGATCGCTTTTCTGGCGGCAGCCACCTTAATCCTGGGAGCGGCCTATACGCTGTGGCTGGTCAAGCGGGTGATCTTTGGTGAAATCGGCAACAGCCATGTCGCTGAGCTGCAAGATGTTAATACCCGGGAGATCATTATGCTGAGCCTACTAGCGGCGGCGGTGTTGCTTATTGGTATCTGGCCTGACCCCCTGACCTCGGTGATGCACGCTTCGGTGGATAATCTGCTGCAGCATATCACTACATCCAAGTTATTGTGATCAGAGTTCCTCGCAGAGAAGAAATCGGAGAATAGGGAAAATCCAATGAATTTCGTCGCCCCTGATTTCATGCCGGTTCTGCCGGAACTGTTCGTACTGACCCTGGCCTGCTTGATCCTGGTTATCGATGTGTTCCTGGAACAGCGGCAACGGCACATTACCTATGGATTGGCGCAGATCACTCTATTAGGTGCAGCTCTATTGACCTTGTTAACTTATGCTCATGCGCCAGTGACTACCATGTTTGGTCACTATATTAAGGATGCAATGGGTGATTTGCTTAAGTTATTTATTTGCCTGACTGCTGCGGCTGGGTTTCTTTACTCACGTGATTATTTGCGTCAGCGCAATTTGTTCAAGGGCGAGTACTATGTGCTCGGGCTGTTTGGTGTGTTAGGCATGATGATCATGGTATCAGCGCATAGCTTGCTCACCGTCTATCTTGGCTTGGAATTGCTCTCGCTTTCTTTATATGCGCTGGTAGTCACTGACCGCGACTCACCAGTGGCCTCCGAAGCGGCTATGAAGTACTTCGTACTGGGTTCACTGGCTTCCGGCATGTTGCTGTATGGCATCTCGATGATTTACGGTGCGACTGGTAGCATTGATCTCCAGGTCGTAGCGGATGTGGTTGCTGATCAGAAGATGAATAATCTGGTACTGGTATTCGGATTGGTGTTCCTGGTTGTTGGGTTGTCGTTCAAGCTGGGTGCAGTACCATTCCATATGTGGCTTCCAGATGTTTATCAGGGCGCACCAACTTCGGTCACTCTGTATATTGGTTCAGCGCCTAAGTTAGCAGCATTTGCGTTGGTGATGCGGGTTCTAGTGGATGGCCTTGGTTCGTTGCAAAGTGATTGGCAACAGATGCTCATTATTCTAGCAGTGTTGTCGATGGCGATCGGTAATTTAGTCGCAATTGTCCAGAGCAATATCAAACGGATGCTAGCTTATTCGACGATTTCCCATGTCGGTTTTCTACTGCTCGGCATTCTGGCAGGCACTCCAGAGGGTTATGCGGCAGCCATGTTTTATGCCATCGTCTATGTGTTGATGGCGGTAGGTGCATTCGGCATGATAATTATGTTGAGCCGAACTGGCTTTGATGCAGAAAATATCGATGATTTCAAGGGACTGAATGACCGCAATCCATGGTTGGCGTTCCTGATGATGATGATTATGATGTCAATGGCCGGTGTTCCGTTTCTGGTTGGCTTTTATGCCAAGTGGGTGGTATTGCAGGCAGTGGTGGACATCGGTCTCGTCTGGTTGGCATTGGTTGGCGTAGTGTTTTCAGTGATCGGCGCCTTTTATTATCTGCGAGTCGTGAAGTGTATCTATTTTGACAAGGCTGAACCGGGTGAGCCGGAAATCGAGATGAGCCGGGATACGGAAATTGTGATTAGTGCTAATGGGTTGTTGTTGGTGCTGCTCGGTTTGTATCCAACAGCGCTGATGGGCTGGTGTGCAGCAGCGATGCTAGACTGACCTGACCGAATGATTGATGACTCAGACCTTTGTCGTTGGCCTGTGGTTGGTATTGGCAGCAGTTACTGCTAACCTGCCTTGGTTGAGTGAGCGCTGGTTGCTAGTCTTCGCCCGCCGTGATCGGCGGNNAAGCCGTTCTGGTTGCCGCTGATTGAATGGAGCTTGTTGTACAGTCTGATCATCGGTATCGGGTTAGGGTTAGAGTATAAGGCTACCGGCGCGACACATGATCAAGATTGGGAATTTTATATTGTGACGCTGTGCTTGTTTGCGGTCAGCGCTCTCCCCGGATTTATCTATCGCTATCAGTTACGGCGATTGCTGAAACAAGCAGGCCGAGTGGAAACTCAGGGTTAACAGCCTGTGATATTTTTGACCCTCTGTTTGCTGCGATGCAATATAAATCAGGGTATAATCAAGCCGCTGGGATTTAATGAGTGAGCGGCCATGTCGAAACAGCATCCCATTATCGCTATTACCGGTTCCTCTGGCGCTGGTACCTCAACAGTCCGAGTTGCGATGGAACATATTTTTCGGCGGGACGGGATCAATGCAGCCATTGTCGAAGGCGATAGTTTCCACCGCTACGACCGCGATGAGATGCAACAGCAAGTTGAGCTGGCGTTACAAGAAGTTCGTAATTTTAGCCACTTTGGTCCAGAGGGTAATCTTTTTGACCGGTTAGAATCCCTGTTTATGGAATACAGTGAACGGGGCACTGGGCTGCGGCGCTATTATCTGCATGATCAGGAAGAGGCCGTTCGCTACGGTCAGGAGCCTGGTTCATTTACGCCCTGGACCTTGTTGCCTTTAGGAAGTGATTTGCTGTTTTACGAGGGGCTACACGGCGGAGTGGTGACGGATAAGGTCAATGTCGCTCGTTATGTCGATCTACTGATTGGTGTAGTGCCCATTGTCAATCTGGAGTGGATCCAAAAAATCCACCGTGATACCGCTGAGCGGGGGTATAGCGCTGAGGCTGTGACGGATACTATTTTGCGGCGTATGTATGATTATACGCATTACATTGTGCCGCAATTCTCCTGCACCGACATCAATTTTCAGCGGGTGCCAACGGTGGATACCTCCAATCCATTTGCTGCTCGTGATATTCCTAATCTAGATGAGAGTTTCGTCGTGATCCGCTTCAAGGAGCCTCGAAAAACCCAGCCGGATTTCACCTATCTTTTGCACATGATCCACGATTCATTTATGTCGCGCCGTAATACTATCGTGGTCCCAGGAGGCAAGATGGGGTTTGCTATGGAGTTAATCCTTCAGCCTTTGATCGAGCAGTTGATTCGCCGGGAGTACTGAGTGGCTCCTGTGACCAGCGGCTGGTAATGCAGACGCGCGTAAGGTAATCACCGCGATGCCTGTTAACGTCATGAGTCCGCCTGATAGCAGCTTCCAGGTGGGTTGGTCACCCCAGATGAGTACTCCCAATAGCACCGCCAACACCGGCGCTAGTAGCAGCAATGGCGTGATCAAACTAACTGGATAGCGAGTCAGTAGATGATAGACAATGCCATGCCCTACCAGTGAAGCACCGATGGCCGAGTAGATCGGGGTAGCGAAATCTAGCCAGTCCGCGGAGCGCAATGCGTCAGCTTGTCCTTGTTCTAGCAGCAGTGATAGCAATAATAAATTCGGGGCAGCCACTGCACCAATCCACGCCTGCAGGGTGAAAACACTGACATCTGATAGGCGGCGCATCAAGATAGTGGCCACTGCCATCATTAATGAAGCGCCAGCGATCCACGCTATGGCATCGAGATGGGTAATGACTATTGGGTCGAAGCCAACTACTATCACTCCAGTAAAAGCCGCGATGATGCCAGCAACTCGCCAGTGATCCAGCCGTTCGCCCAACCAGACCACTGCCAGCAGTGCCGAGAAAGGAACATAGAGTTGGGCGGTGATAGCCACCGAGGCAATATCGCCGCTCACGTCCAGCCCGATAAAAATCATGCTGAAATGGAATACACCTAATAGAAGGCTGATTTCCAGCACAGGGCGCATTTTCCCCGGCAGCCAGCGCAGCCAGGGCCATAACAGCAGAATTAGTACCGTGAAGCGCAGAGTAGCGAACATCAGTGGCGGAAAGTGTTCCACGCCCGCCTTTCCCGCCAGGAAATTTAGCGACCATGCGGTGTTTGCCAGCAGCACCAGTAATAAATCACTTGGCTTCATGGGTGTTGTCGCCGAGGGCGGCGTGGAAAATTGGGATTAAAGAGCCTCACGCTTCCACCAGGCTTGTGCTGCTTTCAGAAACCGGGTATCCAGTTCCGTCTCTTCCTCAGCAGGCAGGGTACCAGTTAGACACCATTGCTCACGTAAGGCTTGTGGATCGTAAAGCGCCTCAGACTGGACAGTGCCACCACGGGCCAGTGAGGCTGACAGCCGGGCTACCTGGTATTCCATTCGCACGGCAGCGAAGGCCGGTGGTGATTCTATTCCGGCAACGATTTCCATGCACACGCACCAAATCTTTTTGCGTTCTAGATTTTGTTCTAGATAGACGCGCAAGCTTTTTATTTGTTCGGGGGAACTGGTCAGCGCCTGACAGACCTTATCGAAGCGTTGCTGAAGCGGTTCCAATAGCGCTTCTGGCAGCGCTGGCAATTCCGCCCATTTATGTTGCAAAGCTGCTAAGGTGATGGTGTCAATCGGCAGTGTTGTAAGCAAAGCTTCCAGTTGTGCACACAGCCGCGAGCGTTGGTACAGGTGCTGAAAGACTTGCTCGTCGTGAGTCCGGCGCATAGCTTGTTCATGGTTGGCAAATTGGCGGACGGCAGTGTCAAAACGCTGTTCAAGAGCGCGCTGTTCAGTCCGAGGTATGGAACCGATGATGTTCCACTTTTGTTGAGCCGCTTGCAATCGCACCCGTGCTTGCAGTAAATGCTCGTGATCGACCTCAGTCAATGCTTCGATTTCCTCACATAATGCCAGCTTGCTGGCTAGATGGGCTTGGCGCTCACTGTTGGCGGCTTGATGTTCCGCCTGGCGGCGGGCGAATACCGCATCGCAGGCAACGCGGAATGTTTTCCAGAGCGCCTGTTCCTGGCGAGGAGAAGCCTGAACGGTGGGCGGCCATTCCGCTTGGGCACGCTTAGCGGTTTCGATGGCGACGCGCAGATCAGTGCTGTCTGTCATTCCTTGAACTTGTTTGATAAGTTGCTGACGACGTTGCACTTCACGATTACGTTCGGCATCCAGATGGGTATCTAGGCATTGCAGAATCTTGTGGAAGCGACGATCCAGAGGCTTGCGGTCAGTGCGGTTGACTGGACCCAGTTTGTGCCATTGCTCCTGAGCACGGCGACGCACCCGGTCTGCCTCACGCCAGTCGACCTGTTGCCAGTCAGTAGCAGCCTCAAATTGCTCCAGTTGGGCGCAAAGTGCGGTTTTTTGCTCGAAATGTTGTTGGCGTTCGCGGGCTTGGGCTTCAAAATAGACTTGGCAGGGGGCATAGGCGCGCTCACAGGTGTTGTTGAATCGTTTCCAGAGTGCTTTGGGGGCAGCACCTTCCTGGTGATCGAGTTTCTTCCAAGCATTGCGAGCTTGCTGAATACGCCGCGCAATTTCGGTTGGGTCGATCTCCAGACCGATTAGGCTTTCAGCAGTAGCGCACAGTTGTTCCCGCGCTTGATAGGCACCCCAGCGCCGCCAGTCACGCAGTTTGCCTAATTGAGCGGCGCTGCTTTGCAGGCGTTCATCGATTTCTGCCATTTGTGCCCGGCTTAGCCCGATATTCTGCTTCAGCCGTCGGCGGGCTTGTTCTTGAAGGGTGGCTGCTTGTTGCGATTCACCGTTCTCGATAGCGGCCTCCAATTGTGCCGCTAGCTCCTGGAGTTCCTGCCACTCCTGGTCGCGTTCCTGGGCCTGGCGCTGCATTCGGGCGCGTAATTTATTGAGGAGGCTATCAAACTCGCTCTGTAATTCAATAGTGAGTGTTCCGGATTCAGGGTGTTCCAGGCTTTGCCATTGATGGCGCAAGGGAGTGATATCGGTTTCCTGGATTTCGCTAGGTTGTTTTAACAACTTTTCAATTTGCTGTAACACTTCGCGCAAGCGATTAGCACGAATCTGGTTATGTTGCAGGATGTGCTCCTGTCCATGAATGGCTTCAATCAATTCCTGAAAGCGTTGCTCCAGTCGCCGGCCCTCATTATCTTGGGGCGGGCCGAAAAAAGCCCAGGCGGCGGGCGCTTCGCAGATGCCGTATTGGATTGCGGCATTGAGTTCAGCACTGGATTCACTTTCTGCGCGTAGCCGTTCCAACAGATTTTCTAATGAAGTAATCAGCTCCAGACGTTGTACCCGGCGATTGGCGCTGGTTTGCCGTTCGGTTAGAAAGCGTTCACGGGCCTGGCTGTAGCGTTCCTGCAATTCCAGAGGGGGCGGTGATTTTTGACTCCGCCATTCCTGATCTAGTTTCGGGAATCGGCCAGCGTTAAGACCACTTTCACCGTCCCAGCGCAGATTTTCCATTTCGCTGCATAGGTGTTCGAAATGAGCAGCTTGAGTCTCGGCCGCTTGGTGGGCATCCAGCCGTTCCTTGGCCTGGCGATAGACTCGCTTGTCACGATTGCGGCTTTGGCGGGTAACCTGCTCGAGTAATTCAGGGTCCTGTATCCGCTCTAACGCCGCCAACCGCACGTCCAAATGGGTATTTTGCACGGCGATCCCAGCCAGTACCGGTTCTGTGGTTATCTGCTTCAATGCGGTCAAGCGCAGTTCCGGTTCTACAGCGTGATGCAATAGGAATTCGATCAGCGCCGGCTCAGGATTCTGGCGCAGTTGTTCCAACCGTGCGGCTAAGGATGGACCTTCAGTGATTTTGCCAGCTAGCAGACGTTGGTACTGTTCCTGGGCAGCGGTTCGCACCTTCGGGTCTGGGTCTTGGCTGGCGATGGCCTGGAGCAGATCGAGGTCGCTAAGGCGCTCCAGCGCGGCACAACGGATCGCTGGATCAGTATCCTGCCGGGCCATTTCAATTAGTGTCGGGTCAGTAGACTCCAGCCCCTGTAGAGCTTGTTTGCGGGTCTCGGGATCGGTGTGTTGCCACTTGGGCTTGAGAAAACGGCTCAGGATCATGGGGTGATCGGCATGATAGCAGAGTAGTGGGGAGGCGTTACTGGCCAAAGTAAGGCCAGATCGACTTGTTGACTAACAAGGTACTTTATCATACCGGGTTGTAAATCGTGGCCTTGGCATTAGGCTGCTTGCACTGGTTTTGCCTGCTTAAGTTAATTTAATTCAAATACATTAGGATAAAATCTAGGTAACTAGATGATTATTTTGGTAAGAGATAGGATTGGCGAAGCGTAAATAGAATAACCCGGAAAGCTGGCAAATTTGCTGGGTGATCAAACCATGAGGATGACCGGGGAAATTATCAGCCAAGCGAAGGAACAGGTAGAGGAAATCTGTGGCTGAATTGAAGATGTTCGAGGCACACCAGTACGTTGGGGTACCTGAAGCAGGCTTTTGAGAATCGAGCCTTCGGGTACTGAAACGTCTGAAGGTGCCAACGTACGATGATTTACAGGATATTTGGTGGTGAGGTGAATTGGGTTGCCGTGTCTCGGCAACCCAACTTACCTTGGAGATGACAGGGAAAGAGGAAGTTTTTACGGTAGTGGATTTTTCTTATTGGTTCAGGCGTTAAGGTTAGGGATAATCTTGCTTTCCAAGTGTGCAATCATATCTTTAAGCATGAGTTTGCGCTTTTTCAGGCGCTTTAGCTCAAGCTCGTCGACCAAGGGGTCTTTGGCTAGGCGGGCGATCACATCATCCAAGTCACGATGCTCGATGCGCAATTCGACGAGCCGATGTTTGTAGTGTTCGACGTCGTTAGTCTCCATAGGCGGAGTTCTCCGAATAAGGGCGGGGTCTAATTTGTCCGATACAGCCAACAGTGCCGGTCCGGACGGATTCCCGACGCACGGCTTTCGCTGTGGTCATGAAACGGGAGTCTAGCCCGCTGATGAACTGGCGGCAAGCAATCTGCCTGACGCCATTGTACTGGATTTCGGGTAAAGTTTGCCCTCGCGCATAGGCTCCCGGAGACATAACGATGACCGTATCGATTAGAAAGCAGCAGTTCAATTTCAACAAGCTCCAGAAGCGCCTGCGCCGGAATGTCGGCCGGGCAATTCAGGATTTCAATATGATTGAAGATGGCGACCGGGTAATGGTTTGCTTGTCCGGTGGCAAGGATTCCTTCGCACTGCTTGATATTTTGCGAAACCTTCAAGCGCGGGCACCCGTGAGCTTCGAACTGATCGCGGTCAATCTTGACCAGAAACAACCAGGTTTCCCAGAGCATGTGCTGCCAGCGTATCTGCGTCGCATGGGTATTCCTTTTCATATCATTGAGCAGGATACCTATAGTGTCGTTAAGCGGGTCATTCCCGAAGGTAAAACCACTTGTGGGCTGTGTTCACGCTTACGGCGGGGGATTTTGTACACCTTTGCCGCCGAGCAAGGGATGACAAAGATTGCACTGGGCCATCATCGTGATGATATTCTGGAAACGCTATTTCTGAACATGTTTCATGGCGGCAAGCTCAAGGCAATGCCACCAAAACTGCTGAGCGATGATGGCCAGCATGTAGTGATTCGCCCATTGGCTTATTGCCAGGAGCGTGATTTGGCTACCTATGCCGAGATCAGTCAGTTTCCGGTTATCCCTTGTAATCTATGCGGTTCGCAGGACAATCTGCAACGCCAAGTAATCAAAGCGATGCTACGGCAATGGGAGAGGCAGTTCCCTGGACGGGTAGAGAACCTGTTTGCGGCGCTGCAGAATGTAGCGCCTTCGCACTTGGCGGACACCGGGTTATTCAATTTTTCCAGGCTAGGGACTCGCAACAGTGGACGGGTACCCGATTGGTTACCAGGTGGTCGAGACGAGGTGGAGGAGGGGAATGAAGAAGAAACGCCGGCCAGAATGATTGGCAGGTTGCCTGCGGATGTGCGTGTACCGCTGTCCGCGGAGCGCGTTTGACGGTTATTGAATCGCTGCTATTGTTAATTATTTAAGAATCATCATGCTGACTTTCCTGATACAGTTCTATTTCGATAGCTGGCCTACTCACAAGGAGATACCCGTTATGAAAAAACCACTTTTGGCGCTAGTCGCTGCGATCGGTCTGGTGACTGGCAGCATTGCGCAGGCGGCGGATGCGATCAAAATCGGCCTGATGGCGCCACTGACCGGTTCTTGGGCCAGTGAAGGACAAAGCATGAAGAAGATCGTCGAGTTGCTGGCTAAGCAGCAGAACGCTAAAGGTGGGGTGTTGGGTAAGCAGATTGAAGTGGTGACCGAGGATGATGGCGGTGATCCGCGCACAGCCTCATTGGCTGCACAACGTCTGACCACCCAGGGCATCGTCGCAGTCGTTGGTACTTATGGTTCTTCAGTCACCGAAGCAACCCAGGCTATTTATGACGAAGCGGGCATTCCACAGATCGCTAACGGCTCCACGGCCATTCGTTTGACCGAAAAAGGTCTCAAGCACTTCTTCCGCACCGCGCCGCGTGACGATGAGCAGGGCCGGATAGCAGCACAGATGATTGAAAAACTGGATTTCAAACAGGTTGCTATTTTGCACGACAGCACCTCTTATGCGAAAGGCTTAGCGGATGAAACAAACGCTCTGCTAAAGAAGAAAGGCATAAAAGTAGTGTTTTTCGACGCCCTGACCCCTGGTGAACGGGATTACAATGCTATTTTGACCAAGCTAAAAAGCGCCAATCCCGATGTGGTGCTGTTTACCGGTTATTATCCGGAGGCCGGTCTCTTACTGCGGCAGAAGCGCGCTATGGGTTGGCCTGTTCCGTTCATTGGCGGTGATGCGACCAATAATCCGGATCTAGTCAAAAGCGCCGGTCAGGAAGCGGCCGAAGGTTTCTATTTTCTGAGTCCGCCCGTACCGCAGGATTTGGATACTCCGGAGGCTCAAGCCTTTCTGGCAGATTACCAGAAGCAATACGAGGAAGTGCCGGCTTCCATTTGGGCTGTATTGTCCGGTGATGGATTCCGGGCGGCGGTAGCCGGTATCGAGGGTGCTAAATCCACTAATGGGGGCAAGATTGCTGAGTATTTGCATAAGAGCCTGAAGGATTACCCTGGCTTAAGCGGCCCGATCTCCTTTGACGAAAAGGGCGACCGTGAGGGTGAGGTATACCGGCTCTATAAGGTGAATGCTGATGGTAAGTTCGTGATGCAGAAGTTGTAAAGGCATCCGGCGGTTCCCGCCTTTAAGGTGCCGCCGTAATCACCCAAATCTTAGCCGATACTCCCCTCGTTTCTCTTCCTCCAGCCTGAATTCCAAACGATCTCATGGAAGAATTTCTCCAGCAACTCACCAACGGTTTGGCCGTGGGAGGCATCTACGCCCTGATTGCCTTGGGTTACACCATGGTTTACGGGGTGCTCAAATTGATCAATTTTGCTCACGGCGATCTGTTTACTTACGGTGCTTATCTGGGTTTGACTCTATTGACCTCTCTGGCGCTGACAGACCGGCTTGGTTTTTTCATGGGAGTGCTGGTGCTGGTGCTGATGGTAATGGGATTAGTTGCAGTGCTGGGGGTGATTCTGGAACGGGCGGCCTATCGTCCATTGCGGGAATCGCCGCGACTGTCGGCTGTTGTTTCGGCATTGGGTGCATCGATCTTCTTACAGAACACGCTGATGCTGATTTATGGGGCGCGTTTCCAAGTTTATCCCGATAACATTCTACCAGTCACGGCCCTTGATCTATTTGGTCTCCAGGTTCCGGTAATGCGGGTACTGATTGTGCTGGCTTCGGTAGTGATGATGGTGACTTTGTATCTCTTCATTCAAAAAACCAAAATTGGTACCGCGATTCGTGCTGCAGCCATTGATCAAGGTGCGGCGCGATTGATGGGAATTGACGTCAATCGCGTCATCCTGCTGGTGTTTCTGCTGGGGCCAGCGTTAGGCGGTGCAGCCGGATTAATGGTTGGGTTGTACTACGGGCAGATCAATTTCACGATGGGTTGGGTTTACGGTATGAAGGCGTTTACTGCTGCGATCCTTGGGGGTATCGGCAACATTCCTGGCGCGATGATCGGCGGGTTGCTGTTAGGGGTGGTCGAAGCCATGGGTGCAGCCTACCTCTCCATCGCCTGGAAGGATGCCATTGCTTTTTGCGTGCTGATTCTGATTTTGATCGTGCGGCCTACGGGATTATTGGGCGAACGAGTGGCAGACAAGATTTAAGAAGAAGATATCAAGGATCAGCACAGGAATTAAGGATCAGATGGTGATGCGAAAATTATGAACCGTTTTACGTCGTTCGCTGTTGCGCTGTTTGTCGCGTTGATGGCGGTAGCACCGCTGTTTCTCAATGCTTATTATGTGGATGTGCTGAACAGCATCGGTCTCTACGGGCTGCTGGCGCTGAGTCTCAATTTGATTTTAGGCGAAGCGGGGCTATTTAATATGGGCCACGCTGCGTTCTATGCAATGGGAGCTTATACGGCTGCGATTTTAAATACCCGCTATCAGATTCCTATTCTTTGGACGCTGCCATTAAGCGCTTTAGTTGCCGGATTTTTTGCATTGGCAGTGGCTCGGCCTGTTGTTCATTTGCGCGGTGACTATCTGCTGATCGTCACTATCGGCGTCAGCGAAATTGTCCGTATCGCCCTGGTGAATGATGTCTTTGGCATTACTGGGGGTGCGAATGGTATTTTCGGTATCAGTCGTCCTGAATTATTCGGTTTCGTCATTCGCCAGCCCCAGCATTTTTATTATTTGATCTGGGGTTTTGTCGTTTTAACTATTTTTCTTTTTCTACGCTTGAAGCAGTCGCGCTTTGGCCGGGCGCTCAATTACCTGCGCGAAGATGAAGTTGCGGCCGAGGGCAGCGGTGTTAATACCGATTATTACAAACTGACTGTTTTTAGTTTAGGTGCGGCGTGGGCGGGGATGGCTGGCACCTTATTCGCCGCTAAGATGACGATTATTTCTCCAGAATCATTTAGTTTTTGGGAATCAGTGGTGTTGTTCATGATTGTTATTCTTGGCGGGGCGGGCAATGTGGCCGGGGTGTTGCTCGCGGCTTTTCTGGTGATCGGTTTGCCAGAGCTGTTTCGGGAATTCTCCAGCGCCCGGATGCTGGTATTCGGCTTGGTGATGATGGTCATGATGTTGGTTCGGCCACAGGGGCTGTTGCCGGCAAAAGGCCGGCAATTCTCATTCGCTGAACTAAATAAGGGATCATTAAGGTGATCAATGCCGTTCCATCGGTCCTTGATGTAACGCCTTTGCTGGTTTTGCAACGGCTCACCAAGCGTTTTGGCGGCCTGACCGCAGTCAAGGACGTATCTTTCGCCGTCGAACAAGGCGCGGTTGCCGGGCTGATTGGCCCAAACGGCGCTGGTAAGACGACGGTATTCAATCTGATTACCGGTCAGTATCGATCCGATCAAGGTGAGATTTTCTTCGCAGGCACCCGATTGAATGGATTGCGGACTCATCGAATTATCACCTTGGGCATTGCCCGCACCTTCCAAAATATCCGGCTGTTCCAGAAATTAACGGTGCTGGAGAATGTGTTGGCCGGTTGTCATTACCGGATGCATAGTGGACTTGTCGCTGCTATGCTCCATTTGCCTTCCCAGCAGCGTGAAGAGCAGGAGGCTATAGATCGCGCCTTGCAGGAGTTAGAATTTGTTGGCCTGCATCAGCAGGCATCGGCGTTGGCAAAAAATCTGGCCTATGGTGACCAACGGCGGCTGGAGATCGCCCGCGCGTTGGCCACTCAGCCGCGCCTGCTGGTTTTGGATGAGCCAGCCGGCGGCATGAATGAACAGGAAACCGAAGCGCTCATTGGACTCATTGGGCGGATACAAGCACGAGGTATCACCATCTTGTTAATTGAGCATGACATGCGTTTGGTCATGCGCGCTTGTGAGAAGCTGGTCGTGCTGGAACATGGCGGCAAGATCGCCGAAGGGCCGCCGGCGCAGGTACGCTGTGATCCTAAGGTGATTGAGGCCTATCTGGGTACTGAAGATGATATGTAGGGTCAATCACCCGGAGGCATTTCTCCGATCTCCAATGATGGCGGCCGCTCACAAACAAGCTACTGATAAAAACCTGGTCGAGCTGCCTGAGTACATCGTCAGCGAAATCATTCATGACCAACTGATTGCTTGCCCCTCATCGCTCAAATTTTGATGTGATTTCGTTCCCGTTGCGGGACATATGACGCTGAATTGCTCCTGTTCAGGATATTATCTCTATGCTGCTTGAAGTTGAAAATCTCCATGTTCGTTATGGCAATGTCGAGGCGTTGCATGGCGTCAGCCTGATGGTTCGCCAAGGTGAAATTGTTGCTATTTTGGGGGCAAATGGCGCTGGTAAGACCACAACGTTGAGTGCTATTAGTGGGCTATTGCGTTCATCGGCTGGAGAGATCCGCTTTGAAGGCCGCTCAATTCACAAAACGCCTGCTCATCAATTAGTGGCGATGGGTATTGCGCAAGCTCCAGAAGGCCGGCGCATCTTTGGAACGTTGACCGTGCAGGAAAATCTGAGTCTCGGTGCGTTCACGCAAACTGACCGGGTACGCATCGCCAAGAATTTACAATGGATTCATGAATTATTTCCAGTGCTAGCGGAGCGTCGCGAGCAGTTGGCAGGTACGCTCAGTGGTGGCGAGCAACAGATGTTGGCCATTGGCCGGGCGCTCATGGCGCAACCGCGTATTCTGCTGCTGGATGAACCTAGCCTCGGCCTGGCGCCATTGCTGGTCAAGACGATTTTCCAGACTTTGTGGGAGATCAGCTCGGCTGGAGTTACAATTGTACTCGTTGAGCAAAATGCCCATGCTGCGCTGAAATTGGCGCATCGTGGTTATGTCATGGAAGTCGGGAAGATCGTGCTGGAGGACCGCGCTGAGGCGTTGCTGGCCAATTCACAGGTTCGAGATGCCTACTTGGGTGGTTAGGCAGCCTGGGAGACAGTATTAAAACTTTTTCTGGAGGCAAACCTCTTGAACCGTTTTTCAAGGCAGTTTCTGGTTTTTGTCCTCATTGGATTCTGGTGTTCACCCATCGTCCTGGCGGAACTCCCGTTAGGTAGTAAAACCTTCTCTCTGAGCGGCTTTGGCACATTGGGCGGACCTTATAACTTCGATGATGAGGCAGGATTTATCCGCGATATCTCCCAACCTAAGGGTGCCCGTGGCAATGGCGTCGATTGGGCGATCGATTCACGCTTGGGATTACAGGGGACTTGGAAGCCTCGCGAGGATTTCTCAAGTACCCTGCAATTGGTTAGTAAATACCGCTATGACGGTAGTTATCGTCCGGAAGTCACCTGGGCTTTCCTCAAATACGCGATCAATCCAAACGTGCAGGTTCGCGCTGGGCGGTTAGGCACTGATATCTACTTGCAAGCTGACTCTCGCGATGTCGGGTATGCTTACCTTTGGGTTCGGCCACCAGTGGATTATTTTGGCCAGTTATTTAATTCGTACATTGATGGGCTTGATTTGACCGCAACACGAGGGTTCGGTGATGGAGTGTTGCGAGGTAAACTGTATGCAGGACAGTTGCATGAAACTCTTCCTGGAGCAAAAGGAAGTGAGTATTCTTTAAACGGTTCCACTGCTGTAGGAGGGCATCTTGAGTATCAGCACCTTCACTGGCTGTTCCGAGTGGGTTATGCAGCCGTGCGGTTGGAAAATGAAGGTTCCATTGAGCCATTACTAAATGCGTTGCGGAGCACGGGTGTTCCTCAGGCGGTTACTCTCGCCCAAGAGATGAGTTCAGCTGGAAAGCACTTTGATATCTTCAGCGCAGGCGTTGCTTACGATAATGGTCCATTGCAAAGTCAACTGATGATGAGTCACCTCTCATCCGAGCTGGCTATGTCTTCCAATAATACTGCAGGTTATTTATCGATCGGCTATCGGATCGGCCCATGGACCCCTTATTTGGTTTATTCCAGAATAAAATCTAAAGATCCTCAATATACAACCGGTCTGCCAAACAGCCTGCCTTTTGAGGCTATCAATGCTGGAGTTGCTCAAGCATTCTCGTTCAACCAAGTCAATCAGGAGACGTTTTCCCTGGGTGTGCGCTATGATTTTGCCCAAAATGCGGATTTCAAGCTGCAACTGGATTGGATTGATAGCCGCGATAATCCATCCATACTATGGGTCGATCCAGAGCCGGACTGGGACGGGCAGGCGGCGGTGCTCAGCGCCACATTTGACTTCGTGTTCTAGGACGGGGGACCTATTATGTGCTGTTCAAAATTGCGACGATTTTTACTTTGCGGTTTTGGCAACGGATTTCCGAAGCAGGCTTGGGTCAAGATTGGGGGGTTGCTTGGCTTAGCGCTCAGCGCAAGCCTCACTGCTGGCGCTGACGATCTTGCGGTAATCGTTAACCCGCAAAGTGGCGTTGAGCAATTGACCAAGGCTGAAGTCGTCAATCTCTTTTTGGGCCGTCAGAAAAAACTACCTTCTGGAGCCACAGCGTTAACTGTCGATCTCGCGGGTCCAAATGCTGAGAAGCAGCAGTTCTATACCCGCTTGGTCAACAAGCAACTGGCCGAAATCAACTCTTATTGGGCGCGCTTGTATTTCTCGGGGCAGGGATCGCCACCCCGCCAGGCCGAAGCAGTCGAGGAAGTGCTGGATATTATTGAAAACAATAAAGGCGCCATTGGTTATATCGAGCGGGCTAAAGTCGATCCGCGCGTAAAGATCGTCTATATTCTGACAGACTAATCCCAATTTGCGCCTTTTATATCTTCGTGCCAATGTCCCAACCAATCAGCCTCGTGACTCGTGCTACCCTATGGATTTTGGCGGTAGTAGCCTTCGTCGGTATTATCTTTTTATGGTGGGGTAATATGTTGGCGGTTGAGCGAGAAACCGGCCGTGCCCAAAATCAACTAAGGCAATTGTTAGATACCGTTGAACGCTCTGCAAGCATCGCCTGTTTTCTACAGGATCAGCAACTAGCCAGCGAGGTCAGCCAAGGATTACTGAGCAACCGGATTGTGGAACGGATTATCATCCGTGCTGGAGAAACATTATTAGCGGAAGCCGTCCGGCATACCAAGCCGGGTAGCATCGATGATTTGGCTATAGAAAATCGAACCGATTTTATTCGCCGCCAGTTGGTTTCTCCCTTCAATCCTGATGAAATGGTTGGGGAAATACTGTTGGCGGCCGATCCCATAGAACTGAAAAACCAAGTTATCCAAGCTTCATATTTTATTGGTATCCTGTTGATGGTGCAGATCCTTGCAGTTGGGGCCACTGTAGTGCTGGTGGTATATAGATTGATTACCCGGCCGATTAAGCTGATTTCCGATAATTTGCATGATCTGCCCGTTGAACAAGGGAAAATTCTCGCTTATCCGCATCGGCGGCATAAGCACGATGAGTTGGGCGGGTTAGTGAACTATATCAATCGCATGATTACCCGCTTAGTCAGCTTGCTCAACGAGGAACGGAATCTACGGTTGCAACGCGAAATCGAAGAGCGAAAATTTCGTTCAATCTTCGAACATGCCGATACTGGGATTTTTCTTGTCGATCAACATGGCAGAATGCTCTCTTACAATCCAGCCTGCCGGGAAATTATGCAAGCAGTGGGGTGCGGAGAAATCGATCCTATTTCTCGGGTAGCCAGTTTTTTTAACAATGATGAAGAACAAGTGCGGGACATGATTAAAGCTTGTCTCGATGAGAACAAAAACGTTCAGAAGGATATCAAATTGGTTGGCAAACATGGCAGCCCTGATCGTTGGATTCATATGACCCTTAGCCGGATTGAAGATGTGGTATTTCAAGGCGTGGCGAACGATATTACTGATCGGAAATTGATCGAAACTGCTGCCAAAAAAGCGGCTATGACTGACGCTCTAACTGGGATTTTGAATCGCTTGGGATTCGAGTTAAAACTTCAAGAACGGCTCAATAAAGGTTATGAAAAATCGGATTTTTGGTCAGCTTTGATGATGGTTGATCTGGATTTCTTCAAGCAGGTCAACGATACCTACGGTCATGATGCGGGTGACCAGATTTTGACTTACTTCGCCCGCCTATTGAAAGGCATCGTGCGCAAATCGGATTTGATCGGGCGGCTTGGTGGTGACGAATTCGTTTTATTTTTGGATTACATTGACCAACCTCGAATACTTGAGAGAATCGCGCAAAACATCATTGCAAGTGTTGCGAAGCCTATCGATCTTGGTGAAGGGCAGACGGCACAAATCGGTGCCAGTATCGGTATTGCCATATTCAGAGACATAAGAATCAAACAAGAGCAATTATTCAAGCAGGCGGATGAGGCAATGTATCAAGCCAAGAAGAACGGACGTAACACCTACTGTATTTACACGTGTGCTCAGAAATAGGAAGCCGAGTTAACTTTGAGCAAATCATCATTGCCTGTTTCCGAAGCCTTTACGGTCGAACCATCACCGGTTGCCCCCCCGCTGTTAATTCCTAATACTGAATTGACAGCGGCAGTGTTGCCTGAACCTGAAACTGCTCTGCCTGAACCGGCTGCTATTCATCGCCGTGCTGTGTTGATGCTATTGGCAGCGGCGCTGTTTTGGAGCCTTGGCGGGGTATTAATTAAGTGGATCGAGTGGAATCCGGTTGCGATTGCCGGGATGCGGAGCCTGATCGGTGCCGCCTTGATATGGGCGGTGTTTCGCCGTGAGCTGAACATCGATGGGTCATTCGAGCAAATCGGTGGAGCGTTAGCCTATGCCGGTACGGTGGTGCTGTTCGTGGTTGCCAATAAAATGACCACGGCAGCCAATACTATTCTGTTGCAATACACCGCGCCGCTTTATGTCATCCTATTTAGCCCGTGGTTTCTCGGCGAGCAGGTCAGCCGTCGTGACTGGTTGATTCTGCTGGTGATGATAGGCGGTATGATTCTGTTTTTCCTGGATGACCTGACCCTGACAGGTTATTGGGGCAATATCATTGCCTTGATCGATGGTTTCTGCTTCGGTTGGATGGCGCTGTTCATGCGCCGGCAAAAAGACGGTTCCGCGCTATCTTCGTTGCTATTGGGCAACCTGCTGGCGGGAGCCATCGGCTTGCCGTTCATGTTCCAGTCCATGCCGGATCTGTCGAGTTGGATTGGTCTGGCGCTACTGGGTGTGGTGCAACTGGGTCTGCCCTATATTCTGTTTGCGTTGGCGTTGCGTCATGTCCGCGCCGTCGAGGGTATTCTGATTCCGATGATCGAGCCGGTATTAAATCCGGTCTGGGTGTTCCTGATGATGGGCGAGAAACCAGGAGCTTGGGCCTTGCTCGGTGGGGCAATTATCCTAGGTGCAGTGATGGTCCGCGCGCGTCGATAGCCGTTTATCTGCTATTTTTTCCTTATCACTTTTGTTGCAAGATTCCGGGTATAACCATGGAACTCACTACGCTTACCGCGATTTCCCCCATCGATGGCCGCTATGCCGATAAAACTGCCGGCCTGCGACCGATATTCAGCGAATACGGTCTGATTCGCCACCGGGTACAGGTCGAAGTCTGCTGGTTGCAAGCCCTGGCCCGGCATCCCGGCATCCCTGAAGTTCCACCCTTGAGTGCATCGGCCATCCATATCCTTAATGGACTCGTGGAGAATTTCGCCTTAGCCGATGCCCAGCGGGTTAAGAATATCGAGCGTACCACCAACCACGATGTGAAGGCAGTGGAGTATCTGCTCAAGGAGCGCATCGCTGGCAACGCCGAATTGGAAGCAGTCAGCGAGTTTATTCACTTCGCCTGCACCTCTGAAGACATCAACAATCTGGCTTACGCGCTGATGCTGCGCGAGGCGCGTACCCAGGCGTTGTTACCGGGATTGGATGAGATTATTGACGCCATCACCCGGTGGGCGCATCAGTACGCAGATCAACCGATGTTGGCGCGCACCCATGGCCAACCGGCCTCGCCGACGACGCTGGGTAAGGAAATGGCCAATGTTGCCTACCGGTTGAAACGGCAGCGGGCGCAATTGGTGGCGTCACCGCTGCTGGGAAAAATCAACGGCGCAGTCGGCAACTACAACGCGCATCTAACGGCTTACCCGGAGGTGGATTGGGAAGAGGTTGCCCGCCGCTTTGTTACCGAGGATTTGGGGCTGGATTGGAATCCCTACACGATTCAGATCGAGCCGCATGATTACATGGCGGAGTTTTTTCATGCCGTGATGCGCATGAATACAGTGCTACTGGATTTCTGCCGCGATATTTGGAGTTACATTGCCATTGGTTATTTCCGGCAACGCACGGTGGCTGGCGAGATCGGCTCTTCGACCATGCCGCACAAGGTCAATCCCATCGACTTCGAGAACGCCGAGGGTAATTTGGGAGTGGCCAATGCGTTGCTGGCGCACTTAGCGGCTAAACTGCCGGTGTCGCGCTGGCAGCGGGATTTGACCGATTCGACAGTGCTACGGACCTTGGGCGTCGGATTGGCGCATACCTTGATTGCTTACCAGTCGGCGCTAAAAGGTATCGGTAAGCTGGAAGTGAATGTGGCGGCGCTGGAAGTCGATCTGGGCGCTAATTGGGAAGTGCTAGCCGAGCCAATTCAAACCATCATGCGCCGTTATGGCATCGACCAGCCTTATGAGAAACTCAAGGCGCTGACCCGTGGTCACCGGGTGGATCGGGAGACCTTGCAGGCCTTTGTCGTTAATCTGGCCATTCCCGACGAGGCAAAACAACGCCTGTTGGAACTGACCCCAGCCAATTATGCTGGCAATGCTGCTGCTCAAGCGAGAAAGGTATGACAGTGTAAGTCATTAACCAGCATGTATAAACATCAACCAGCGAGGTAAGAGTGATGGCAAATGACAACGGGGTGGCCTCGATTTCGCTGGACGGCTTGGAGGATAGCCGGCGTGCTTTGCTGGAGTTGTTGGAGGGTATGCGGCGTACCCTTTATCTGTACACGCCGCTGGTGCGCTCCGATTTGTACGGCGATCCTGAAGTGATTGATACCATCCGTAGCAGGGTGGCGGACCAGCCCAAGTTGCGGCTGCATCTGGTGCTGCCACTAGCGCGGGAGTGGCGTAATGACTGCCCGCGGTTAGCGCGGCTGGGTGAGCGGCTCACCAGCACCTTGCTTCTGCGCACGCCAAATCGCGAGGAAATGCCGCATCGTCCGGAGCTGGGCCAAGCTTTTGCTATCGTGGATGAACAAGCATGGCTGCGTTTCAGCGATCCCCGCCGCCTGATAGGCAGTTATGAATCCCAGCCCAGCGAGCGCATGAAGGAACTCCTGGAGTTGTTTCACACGCTTTGGAGCCGCTCGCAGACCGATCCCGATCTGCGGTGGCTGGGAATTTAGGCCGAAGTCAATCCCCAACGCTCCAGTAACTTGGCCCGGTTCAGTTCCAGCCATTGTAAGGCAATGATCGGTGCGGCAGAGTTAATGCGTCCAGTGTTGCGCAAGTCCAATGCTTCAGAGCGGGAAATCACATGTAACCGGATATCCTCATGCTCCTCGGCGACTCCTTGCAATCCACTGATTTGGGAAGTATCCACCCGGCCGCAAAACAGGGTGATGCTCTCGGAAGTGCCACCGGGGCTGACCAGGTAATGGCAGATGGGAATGAGGTCCAACAACAGGCAGCCCGCTTCCTCGACCGTCTCGCGCCGCGCTACCTCCTCGGTCGTTTCTTTGGGGTCGTCCATGATGCCGGCCACGATTTCCAGCAGCCAGGGTCCCCCAGGAAACTCCAGCGCTCCAACCCGGAATTGTTCCAGTAAAACTACTTGATCATGATCAGGGTCATATAGCAGAACGGCAACAGCATGGCCGCGTTCCAAGCATTCGCGGGTAATTTCAGGACTCCAGCCGCCCGCGAACAGTTCATGGCGCAGCCGGTAGTTCTCCATACGGAAGAAACCGCTGTAGCTGATTGTTTTATCAAGCACTTCGAATCGATAGTTCATGATGGGGGCGTCCGTGTTGAGAGGGTCAATTCAGATAAGTATGCATTGTAATCCGGAGCGGGCGCGATGCGCGGACTAAGTGAATGGTGGACCACTGTAGGAGGGTTGACCTTGGCGCTGGTGCTAACTGCCTGTGGAGAGAGCCCGGAGTCACCTGAAACTGAAATTCAGACCTTTGTCGCCAAGGTGCAGATTGCTGCTGAAGAACGCAATGCCCGTGAGCTGCGGTCGTTGATCGCTAAGGACTATGTTGATATTCATGGTAACGACCGTAAGGCGATAGAAGGCTTAATTCACTTGCATATTCTGCGAAATCAATCAATTCATGTGCTTACTCGGATTCAGGTTATTGAATTTCCCGAACCGGAACGGGCGCTGGTGGTTGTCATGGCGGCGTTAGCCAGCCGCCCTGTGGCGAGTGCTGATGAACTGGCGGGTCTGAATGCCGATCTGTACCGTTTTAATCTTGAACTGATTCGACATGGGCGGGATGACTGGCTGGTACAACATGCCGCATGGGAAACTGCCCAATTGGCCGATTTTTGGTAGCTAAAAGGAAACTCAATGGCAGTATCGCACACTCTTTCCCGCCGGCTGGCCGTGACCGGTATGAGCTGCGCTGGTTGCGTGGCTGCTGTGGAAAACGCTCTGCGCAGCGCACCCGGTGTAACTACAGCCAATGTCAACTTCGCTGAGCGCACTGCCCAGGTGAGCGGTGATGTGCCCTTACCTACCCTGATCCAGGCGATTCGTGCTGCTGGCTACGATGCCGCTGAACTTAAGGATGCCGCTGCTGAAGCTGAACGCGATGCCGCCGAACACGCGCATTATCAGCGATTGATCCGCAATACCATTGCTGCTGGTGCGTTGGCCGCACCGCTGATGATCGCGGAAATGGCCGGTTGGTTGCCGGTGGTGGCCACGTCTGCCGGTCAGGCTTTCTGGATCAGTGCTGGATTGGTGACTCTCGCCGTCATGATCTACAGTGGTGGCCATTTCTTCACGGGCGCTTGGCGGCAGTTCCGCCACCATAACGCTAATATGGACACCTTGATTGCTTTGGGTACCGGTGCCGCTTGGTGCTACTCGATGCTGGTTGCGTTGTTCCCAGCGAGTGTGCCCAGTCTGGCGCAACACGCCTATTTCGAAGCTGCAGTGACGATTATCGCTCTGATTAACCTCGGTGCCGCCTTGGAGAGCCGGGCGCGCGGCAAGGCCTCTGCCGCTATCCAGCGCCTGCTTGGTCTGCAGCCGAAAACTGCCCGGCTGGTTGAAGGAGACCAAGAGCGGGATGTGCGCATTGAAACCTTGCAGCCCGGCGCGTTAATCCGGGTCCGTCCTGGCGAAAAAATTCCAGTAGATGGCGATATTGTCAGCGGTCAGTCCACAGTGGATGAATCCATGTTAACCGGCGAACCGCTTCCGGTTGTTAAACAGGCGGGCGATCCGGTCACGGGCGGCGCTTTAAATAAAACCGGCACCTTTGTATTCCGCGCTATCCGGGTGGGTGAGGATACCGTGCTTGCGCACATCGTCGCCAGCGTGCGCCAGGCGCAGAATAGCAAACCACCGATTGGCCGGCTGGCTGACCGGGTCGCGTCGGTCTTTGTCCCCTCGGTGCTGATTGTTGCCATGTTGACCGCACTCGCCTGGTTCAACTTCGGCCCTGAACCCCGGGCTGGCTATATGCTAGTCACTACCTTGACCGTGTTGATCATCGCCTGTCCCTGTGCGCTGGGATTGGCTACGCCGATTTCCATCATGGCCGGGGTCGGCAAGGCTGCGGAATACGGTATCCTGATCCGCGATGGTGAAGCCTTGCAACGAGCCGGACAATTGACCACGGTGGTGCTGGATAAGACCGGCACAGTGACTACCGGGCGGCCCACCGTGACCACGATCATCGCCGCCGCAGGCTTCAGCGAGGATGAAGTGTTCGTGCTGGCTGCGGGCTTGGAAACCGGTTCCGAACATCCTTTGGCCCAGGCCATTCTCGATGCCGCCCGCGGACGCGGCTTAGCCATTCCCGCTGTAGAACAGTTTGAAGCTATTGCCGGTCATGGTGCTCGCGGCGCAGTGAATGGACGGACGGTACTGGCGGGTAATCGCCAGTGGCTGGACATGCAGAGGATCGATACTACTTTGCTCCAGGCTGAGGCGGAACGCCTGGCCGCTGCGGGACAGACACCTATTTTCGTCGCTGCCGATGGTCAGGCGGCCGGCATTGTTGCGGTAGCCGATCCGTTGAAACCGGACTCCGCCGCTGCTATTGCCCGCTTGCGGCAGCTCGGTTTAAACGTCGTGCTGCTGACCGGTGATCATACTGCTACCGCTCGGGCCATTGCTGCACAAGCCGGGATCGAGCGGATTCATGCTGAAGTATTGCCCGTGCACAAGGCCAGCGTCATTGCTGAGTTGCAATCTCAAGGGGAGGTGGTGGGCATGGCCGGGGATGGCATCAATGATGCTCCAGCGCTAGCCCAGGCCGATGTGGGCTTGGCGCTGGGTACGGGAACTGATATTGCTATTGAAAGTGCGGGCATCACCTTGGTGCGCGGCTCCTTGCATGGCATTGCCGACGCCATTGCGCTATCGCGGGCTGCTATGCGTAACATCCGGCAGAATCTATTTGGCGCCTTCATTTACAATACCTTGGGTATTCCATTGGCAGCCGGGGTGCTTTATCCCGCAACCGGGCTATTATTGAACCCAATGCTGGCTGGCGCGGCTATGGCGCTATCCTCCTTGACCGTCGTCAGCAATGCCAACCGATTACGGGGGTTTCGGCCACCGGATCTGCCTGGAGGTAATCCACGATGACCACTTTCATCGTCAATCTGGCTGGATTGGGCCTGATTGGCTTGATCATTTGGTGGTTTTGGGGCGCTCATTTATGAATACGCTACCCTCAACCAAACCGTCCTGGCTGGGTCGCTTGGGTGTTGCATTGGCGACTGTCGTGACCCTTGTGGCTGGCTTTATCACCGCTTCGCTGCTATTCGTCTTGCTGTTGACAGCGGGGCTGGCGTTTGCCGGCTGGTTGTGGTGGCAGTTCCGCCGGTTGGCGCGCCAGGCGCAGGCGAGCACGCTGCATGACCTTGAAGGTGAGTATACGGTCGAGTCCGTCTATACGGTGGCGCCTGTCCAACCGGCGCTGGAAGATCAAAATGCATTCAATCAGGAGCCGCATTCTGATGCGCCGCGCCCGTCCCAGACCCTATAAAAATCACCGTGCTTCCCGATCCTGCCCCTGATCCCGGTGCGCAATGTGCCGGCATTCAACAAGTGCAGCGGCTGTACGCACGGATCCCGTTGGATGTCGTCGTTAGTTTGTTGATCGCGCCCGCGCTGGTTTTCAGCGTCTGGAACGCCATTCCCTCTTCTGTGCTGTTGATCTGGCTGGTGCTGCTGGAAGTGAGCGTTGTTATCCGTTTGACGTTGATCTTCATCTTTCAGCGCTGCCCTCATCCGGAGGAGGATGCAACCCGCTGGGCCGTTCGCTACGTCTGGGCTTGCCTGGCGAGCGGGGTAAGTTGGGGAGGGGCTGTGTTATTGCTGATCTACTCGCCTTCCTTAATCTACGATGTACTCATTGTTCTGGTACTGGGCGGTATCTTGATGAGCGGGTTATTGACGCTAACTCCAGTGCTGAAAGCTTACCTTGCTTATGCCTTGGCGCTGTCCTTGCCGCCGATCCTCTGGTTGCTATGGCAAAATGATCCAATTCACATCACCTTAGGGGTTGCTAGTCTGCTGTATTTGTTGCTGGCAGTGGGGATTGCGCACCATGGCTATCAAACTCTGAACCAGTCCCTGCGGTTGACGCTTAGAAATAAGGCATTAATCCAATCTTCCCTTACTGCTAAGGAACATGCCGAGCAAGACCATCGGCAATTGGCCGAACAGCAGATAGCGTTGATGGACAGTGTAGAAGCGATGCGGGAGCTGTATCGGGTAATCTCCTCCTCCGTGCGTTGTGCCGAAAGAATGCGGGCGATGCTGGTGATGGGTTGTCAGCGGTTTGGGTTGGCCACCGGCATCCTGGCCAGAATCGAAGGTAATTGCTATGAGATTGTTCAAGTGCAATCGCCTAGCGGCGAGATTAATCCAGGTGATATCTTAGACTTGGGCGATACCTATTGCCGCGATACCCTCCGCGCCCAAGGGCCGCTGGGTTTCGAACATGCTGCGGCTAGCGTCCAGCGCTATCATCCCTGCTACCAAAAATCCAGGCTGGAAGCCTATCTGGGTGTTTCGGTGTGGGTGAATGGTTCACTCTATGGAACGTTGAATTTCTCAGACCGCCAACCGCGTGCCACGCCATTCACCACCGTGGATCGGGAGCTGATTCAATTGATGGCTCAATGGATCGGTGGTGCATTGGAGCAGGAGCGCATGGCGGCTGCTTCACAACGGCAACAAGCCTTGTTGGCGCACGCTTCACGCCTTAATACCCTGGGAGAAATGGCCTCTGGACTGGTCCACGAGATCAATCAGCCGATCACCGCCATTATGCTCTACACCGATGCTGGCTTGGCGCGATTGCGCAACCGTTCCTTTGAATGGGATGAGTTGCGGGAGACACTGGAGAAAATTGCCGCTCAGAGTGCACGGGCCGGCGCCATCATCCAACAGATCCGCCACTTCGCCCGCCGGAGCAAACCCCAGTATGTCCCCGTGCATGTTAATGACTTGTTTGACGAAATTTCTGATTTCCTCAATCTTGAAGCCCAGCGCCATGCCGTCCGCATCCGCTATGCGGCCTCTCCAGCATTGCCGTTGGTATTAGCCGATGCGCTACAGATCCAGCAGGTGATTCTTAACCTGGTACGCAACGCCATGGATGCTATGGATGCCAGAAAAGGAATATTCATGATTCTAGTCTCTGCGCATCTTGATCAGGGGGTGGTGGAAATCTCAGTTCAAGACAACGGTCCTGGCCTGGAACCCGGTGTCCTCAGTCAATTGCTGTATCCTTTTTTTACGACCAAACCTCAGGGTCTTGGCCTGGGACTGCCGATCAGCCAATCTATCGTTGAGGCACATGGTGGCCGGTTGTGGGTTACCTCTAATCCCGGTTCCGGGGTGACCTTCCACTTCACCTTGCCGGTGGCTGGCAACGCCGATCTACCTGAAAGTGCACCGATCGCACTGTCTATTGAAACGGGTTAGAGAGGTCAGGTTTTGGGCGCTCGATCCTTGCTTCCCACGCGCTTCCGGTCAGCAGAGGAGGGCAATGAACGATGGTTCCTCGGACGAATGGTTCAGCTTTGGTTTGAAGGTCTGCGCCGTTACGATTCTCCTGCTTCCCTTAGTCTGCTCTATATCGCTCTTGGCCTGCTCTGGCTGATGGCCGATGATCTATTGCTAGTGATTGGTTTCAGCCGCACTACGTTATCGTCAATGCCTAGCCTGTTGAAAAATGGCGTGGGTGTCGTCATCAGTGGCGGCCTTCTGTACGGGTTGCTATCCGCCCATACCCGTAACGCCCGCCGTGCTCGCCGGATGCATGAATACGTTGAGGACCGTTTGCGTGGAGCACGCGATGAATTGGAAAGCCGGGTACAAGAACGGACAGCGGAACTGCAGGCGATCAATCACACCATGGAACAGCAATTTGCAGCCCGCATCCGGGTTGAAATTGCCTTGCGCGATAGTGAGGAGCGGTTTCGTCAGCTGGCTGAGCATGTCCGGGAAGTGTTCTGGGTTTATGGCATCGTTGAAGAACGTATTCTCTATATCAGTCCCGCCTATGAAGAGATTTGGGGACGATCTGTGACCAACCTGTACGAACGACCGTTGGATTGGCTGGAAGCGGTTCATCCTGACGACCGCTTGCGTATTCATGCGGCGCATGTGGCGAAAACTCAGTGTGGCTACTTGAATGAAGAGTACCGGGTCGTGCGGCCTGATGGCGCCGTGCGTTGGGTTTGGGATCGTGGCTTTCCGGTGCGTGACGAGACCGGCCATGTCTATCGTATCGCTGGACTAGCAGAGGACATCACTGCTCGTAAGTTGGCGGATGATCAGTTGCGCCAGCAGCAGGTGGAGTTAGCACGGACCTCGCGGCTTAGCCTGGCCGTCGAATTGGCCTCTAATCTAGCGCATGAAATGAACCAGCCATTGGCGGCTATCGTTGCCTACACGCAAGCCTGTTTGACTCTGTTACGGCAAGGTAAAGCCGATCCTCGTGAAGTCACAGGCGCTCTTGAGGAAGTGGTCAATCAAGGTTTACGCGCCGGTGAGATTATCCGCCATCTGCTTGAGTTGGTGCGGCGGCATACCGTTGCGCAGACTGTGCTGAACCTTAACACCGTCATTCATGCAGTCATCAGCTATGCGCAGCTCGAATTGCGCCAAGCCAAACTGAATTTGAAGCTGGAGCTGGCAGAATCCCTGCCTGCGGTGCTGGCAGATGATTTGCAAATCCAGCTGGTGGTGCTTTATTTGATGCGCAATGCCATCGAAGCAATGCAGGAGTCGCAGGAGCCGCATGAATTAACGATTCAGACGAGTTTACTCAGTTCGAATGTGGCGCTGGTTACCATCCGTGATACCGGCTATGGCTTCAGCGAAGAAGCTGTCGAGCGGTTGTTCCAGCCTTTTTTCACCACTAAACCCGGAGGCATGGGTTTGGGGCTGTCAGTGAGCCGCTCAATTATTGAAGCCCAGGGTGGGCAATTGTGGGCGACACCAAATCTGGATCGGGGTGCTTCCTTTCACTTTACCCTGCCGATTTCAGTGACAGCTTATCCTGTGTATTTCAGCTATGAACCTGATTCCGACCGTTTTTCTCATTGATGATGATCAAGCCATCCGCGATTCAGTAGGATTGTTATTGCGCGCTAACGGGTTGGCGGTGGAGGCTTTTTCCAGCGCTGTCGATTTTCTGGAATCCGACGCGATCCAGCGGCCCGGTTGCCTGCTGTTGGACGTACGGATGCCTGGTATGAGTGGTCTGGATTTGCAAAAGCACCTGCAAGCGCTGAATCAGAAGATTCCAATTATTTTCATCACAGGCCATGGCGATGTGCCGATGGCGATTCGTGCTATGAAGGCAGGCGCATTCGACTTTGTCGAAAAACCGTTTCAAACAGAGAACTTGCTGAACCGGATTCACGAAGCATTGGCGCTTGATGCTCAGGAACGTTGCCGGCAGGCGCAACGCGACGAGGCAGCGGTTCGGATAGCTTTGCTATCGCCGCGCGAGCGGGAAGTGCTAGAGCGAGTGGTGGCTGGCCAGTACAACAAAGTGATCGCTGCTGAACTGGGTATTAGTATCTCTACCGTGGAAATCCATCGCAAGCGGGTGATGGAAAAGCTTCAGGCTGGATCGTTATCCGATTTGATTCGATTGCAGGCGCTGTACAATGGCGAGAATCCAGGATCAGATAAGCAGTAATTTTCCAGAGATTCGACGTCTACCATTCACGGCTGGCTCATGACCTATAGCGCTCTCATTGATGCTAACACCTTGCATGTCCACCTCGCTGATCCCCAATGGGTGGTTGTGGACTGTCGCTTTAGCCTTATGGATACGGAGGCGGGCCGGCGTGCCTACCAGAAAAATCATATTCCTGGTGCCCGCTATGCGCATCTGGACGAAGATTTGTCGAGTCCCATCACCCCAATGACGGGCCGGCACCCGCTACCGGATCCAGCACGGCTGGCACAACGGTTGAGTGCGTGGGGTATCGGTGACAAGGTCCAAGTCGTCGCCTATGATGATGCAGGCGGAATGCTGGCAGCGCGGTTGTGGTGGTTGCTGCGTTGGCTTGGGCATCAGGCGGTTGCGGTGTTAGATGGTGGTTTTCCGGTCTGGCAGCGGGCAGGATTGCCATTGACCACCGGCTTACCCCTGATCCAACCCGTTGCTTTCCTTGGTGGGCCGGATGATCGATTATGGGTAGCCACGGAACAGGTGATGGTGCTATCGCCCGATGCATTGATCATCGATGCACGTTCAGCGGTCCGGTATCGTGGGGAGATGGAGCCGATTGACCCCGTCGCCGGGCATATCCCCGGTTCGGTCAACCTGCCGGCCGAAGATAATCTGGCTTCAGATGGATGTTTTCTGCCATTCACCAAACTAAGAACCCGATTTGCAAATGCTTTGGGCAAGTATCCTCCGGCCGCGGCGGTGCATAGCTGCGGTTCGGGAGTGACCGCCTGCCATAATCTGCTGGCGATGGAAGCCGCTGGACTGAGTGGTTCACGGTTGTACGCAGGTTCCTGGAGCGAGTGGATTCGTGATCCGGACCGACCCATTGCAATGGGTTAAATTCCCCTTTTTACAGGAAACGGCTATGTCTGAACCGACAGTTCTTCATGATTCCATCGCCACCTCTGCCGAACCTGCTCTCGTTAAATCTACGCCCCGCGTAGCCGGTGAGAAGTTGCGTGGCGCTGAGAAGGTTGCCCGTATTCCGGTCAAGATTGCGCCAGCCGATCCCAAGCAGCGGACCCGCAAGCCAGCCTGGATTCGCGCGCCGTTCCCCGGTACGCCAGAAGTGCAGCGATTGAAGCAAATCTTGCGGGACAATCGTCTGCACACGGTTTGCGAAGAGGCTAATTGCCCGAATCTTGGCGAGTGCTTCGGTCACGGCACGGCCACGTTTATGATCATGGGCGATATTTGCACCCGCCGTTGCCCGTTCTGCGATGTGGGGCATGGCCGGCCCAATCCGCTTGATGCGCAGGAACCGGAAAATCTGGCGCGCACCGTGGCGGCGATGGGTTTGAAGTATGTGGTGATTACTTCGGTGGATCGGGACGATCTACGCGATGGTGGCGCTGCGCATTTTGTGGACTGCATCCGGGCAGTGCGTGCGGCGCAACCGGGGATCGTTATCGAGGCGTTGACCCCCGACTTTCGCGGGCGCATGGACGTGGCGTTGGATATCCTGGAGCGAGAGCCGCCGGACGTGTTCAATCACAATCTGGAAACCGTGCCGCGTCTGTACCGGCAGGCCCGGCCTGGCGCGGATTACCGGTTTTCACTGGAACTGCTCCAGCGTTTTAAGGCGCGGCATCCGCAGGTCCCGGCCAAGTCAGGATTGATGCTGGGGTTGGGGGAAACGCTGGAGGAAATTCGCGAGGTCATGCGTGATTTGCGCGCGCACGATGTAACAATGCTGACGTTGGGTCAGTACCTGCAACCTAGCGTTCATCACTTGCCGGTCGTGCGCTATGTGCCGCCGGAGGAATTTGAGCAATTACGGGTGGACGGTGAGGCGATGGGTTTTACGCACGTTGCGTCGGCCCCGCTGGTGCGTTCCTCCTATCACGCCGATTTACAGGCGAAGGGTGCTGGCGTCGCGTAGAAACTATGCTTATGGCCACAACCGCCGCCACGCCACCAGCCCGCCCAGTATGGCCAAAGCTGCCGCCAGGTCAAACATCATCGCTGGTCCCAACCCTTCCCATAGGTAGCCAGCAGCGAGGCTACCCACGGCGTTACCGGCGCCAAAGCTCAAACTGCTGTAGAGCGCCTGGCCGCGCCCTTGCAGCGCCCCAGGAAAAAACTGATGAACGAGATGAATGGATGCTGCATGGAATACCCCAAAAGTGAAAGCGTGCAATGTCTGAGCAAACAGTAGTATGGGTAGATCAGCAGCAAAATGACCAATTAGCAACCAGCGCAGCGCTGCCATGATCAGCGCCGCCAGCAGGAGCCGTCGCGGTCCAAAGCGTGGCAGCAAGCGGTGCATGAAGATGAACATACCGACCTCTACTGCGACCCCCAGTCCCCACATCAGCCCGATCAATTCTCGCGAATAGCCAAAAGTTTCCAGATACAGCGAGAAAAAACCGTAATAAGGTCCATGGGCGGCCTGATTCAGAAAACAGACGGTAAAAAAGGCGATGACTGCCGGTTGGCGCAGTACTTGACCGATCGGCCGCGTTGGATAGGAGTCTGGTGCCTGTACTGATTCCGGCACAGCTAGGCTGTTCAACCATAACGCTGCGAACAAGCCCAGTAGCGCCGCGGGCACTGTTGCCACCCCCCAATTTTCTACCACCGGCCCCATGCCTACTGCTGCGCCAATAAACCCCACGGAACCCCAGAGCCGCACCCGGCTGTAGCGGTGGACATGTTCACCCAGATGATTAAGGGTGACTGCCTCGAATTGAGGCAGCGCTGCATTCCAGAAGAAACTGAATAGCAGCGTGACCAGCGCTAAGCGGCCATACGAACCGTCAGCAATATAGACTCCAGCGAAGCACAATGCCGTTGCCAGACAGGCCCAGCGCACGATGCGGATACGCTGACCAGTCCGGTCACCCAGCCAGCCCCAGAGATTGGGTGCTATCAGTTTGGTCACTTGCGCGATGGCCAGCAATTCGCCTATTCGCGCCGGCTGAAAGCCCAATGCCAGCAGGTACAGCCCCCAATAAGGTAACAGGACACCTAAGGTAGCAAAATAGAACAAATAAAAGCCTGACAGGCGAATGTACAGCGCCGGCGTTAACACGGCAATTCCGCGAAAATACGGGGTTGTCTGCGGCCAATAGCCAGCAAAGCTTTTACAATAAGTCGGGTAGCAACCATAAGCCTATCATTCACTCACAGGGAAAATCAGCATCCTCATGTCCGAAAATATTCTGTCACGCCGCGATTTCTTGCGTCTATCGGGCGCTACTGCCCTGACGACTACCCTGACCGCTTGTGCGGGCTATCCTCCAGTGGCTGAATCCAATCCTGACCCAGACTCGATGCCGCCACACGTTGCGCAGGCACTCAGTGGGGCCGGTGGATACAGCGCCCCTGAAAAGCCGGTGACTCTACCCCAGGACGCCTTGCAGCGCCTGATGGAAGGTAATCAGCGTTTTGTCGCTAACCGGTTCCTCGATCCCAATCGTTCGCCCCAACGCCGTTCCGCTGTCGCCCATTCCCAGCAGCCGTTCGCCACTATTCTGGGCTGCGTCGATTCCCGGGTGCCGCCGGAACTGGTTTTTGACCGTGGCTTGGGTGATCTTCTGGTGATTCGCAGTGCTGGCGAGGTGTTGGACGAAGCGGTCATTGGCAGCATCGAGTTTGGTAGTTTCGAACTCAAAATACCTCTGATCGTTGTGCTGGGGCATGAGCGATGTGGCGCTGTCAAGGCCGCTATTGATGCGCTTGAACATGGCGGTGGGGGTCACCGGCGAAGCAAGAAAAAAGGCGAACATAGCGCCGAACCGGGCGATATTGGTTATATCGTTGAAGGCTTACGGCCTGCCATCGAAAAAGCGCAGTCCTGGGGCATGGGCGACTTGGCGGAAAACGCCATGCGGGCTAACGTGTCGCTGACCGTGCAACGCTTGAGGAAATCTCCCGTGTTGTCTGCTGCCGAGGAAAGCGGTCGGCTTAAGATCGTCGGCGCCCGTTATGACTTGGATAGCGGCGCGGTAGAGGTGCTGTTCAGTTAACTCGGTTCCCTATCCACCGGCGATGCAATTGCGGGCGTCACCGGGCGCACATCCAGATTCTGCGCGCGGTGGCGCAAGGCGTGATCCATCAGCACCAGCGCTATCATGGCTTCTGCAATCGGCGTCGCACGGATGCCGACACAGGGGTCATGCCGGCCCTTGGTCACTACCTCTACTGGTTCGCCGTGCAGATTAATGGTCCGTCCCGGCAGGCGGATACTGGAGGTCGGCTTCAAGGCGATGCTGGCGACGATGTCTTGACCGGTGGAAATTCCGCCCAATGTGCCGCCAGCATGATTGCTTAAAAATCCCTCAGGAGTCAGCTCATCGCGATGTTCTGTGCCGCGTTGCTCAACGCATGTGAAACCGGCGCCGATTTCTACACCTTTGACAGCATTGATGCTCATCAGGGCATGAGCAATATCAGCGTCCAAGCGGTCGAATACCGGTTCACCCCAACCGGGCGGTGCACCGCTGGCCACGACTGTGACGCGTGCTCCAATCGAGTCGCCAGATTTGCGCAGCGCATCCATGAACGCTTCCAATTCGGCTACTTTATCGGGGTCGGGGCAGAAAAATGGATTGTTGCCGATTTCCTCCCAGACCACTTTGGTAAGGCGGATCGGCCCAAGCTGGGCCAGGTAGCCGCGAATTTCCACGCCGTAGCGTTCACGCAAGTACTTCCGGGCGATAGCGCCAGCAGCGACCCGCATCGCCGTCTCTCGTGCTGAGGACCGCCCGCCACCCCGGTAATCGCGGAAGCCATACTTTTGATGATAGGCATAGTCAGCATGACCAGGCCGGAAACGATCCATAATCTCGCTATAATCACTAGATCGCTGGTCGACGTTTTCAACCAGCAGCCCAATTGGCGCACCGGTCGTTCGGCCTTCGAAGACCCCTGATAGAATGCGTACGGCATCCGGCTCGCGGCGCTGGGTGGTGTGCCGGCTCTTGCCAGGCCGCCGCCGATCGAGATCCGATTGCAAATCGGACTCGGACAATTCCAGACCGGGTGGACAACCGTCCACAATCGCTCCAAGCGCCGGGCCATGGCTTTCACCAAAAGTAGTGACCGTGAATAGCTTGCCAAAGGTATTACCAGACATGGAAAAATGGTCCTTGGGTACGGAACAGCGGCACAAGATTTGCTATCTAAAACTTTCTAGAAGAACTTTTAAGTATCTCTTGCTGTTAATGGGGTTGGTTATCGGAGATTCAGGCCCACGCAACCCTATCATAGCGCACCTGCTCGATAACGGGCGGCGCAATAGGTTGAATAGACCACCGGTTACGGTTATCGAGACCGGTCTCTCGGGATTTAAACATGCATATTCCAGGTTATCAGATTCAGCGTGAACTCGGGCAGGGTGGCATGGCGATTGTCTACCTTGCCATTCAGGAGTCACTGCATCGCCATGTTGCGCTGAAAGTCATCAAACCCGTCCTGACCACCGATGAGGAATTCGCCCAGCGCTTCTTGCGTGAAGGCCGCATTATCGCGCAGCTTAGCGATCCACACATTGTCACGGTCTATGATATTGCGTCCCACGAGGGTAATTATTATTTATCCATGGAGTACTTGCCGGGAGGTACCTTGCAACAGCATATCCGCAAGGGTCTGCTGCTTGCCGATGCGTTGCGCATTGCCCGGGCCATCGCTGGCGCCTTGCAATACGCCCATCGTCGCGGGATTGTCCATCGTGACATCAAACCCCAGAATATCCTATTCCGGGAGAATGGCCAGCCGGTGCTGACCGATTTCGGGATTGCTAAAACCTTGGGTACGAGTTCGATTATGACCCGCACCGGTCTTTCGCTCGGCACCCCGCGCTACATGAGTCCGGAGCAAATCCGTGGCCAGACGGCAGACGCCCGCGCTGATATCTATAGTTTCGGCGTCCTGCTCTACGAGATGCTAACCGGCAATGTGCCTTACACGGCAGATGACAGTTTTGCGCTGGCAATGATGCATGTGACGTCGCCGGTTCCCGAATTGCCGCCATATCTCAGCCGCTTTCAGCCACTACTGAACAAACTGCTGGAAAAAGACCCCAACCAGCGTTTTCAGAGTGGCCAAGAGGTCATTGCCGCTATCGATGCTGTCGAAGCAGGTGACTTTGACCTGCTGAGTGTGACGGGTCCGATGCGACCTGTTGCCGCCCCCGGCGTGCGTCCCGGTCGCCGGATCGGCTGGAAAATTGGCATATCCGCGGGGGTCCTGGCTGGAGCGGTGCTGGCTAGCGGCTACTGGTTTTTTTTGCATCCGCCTGCAGTCCTGCCGGTTCAATCACCTGTGGCTTCGACTCAGGAGGCATCTTCGTCGATTGTCGCGCCTGCTTCGCCTCCGTCGATGGACACATCAGTCATTGCGACACCGCCAATTGAGACTCCCACCGCTGACGCCGATGCTCAAGCTCGACGGATGGAAGCGCAGGAGCAGCAACGCCAGAATCGTCTGCAAGCTGAACAATTCTTTGAGCAGGCTCAGCATGCACGGCAGGATAGAGCGTTGCAAGTCAGCTTGGCGTATATCGAGCAGGGTTTGCAGGCCATGCCCGGTCACCCGGGCTTGTTGAACCTCAAGCAGGAAATTTTGCAGCAACAGGTAGATCTCCAGCGCCAGGAAGAAGCGGCCCGGCGCCAGGAAGAAGCTGAGGAACAAGAGAAAGTCAAGGCTGCACAACGTCAAGGCTGGGCGGATGAGTTCCTGGCTCAAGCGCTGGATGAACAGCGCCGCCGTGCCTATGAAACCAGCCTGCTGCATATCGAACAAGGTTTGCAGCAAGTGCCTGATCATCAACGGTTGTTAGTATTGCGCCAGGAGGTTCGTAAGCAACTGCATGAGGCCCAGGTTGCAGCAACGGTTAAGCCGTCTGTCGACGATAACGCCAAAATTGTTGCGTTGTTGCGAGAATGCGAGGCGCATTTGAAAGCTAATCGTTTAACTGTAGGGCAGGGTGGCAATGCTGCTGATTGTTATAACGAGGCACTTAAACTTGATCGTGGTAATGCTGAAGCCCTGGCTGGAATCGATCAGATCGCCATTCGCTACGCGGATCTGGTGAAATCGGCTCTCCAGGATGGCGATACCCAGCGGGCTAAAAGCTTTCTCCATCGAATGGAGTCTGTTGATCCAAATTACGCTCAACTGCCGCAGTTACGCCAGCAATTGGCATTGGCTGAGTCATCAAAGCCGGTTGCAGTTTCGCCATCTAAAGTAGAACCGCCGTCCCCCGCACCTGAGCCGAAAGAATCCGTCGCGCCACCGCCCATTAGCTTGGTTTCAGTACCGCAGCCTGTGGAGCAGCCGCCTGCTGCCGCTCCCGGTACCCAGGTTATCGTGCAGGATCGCCATACCCGGGTGGCTAAAAGTCAAACCAATGGCAATGTCAGCCTGCAGGTCACTACTTCACCGCAGGGTCTCCTTGACGAAACGGGGCAGGCGGCGGTAAAGAGGCAGATTCCACCCGGTACACCGGCTCAATTACGGGTTCGATCTGATGTCGAAGGTGCTGAAATATGGATCAATAACCGTAAAATAGGTACAACGCCGATGGAAATCGAAATGCCTCCTGGTTCTTATCGGGTCCGGGTCAGTCAGGAAGGCTATACCGCTTGGACTGGTAAAGTTGACCTCGCGCCGGGTGATGAAAGTTCGATTATGGCCGTGCTGCCACGTCAATTGGAGGTTGCGACGGCAATTCCGCCAACGGAACCATCTCGCCCGATTGCCAAACCCGAGCCTCCGGCTCGTGAACCGGAACGCCAGGTTGCTACGATCGGCCGCCAAGCATCCGGTTGTCTCAGTGGCAATTGCGAAAATGGTCAAGGTACCTACCGTTACCCGGACGGTAGTGAATATTCAGGGGATTTTCGCAACGCCAAAATGCATGGCCAAGGGACCTATGTTTATGCTGGGCGTGGCGAGAAGTATGCCGGTGAATGGCGCAATGGGGTTATCAGCGGCCAAGGTACTTATTACTATCGTAGCGGCAATCGTTACGAGGGTGAATGGCGTAACGGCCGGAAGAATGGTCAAGGGGTTTATCTTTACGCCAGCCGCGGTGACCGGTATGAGGGGCAATTCGCGAACGACCAACCTAACGGTCAAGGTACTTATTACTATAGCAGTGGGGATCGTTACGAGGGTGAATGGCGCAATGGCCGGAAGAATGGCCAGGGAGTACTTTACGAGGGCGGTCAGAAGATCATCGGGGAGTGGAGGGATGATCAGAAGGTTCGGGTCCAAGTTGTTCAGTAAGTTCATAAAAAAAGGCAAATCCGGAGTAAATCCGGATTTGCCGCTAAGTGTTGTAAGCCAGCCTTGGCCTTGATTATGTTATGGTTATAATGAATGCCACTTCTGTTGGCATAGGGGTCTCAAAAATAGAGCTTCTAACGATGTGATAAGGGATAAGCCAAACGGCGCGGTATTTTTAACCAGTGGTACACTGCAAAATCCGCGTTGTTTTCCTCCAGGCATCGAACTGAATGAAGCTGTGTGCCTTTAATGGGCGCGTCACCACCATAGCCACCGCAGTAACTGCCGCCACTAGCGCTGACACAAGATGTCTCGCCACGGTATGGACAACTGTATTTGTCGACTGGCATTAATCCTTCATTGGCGTAACGTTTGGCCTTCACTGGCCGCGTAATCTCATGTTTCATCAGATTGGGTTCCTCGCTTTGATGGTAATGGTTTTTATTACTTACTTATAATTTAATTCGCTGGGTCAGGGTTATTCTTCTTTTGAGATGCAGATCAAACCCCTGTTACCAAGCAGGGACATATTAAAACCTGGCACTTTGGAGTAAATAAGGACATTCTAGAGTAGGGTTAGGGTTTTTCCTTATTGTCTATGCCATTTATTCTTCGCGTTCATCTGACTGGATTGCTTGAGGCGGCTAGCATGCTGACCTGCATGGCCACCGTGATAGGATTTGCTGGCCAGTTTGGGTGGGTACTCGACTTGGCGGCCCATTTCCGGGTCCAGTATGCCCTGGTGCTGGGTCTGGGCGCGCTGTCGGCGGTGGTCCGGCGCAAGCATCATTGGGCAACGGTTTTTGCCGGGTTCGCTTTGCTCAATATATCGCTGCTTATGCCCCGGTTCTTGCCTAGCGTTGAGGCTGCGGTCAGCGATGATGCACCGGTATTCCGGGTATTATTGGCCAATATTAACTCGGAGCATCGCCATCCTGAAGCTGTCCGCCACGCGATCGCTGATGAAGACCCTGATTTTATTCTGCTGCTGGAAATTACTCCGTGGATGCTGGAGCAATTGGCTGATCTGGCTGACGGCTACCCGTATTGGGTTGCCGAACCCCGAGAGGATAATTTCGGTATAGCATTGTTTAGTCGGCAGCCGTTGTTAAAAACTGAAATTCTTCGCTTTGGTCCGGCTAAACTGCCCTCCATTCTGGCTGAGTTTCCATCCAGTGGACAGCGTTTCACCTTGCTGGGAACACACCCAACACCACCGGTCAGCGCTGAGCTAACGCAGTATCGTAATGAGCAATTGGCTATGCTGGCCCAGCGCGCCCGGCAAGCTGACCAGCCACTGCTCCTGCTAGGCGATCTTAACCTCTCACCTTGGTCGGCCTGGTTCAATCAACTACTGGCCAACTCTGGGTTGCAAGACAGTGCGAACGGGCGAGGCATCCAGCCGACTTGGCCAGCGGGGTGGCCCCCACTGTGGATTCCCATCGATCATGCGCTATTCTCAGAGGGTATCCAGATCCAGCGACGCGCCGTTGGAGCAGACCTCGGTTCGGATCACTATCCGGTCGTGGTTGAATTTCAAGTAGCGAGGCGATAGTTTTAGAGCGGTTTCAAACTATCTTTCCCATACCACTACCTTCTGACCGGAGGCTGTCTTCATCATGTGTGCCCAATCCTCCTACTCAGACAATCCATCCGGCTCTCGTTCAATGATCGATTCCTCGAGACGTTCGTTCCTTGCTGGATTTGGAGCGCTGTTTGCCGCGGCCTTTGGCTTGGCTTCGCCGTCTAGCGAAGCGGCCCGGCCCCGCTACCAAACCTCCAATAATGCTCTGTTGAGAGATTTCCGAACCCCTTATCACATACCCCGAATGAACACGCTTGCGACCGATATTGATATATATATCAAGAAATTGCGTCGTGCAGGGCGGATCAAGGGCAACGAACGCACCGCCTGGTTAATTTACGATTTCACCACCCGGCAGTATTTAGTGGCGATCAATGCTACCCGCTCCCATCAGAGTGCTAGTATGGTTAAGCCATTTATTGCGTTAGCATTCTTTCATAAGGTTCGTGAGGGTAAGCTGCAATATACCTCTTTCCATCGCAGCCGGATGGAAGCAATGATTCAACGCAGCGACAATAGCGCCACCAACTATTTCATTCAGTTGCTGAACCGGACCAGTCGCCGCTCTGGACCTGCTGAGGCAGAACGCACGCTCAAACGCTACCATCCTGACATCTTTCGTCATACTCGAATTGTCGAGCGCATCCCCGGCGGTGGACGCACCTACCGCAATAAAGCCTCTGCTCTCGATTATCACCGTTTTTTGTATGCGCTTTGGTACAATCGTCTGCCTTATTCAGCAGAATTGAAGCGGTTGATGAATCTGCCTAACCGTGATCGCGTTTACTCTGATGCTCACGGCGTGGCGCGGCAAACGTGGGTAATTGATAAGACGGGAACTACCGCCCGGTTGTGCGGCGACATGGGTATTCTGATTGCCCAGGGCCGGAATGGCTACCGTTATCCTTACACATTCGTCGGTATTATTGAAAAATCCCGTTCGGCGGGCAACTACAAGGCATGGAAGGATGATCGCGGCGATGTTATCCGAGAGGTGTCGAGTCTGGCTTACGCGCATTTGCAGCGGATGCACAACTTGGTATGAAGCCAATAGAGCATCATTTCGGATAGCCCATCTCTATCCGATGGCTAGAAAGGCCGGTTGATAGTCTGAGTTTTTGCGAAGTTCCGTGAGATTTTCATTTAATTTCATTAAATTGTAACTTAGCTACTGCAATCGGTAAGTCCTTTGTTTACAATCCCCTGCCTGTGAAATGATAGGCGTTTGAGATGATGTCTCACGATTTTGATCAGTCACCTTGCCGGGAAGGAACTGACAGCTTGAAATGGCAGCGTTATGGTGATGCCCTGCCGCTGTGGGTAGCGGATATGGATTTTCCGGCCCCTGAACCCGTATTGGCGGCGCTGCACGAAAGGGTCGCGCATGGTGTGTTCGGCTACGGGGCACCGCCGATAGCGTTGACAGAGACGTTGTGCGCACGGATGGCAAATCTGTACCAATGGGCGGTTAAACCAGAAGAAATTGTATATTTGCCAGGGCTGGTGTGCGGGTTGAACGTGGCATGTCGAGCGGTTGGCGAATCCGGCGATGAGGTGTTGGTGCAAACCCCGGTCTACCCGCCGTTTTTAGCTGCGCCAGGCAATCAGGGGCGACAGCTGGTGACCGCTGAACTGACGGCGGAATCGCGCGATGGCCGGCTTTACTACACCATTGACCCTGCGGCATTTGCAGCAACTATTAGCCCGCGCACCCGGTTGTTCATGCTTTGTCACCCGCATAACCCGGTCGGACGGGCTTTTGACCGAGCGGAACTTAGCCGGTTGGCGGATCTCTGCGAACGTTACGATTTAACGATTTGCTCGGACGAGATTCACTGCGACTTGCTGCTAGACGGACGGCAGCATGTCCCTCTTGCTACTTTGGGGCCAGAGATTGCCCGGCGCTGTATTACTCTGATGGCGCCTAGCAAGACCTTTAACATCCCTGGTTTGGGTGCTAGTTTTGCCATTATTCAGAATCCAGAACTCCAGCAGCGTTTCAAACAGGCCCTGCGCGGCATCGTCCCGGACGTCAATATCCTCGGTATGACTGCTACGCTGGCGGCGTATCAGCACGGCAGCGGCTGGCTGCGGGAACTGCTGCTTTATTTGGCCGCTAACCGGGATTATCTAGTGGATATCGTGGTGCGCTCTTTGCCCGGCGTCCGCGTGACTGTCCCAGAAGCGACCTACCTCGCTTGGCTGGATTGCCGGGAGGTGGATCTTCCTGGCAATCCTCACAATTTTTTTCTTAAAGAGGCGGGGGTAGCATTAAATGATGGCGCGACCTTTGGCCCTGGTGGCGAGGGATTCGTGCGGCTGAATTTTGGCTGCCCTCGTGCCCGGTTGACCGAGGGTCTCGAGCAGATGCGGGTAGCCCTGCTTAGACACTAAAGCTCTCGCCGCAGCCACAGGCATCCTTGACATTGGGATTGTTGAAGCGAAAGCCTTCGTTAAGTCCTGACTTGGCGTAATCCACCTCCATCCCATCCAGATAAGGCAAATTCTTGGCGCTCACCACAACCTTCACGCCCTTTGATTCAAAGATTTGATCATCGGGATCAATCCGTTCGGCCAACTGAACGACGTACATATAACCAGAACAACCGGTATTGCGCACACCTAACCGCAACCCTTCCACTTTTTCTTGTTTAGCTAGATAAGCGCGCGCACGGTCAGCGGCTTTTTCGGTCAAGGTGATTGCCATGTCGTATGCTCCTGTAGGAAAACTCTAGGGGACCTAACACTCTTTACATGGAGAGGCAGGAAGGGTAGCAAAGTTCCGCTTTGCAGCATAATTCTGTAAGGCGGCTTTCAGTGCAGTTTCAGTCAAGACTGCGCAATGCAGTTTTTCCGGAGGCACGGCCAGCCGTTCAACCAGTTCGTGATGCCGGAATTGTGCAGCTTTCACCAGCGTTTGCCCAAGAACCCGCTCAGTCAACAGCGAACCGCAAGCGATCATCCATCCACAACCGTAGGCTTTGAAGCAAGCGGCGCTGATAAGACCTTCTTCATCGACTTGCAGATGCAGTTGCAGGATTGTCCTATCAATTGGCGAATTGATCCGTGCCGCTGCGACATTAGGGTGCTGTGGATTCAGACTGCCTGCATGGCGGGGATGTTCGAAATGCGCCAGCGCTGCCAGGCTTAGCTTATGCATGAGTGCAGCTTAAGTCGATGTTTCAGTATTCTGGTCCACTTTGATACTAGGGTTGCTTTGCTCGCTCCATCCTTCTCGGCTGGTTGCCGAATGCAACTCGCAACCTCTTAGATCAGGTAAACACAATTCGCCAGGTTCAATCCCAGCACCCCGCAACGCTTGGCATAATTGACGGACGGTACGGTCCAAACTGTGAATGTGATCAAGCATCTGATTGATGGCATGGGCCTCGGGATCGGGTAGGTCGGGTGTAGCGCCGTAAGCGTCGAAACCCAGCTTACGGGCAATTTCCCGGCGTACATCCTGGGTGGGACTGGGGCCGCCTGCTTCGACGACCCGGCCTGGTACACCGACTACTGTGGCGCCGGGGGGCACTTCCTTGATCACTACCGAATTCGAGCCGATGCGCGCATGGTCACCGACGGTGAATGGTCCTAGCACCTTTGCCCCAGCGCCGATTACAACATTGTTGCCTAAGGTCGGATGACGCTTGCCCTGATTCCAGCTGGTGCCGCCTAAAGTCACCCCTTGATATAGGGTGCAATCGTCACCGATCTCAGCAGTTTCACCAATAACGATGCCCATGCCGTGGTCGATGAAGAACCGTCGGCCGATTTTAGCGCCTGGGTGGATTTCAATACCAGTCAAAAATCGAGTGGTCGAGGATAGAAAGCGCGCTAGCCACTTCAGGCCTAGTTTCCATAGGGCGTGGTTGATCCGGTGAAACAAGATAGCGTGGATGCCAGGGTACGCCGTGAGAATCTCGAAGACACTGCGTGCTGCGGGGTCACGATCAAATACGCAGGTAATGTCTTCACGCAGACGTTGCCAAAACGCCATAGTCATTGAGTCCAGGTTGTTGTCTCAAGATCGCCGCTCGTTCAAGGTATGGCGGCAGGGGCGAAAAAGTATAGCGTAACTAGGCGCGCTGCTCTCCCTCTAGATGGAGGATCAGAAAACTGTCAGGTTGAGGCGCGAGGGTGGGGGGGGAATCGTTGCGCGTTTTGGGCTTTGCGCCTAGTATACGCCCCCCTTGCGGTCCGTCCGGGCCGCGACTCCTTGCCTCATCGTTTTGCGAGAGGCTACCTATAATCCGTAAGGAGCCAGCATGCGACATTACGAAATTGTGTTCATGGTCCATCCCGACCAGAGTGAACAAGTTCCTGCTATGATCGAACGTTATCGTACCTTGATTGGGGAAGATGGCGGCCAAATTCATCGTCTTGAGGATTGGGGCCGGCGGCAGTTGGCCTATCCCATCAATAAGATCCACAAGGCGCATTACGTATTGATGAACGTAGAATGCGGGCAGACGGTACTCGAAGAAATACAAAGAGCATTTCGCTTCAACGATGCTGTTATTCGCAATCTTATCATCCAGCGGGATGGTCCCGAGACTGAACCTTCGCCATTGATTAAATTACGTGACGAACGCCCAGAGCGCGAAGATCGGGATGATCACGATGATCGAGGAGAGGATCATGATGACCGTGAAGATCACGGTCATCGCGCCGATCACGATACACTAGGGGATGAAGTCGAGACCGACGACGAGATGCCCTAATCTGCGTTGGTTGAACCGGTGATGACATTGGTTCCTTCCGCCCATAATTGTCTGATCATCACAGGCCAGGCGGCCGTACCTTGTGAGATGCGTGCCTCGCCTGCAGGGGTACCGATTGGCCGGTTTTTGCTTGACCATCACTCTAGGCAAGTCGAAGCTGGTTTTTCCCGCGAGGTGCGTTGCCGGATCCCAGTTATAGTCTGTGGCGAACCATTGGCGCGCACAGCAGGGCAGTTACTACCGGGTATGCAGGTGCGAGTGCAAGGCTTTGTCCGTCGTGACAACCCGCGCGAGGGCGAGTACCGGCTGGTACTTCATGCCACTCATATTGACGTTTTGAATACTGAATCATTTGAGGATTAATTCTATGTCGCGATTTTTCCGTCGCAAGAAGTTCTGCCGTTTCACTGCTGAAGGTGTTAAGGAAATCGACTACAAGGACATTGCTGTCCTGAAGAACTATATCACTGAGACTGGCAAAATTGTGCCAAGCCGGATCACTGGAACCAAGGCACGCTATCAGCGGCAGTTATCGGTGGCGATCAAGCGTGCCCGGTTCCTGGCCTTGTTGCCATACTGCGACCGGCACTAAACCCTGGCGCTGGCGCAAGGCAGTCCGAACGGAGTCCATCCGGCGTGAAATTGCTCGCCGCTTTTGTCATGCGTGGTCGATGGTCAGCAGCGATAGCGGCATCGGTCACTGCAATGTCCTTCTGGCTGTTTCCGCCGCTGTTAATCGTATCCGGGGCAGTGGTGGCATTGATCACCTTGCGCCGGGGCGCACTTGAGGGAGTGCTGATTATGATGCTGGCGGGGATGGTCACCGCTGGCTTGAGTTGGCAGGTTTTGGGCGCTCTATGGCCGATGTTGAATGTCCTGTTAGTGACTTGGTTTCCGGTGTGGCTGCTAGCCTTGGTATTGCGCGCCACTATCTCACTGTCGCGAGCTGTGCAGGTGGCAGCTTTGCTGGGTTTGCTGGGCGTTGCTGGTTTTTATCTGGTGTTAGGTGACCCAGCAATCTGGTGGAGTGCGTTACTGGGCAATTTTCAAGAGCAATTGGCAGGGCTGGCGCCATCGGGACCGGCGGGTGATCGGGCTTTATTAGAGCAATGGCTGGAACTACTGAAAGAATGGGCGCCTTGGTTACCGGGACAGGCGGCTGGCACAGCGCTACTGGTCGTATTGATGGCGCTGCTGCTGGGGCGCTGGTGGCAGGCTTTACTGTTTAATCCAGGCGGCTTTCGTCCTGAATTTCATGAATTGCGGCTGGGTCAGCCGCTGGCAATGCTCTCTTTGATGCTGTTTGGTGCGGCATTGCTGTCAAACTGGCTGCCACTGGCTAATGGGTTGCTGGTGCTAGGTATGCCATACACTGTGCAGGGAGTTGCCCTCGTTCATGCGGTGGTATTCAAGCGGCGATTATCTCCAGCTTGGCTGGTGCTGTTCTATCTGCTGCTGATTCCTTTTCTGTCGCAGTTGGTGATGGTACTGGGGGTCGCCGATGCCTGGATCGATTTTCGGAGCCGCATCCGGTCACAGCCGGATTCGCGCTGAAGGTTCCCCCGTCTCCTGTGATATTGTGTATCGAATGAGTGAGTATTTGGAGTCTAACAATGGAAATTATTTTGCTGGAAAGAATTGCTGATTTGGGCGTGTTGGGCGACCGGATCAAAGTTAAGCCGGGTTATGCACGCAATTACCTTATTCCGAAAGGTAAAGCGACTGAAGCAACCTCGAAGAATATCGCGCGCTTCGAAGCGCGCCGTGCTGAATTGGAACGGGTTGCTTTCGAGGCGCTGGCCAAAGCCAAAGCGCGTGCTGAGCAATTGGCTGAATTGATTGTCACCTTGTCGGTGAAAAGTGGCAGTGAAGGGCGGTTGTTTGGCTCAGTCGGCGCCGCTGATATTGCTAATGCAGTCTCTGCTGCTGGTATTGAGTTACAGAAGTACGAAGTCCGGTTACCGGAAGGTTCGATTCGTCAGACGGGTGAATACGATGTGGATCTGCATTTACACCCAGAGATTAAGACGCAGATCCGGGTGAATGTCATCGCCGAGACTTGAACAAAGCTCGCTGCGATGAAAAAGTTGAACTAGACTTAATAATAACGTCGGTGCTGATTTCGGCTGGGTTGCCAAGAAGACGGCAACCCAGCCTGAGCAATTATGCAACTACGCAAATAATATCTGAATCTCCAGTGATTTGATTGTTCGCCAGCCACGATTCTATACGCTCGTCATGCAGCCTGTTTCCCCATTACTCCCCCGTAAGGATGCCGCTGCCGAATCGTTGCGGATACCGCCACACTCACTGGAGGCTGAGCAGGCGGTGCTGGGTGGTTTGATTATTGCCAATACGACTTGGGATCAGATTGCTGACCGGCTGAGTGACAGTGATTTTTATCGCCATGATCACCAATTAATTTTCCGCGCCATTCGTTGTTTAGCGGAAGAGAGCATGCCCTTTGATCCAGTGACGCTCTCGGACCGGCTCCAAGACAATAATCAGTTGGAGGAAGCGGGTGGTCTTGCCTATCTATTGGTATTGGCTAATGATACGCCGAGTGCTGCCAATGTCCGTGCGTATGCCGATATTATCCGGGAACGGGCGATCCGTCGCGGGTTGGTTCGCATTGCCACTGAAATTGCTGACAACGCCTACGATCCAAAAGGCCTTCATAGCAGGGAGCTATTGGATGATGCTGAGCAGCGGATATTCGCTATTGCCGAGCGAGGAATGCGTGTCCGCGAAGGTTTTTTGAATATCAAAGACTTACTGGCGCGTACGGTTGAACGGATCGACTTGCTGTTTCAGAGTGATAATCCGATTACCGGTTTGGCGACCGGTTGGCCGGATTTCGACGAGATGACAGCCGGTTTACAGCCGGGTGAGTTGATCGTGATCGCTGGCCGGCCTTCAATGGGCAAGACTAGCTTGGCGATGAATATCGTTGAATATGCAGCGATTCAAATCAAATGTCCGGTCGCTGTTTTTAGTATGGAAATGCCTTGCGAAAGTTTGCTTATGCGGCTGATGTCGTCACTGGGACAAATTGACCAGCATCGTATCCGTACTGGGCGGCTAGAGGAAGATGATTGGCCGCGATTGACGTCAGCGGTGACACTGCTGTCTGATGCGCGGCTGTTTATCGATGACAGTTCCAACCTAAGTCCGAATGAATTACGGGCGCGGGCGCGGCGATTGCACCGGCAGGAAGGGCAGTTGGGTTTGATCGTTGTCGATTATCTCCAGTTAATGCAGGTGCCGGGTAGTAATGAGAATCGGGCAACCGAGGTTTCAGAAATTTCCCGCTCGCTCAAAGCACTGGCCAAGGAATTATCGGTGCCAGTGGTGGCGCTGTCTCAGCTCAACCGCACCCTAGAGCAGCGCAGCGAGAAACGGCCTGTTATGTCGGATTTACGTGAATCGGGCGCGATAGAACAGGACGCAGACCTGATTTGCTTTATCTACCGCGATGAAGTTTACAATCCCGAGAGTCCTGAAAAAGGCGTTGCTGAAATTATCATCGGTAAGCAGCGAAATGGCCCCATTGGTACGGTCCGCTTGACTTTCCGGGGGCAATTTACCCGTTTTGAGAGTCACGCCCCCGAGTCTTATTCATCAGGTGGTTATGAGTCGAGCAACCACAATGCGCCTCGATCTGGGGGCGCTGGTTCACAATCTCCGGCGGGTTCGGGCAGCCGCTTCGGGCCGGCAGGTAGCGGCCGCCGTTAAAGCCGACGGTTACGGTCACGGATTGCTCCGGGTCGCCCGTACCCTGGATACTGACGCTTTTGCCGTGGCCTCCATCGAGGAGGCGTTGATCTTGCGCGAGGCAGGTATCACTCAATCGATTCTGCTTCTAGAAGGAGTATTTGAAGCAGCGGAATTGCCGTTGTGCGCCCGTCACCGGTTGGATGTCGCTGTTCACCATCCCGAACAGGTTCGCCTATTGGAAACGGCTCGATTGGAGCGGGCGTTAAGGGTTTGGCTGAAAATCGATACCGGAATGCACCGTTTGGGGGTGGAGCCGGCGGCTGTGCCAGTGATTTTTCAGCGCTTGCGTAACTGCCCATCAGTAGTGCCGGGCATTGGTTTGATGAGCCATCTGGCACGAGCCGATGAGCGGGATTGCGATGATACCCTGCACCAGCTCAGCGTTTTTAAAACCTCGACCATCGGCGTGCCAGGCCAGCGCTCATTGGCCAATTCTGCAGGCATTCTCGGTTGGCCGCAGACCCATTTTGATTGGGTACGGCCTGGTATCATGCTCTATGGCGCTTCTCCCTTTGTAGGCGGTCTTGCATCCGATGAAGATTTGCGCCCGGTGATGACCTTCCACACCCAGCTGATTTCCATTAAGCGCCTGCGCCAAGGTGAACCAATCGGGTATGGCGGATCCTGGATCTGTCCCGAAGATATGGATGTAGGGGTTGCGGCAGCGGGCTATGGTGATGGCTATCCACGTCATGCGCCATCTGGGACGCCAGTGCTGGTTAACAGCCGTGAGGCAGTGTTGATTGGCCGGGTATCGATGGACATGATCACGCTGGACTTGCGCCAGCATCCTGAAGCGCGGGTTGGCGATCCGGTGGTGCTGTGGGGCGAGGGCTTGCCGGTGGAGCGGATTGCCAAAGCAGCAGGTACGATTTCCTATGCCTTGTTGTGCGGAGTGACAGCGCGAGTGAGGGTGGAAATCACCCCTCCTTCTCAACTTGCCTAAAGCGAAGGTTGAGGGGGAGGGGTGAGTAAAACCCGTATGATTTATGTTTGCACTGAGTGCGGCGCGCAAGCTAGCAAATGGTCCGGTCAATGTGGCGACTGTGGGGCCTGGAACACCCTCCAGGAAACCGTAGCCACCCCGCCGGCCAAGGCCGGAATGAAGCCGGCCGGTTATGCAGGTGCGGCCGCCGGGGAGATTCGTAATCTGGCCGAAGTGGACGCGGCGGCGGAAATCCGCCAGTCCTGCGGCAACGGCGAACTGGATCGCGTCCTGGGCGGTGGGCTGGTCCAGGGTTCAGTGACGCTGATTGGCGGCGATCCCGGCATTGGTAAATCCACGCTCTTGTTGCAGGTGCAGGCCGTGCTGGCGGAACGTGATCGGACCCTGTACGTGAGCGGCGAGGAATCCCCTCAGCAAATCAGCCTGCGCGCCCAGCGCCTGCAATTGTCCCGCGACCGGTTGCGTCTGCTGCCGGAAATCAACGTCGAACGCATTCTGGCGACGGCTGAAATCGAACAACCTCGGGTCATGGTCATCGATTCGATTCAGACTGTCTATACCGAACGCCTGCAATCCGCGCCGGGTTCGGTCGCCCAGGTGCGCGAGAGTGCGGCGCAACTGGTGCGTTTCGCCAAGGCAACGGGCACGGCCCTATTTCTGGTCGGGCATGTCACCAAAGAAGGGGCGATCGCCGGTCCAAGAGTCCTGGAGCACATGGTCGATACGGTGCTGTATTTCGAAGGCGATCCCAGTGGCCGGTTAAGAGTGCTGCGCGCCGTGAAAAACCGCTACGGGCCGGTCAATGAGCTGGGTGTCTTCGCCATGACCGAGGACGGGTTGAAAGAGGTCAGCAATCCCTCGGCGATCTTTCTCTCCCGCCATGATGCGCCGGTTGCCGGCAGCGTGATTATGGTCACCCGTGAAGGCACCCGGCCGTTGCTGGTGGAGATTCAGGCGCTGGTTGATGAGTGTCACGGCGGCCACCCGCGCCGCGTCACGCTGGGGCTGGAGCAGAATCGCCTAGCGATGTTGCTGGCGGTATTGCACCGGCATGGCGGTGTGGCGATGTACGATCAGGATGTTTACGTCAACGCCGTCGGCGGGGTGCGGATCAATGAAACGGCGGCGGATCTGGCGGTGTTGCTGGCGGCGTTGTCGAGCTTTCGCGACCGGCCGTTGCCGACCGATTTGGTGGTATTCGGTGAAGTGGGTCTGGCCGGGGAAATCCGCCCAGTGCCCAATGGCGAGGAGCGGTTGCGGGAAGCGGCCAAGCATGGATTCAAGCAGGCGATTGTGCCGCGGGCTAATGCGCCGCGCCGTGGCGGTAAACGCATCGAGGGTCTGGAAGTGCGCGGGGTGACCCGGTTGAGTGAAGTGATGGGGGAGATTTGAATTCATATTTCTCGCAACTCAACGGTTCACCGCTACCCACCCCCAGCGCTCGGCAACGAAAATCTCATGGGGATTAAAACGCGCCTTGTACGTCATCTTGACGCATGGTTCGACCCAGTAACCTAGATAAACCCAGTCTAAATCCAACTGTCGTGCTTCGGCAATCTGCCATAGGATCGCAAACGTGCCTAGTCCGCGCACCTCTTCCAATGGATCAAAGAAGGTATAAACTGCGGACAACCCATCATCTAACCGGTCGACGACCGCCACTGCCAGCAGTGTCTGGCCGTGACGGAATTCACAGAGCCAGGTTGGGCACCAGCGTGAGGCGACGAATGACCAGTAATTGCCTGGATTGGCCGGGTCCATGCCGCCGCCAGAGTGCCGGGCCTGGATGTAGCGGGCGAACAATTCAAAGTGTTCATCCTGAAATTCTGCTTCCAAGACTCGCGTTTGCAGATCCTGATTGCGTATCCAGACGCGCCGTTGTGCACGGTTCGGTTGAAAGCGCGCAGTAGGAACGCGCAGTGACCGGCAAGCCATACACCCCCGGCAATGCGGCCGATAGACATGCTCGCCGCTGCGCCGGAAACCGAGCGTTGCCAACTGCGTGTAAAGGGGAGTATCGGTGACTGCCGGATCAGCGACCAGGTTGCGTGCTAAACGGCTTGGTAGATAGCTGCACGGGTAATCAGTGGTCAGAAACATCCGCAAATCGTGCAGCGAGTTGTGAGGATTGCTCATGATAATTTTGCAGGATGGGTTGCCAATAGGTCGGTAAACAGATCGATGTCCAGTTCCCAAGGGCCGTTTCGCCCTGGCAATGAGCAGAAGCAATCAAGCAATTCTAAAAATAACGATCGAGGGATATCAGCCGCGCCCATGCGTAGCAAGTGATCAGTGCGCACCTGACAATCGATAACGGCAAACTCCCAGCGATGTAATTGACGAGCCAGGGTTGCCAGCGCCACTTTCGACGCATTACTGACCCGGCTGAACATCGCTTCACCGTAGAATACCCGGCCTACCGCCACGCCATACAGTCCACCGGCCAGCTCACTCTGATGCCAGGTTTCGATGGAATGAGCATGGCCAAGCTGATGTAACCGGCAATAGGCGCGCAGCATTTCTGGGGTGATCCAGGTACCTTCGCCTGGTCCACGTGGTGCAGCGCAGGCCGTTATAACTGCTTCAAAAGCCGTGTCCGCAGTGACGGAGAATGATCCATTTCGCAAAATCTTGCGCAGGCTGCGCGAGATTTGTAGACATTCCGGGAGCAGCACGAGGCGTGGATTTGGCGACCACCACAGAATCGGCTGGCCGGAAGAGTACCAGGGAAAAATGCCTTGCTGGTAGGCGCGCAGCAGCCGGCGTGGACTCAGGCTGCCGCCAGCAGCCAATAGGCCGTTTGGTTCGTTTAGAGCACGGTCAGGATGGGGAAAGAGCTGGTTGTCATCCTGAGGATCCAGCCACAGCAGGGGCATCAAGCGTTACCTCATCTCGATAAGGCGAATGTTGCAACCAATGTTGGACGTAGTTGCGCAAAGCCGGTGTTTCCCGATTCAGGAACTGAGCGATCGCTCGGCGAAATCCGGGATGAGCAATCCAGTGGGCCGAATAGGTTAGCGCCGGCAAAAAACCGCGGTGGATTTTATGCTCGCCCTGTGCACCTGGCTCAAAGCGTTGTAACCCATGCTGAATACAGTACTCCAAGCCCTGATAATAGCAGGCTTCAAAGTGCAGGCTGTCATAATCGGCCCGGCAGCCCCAGTGGCGGCCGTACAGTGTGTCAGTGCTGCGAAAACTGATAGCGCCGGCGACCTCATGACCCTGAGCGAGTGCTAGCACCAACACGATGCGCTCACCCAGGGTGGCCGCAATGTCCTGGAAAAATGGCAAGGTGAGGGTTGGGATGCCGCCCAGCCGTTGGAAAGTGGACCGGTAGAATTCGTGGATCATCTGCCATTGCGTTTCGCTGGCGTCCTGGCCGGACAAGATACGTACTTCCAGGCCAGCCTCGCGTACCCGGCGGCGTTCGCGGTAGATGTTCTTGCGGCGCTTCGCGGTCAATGTATCCAGGAAGTCTGGAAAGTCCCGATATCCCTGGTTCTGCCAATGGAATTGGCAGCCAAGCCGGGTTAGGAAGCCTTGTTCCTGCATGGGCTCTAGCTCAGTAGCAGGAGGGAACAGCCAGTGAATCGAGGATAATCCGTAGTGGCGGCTTTCATCCAGTACAAACTCGACGATGGCTCGCGCGACAGTACCGGGCTGCGGCTGGCCAGCGGCTAATAGCAGCCGGGGACTCGTGGCTGGGGTATAGGGAATCGCTCCGACTAGCTTGGGGTAATAGGATAAGCCTTGCTGCCGGTAGGCTTCAGCCCAGCCCCAGTCGAAGACGAATTCGCCATAAGAGTTGTATTTGAGGTACAAGGGTGCCGCACCCAGCAACTGTCCGTCTTCATCCCGGCAGATGACGTGCCAAGGTAGCCAGCCGGCCTGTTCGCCGACGCACGCATGCCGTTCCAGGGCGCTCAGGAATTCGTGGCTTAGAAATGGATTTTGGCTGGGAACAAGTGTATTCCATTCTGTGGCAGTGATGCCGCTTAGGCTATTGAGGCGTTCAAGGCGCATGATTCAAAGATTGGCAATGCTGAGATAGACGGGTTAGTTGGAACCTAAAACAGCGGATCGGTTCATCTCGGTGAATCGGCTTGACGGACTGTTAGCCAGTCCTACATCCTTTAGTTCATAGCAATAACACTCTGACAAAAGGGCTGCAATTTTGGCGCAGGCACATCGCATTAAAACTGAACCATCCATCATACGGATTGGTATTTTGCGTTTCTTCAACAAAGTATTGCGTGAGATCATCTTCTGGCTAGTGGCTGTGGCCGCGTTGGGGATGGTTGGCGCACTGGTTACATTCAATCCGGGTGATCCAGCCTGGACCCATACAGCCGAGGTTGCCCGGCTACATAACCTGGGTGGTGTGGCCGGTGCCTGGTTTGCTGACGTTACATTATATATGTTTGGCTATCCAGCTTATCTGTTGCCGTTAGGCCTGATTTTCGCCGGCTGGTGGTTATTTAAGCGTGGGGTTCTGCTGGAACTGGATGCCGAAATTGTCCTGTTCCGGGTGTTGGGATTTGCCGTGGCGCTGGCCACGGCTTGCGGGCTGGCAGCGTTACATCTGCAAGTATTGCCAGATACTGTACCGGGCGATGGTACCGCGGGCGGCTTAGTGGGTGTGCATGTCGGTCAGTTCCTGGTGCGGGCCTTTGGTTTTACCAGTGGTAATTTATTCATGGTTGCATTGTTACTGGCGGGTCTGACGCTGATGACCGGTGTTCCATGGTTGACCATGATCGAAGGGATTGGCCACGCGACGCTTTGGCTGCTGGACACAGTGGGCGGCTGGGTGTTGACGCCTCTGCGCTGGATGATGGGATTGGTGTCTGGGTCGCGGCGCCAGCACACCACCGCGGATCAGGGCGAGAAGCATGATGAGACGGACCCTCGTGAAGAAGTGGATTGCGAAGAACCGGTCGAAGATCCAGTAATCGTGAATGCCAAAGACCAGACGACGCGATCATCGTTAACAGCATTCATGGGGCGGTGGCGTCTAACGCTGGCAGATTGGGTGAGTGTAGTTGCTGAAAAATCACGATTTTGGTGGCGCACACGCCACATGGAGACAGAAGCTGAGAATTCGCTGGATGTGTTTGATGCATTATCGCCTGCCGCTGAGGATAACGCATCAGAGTTGACGAGCAAACCGGTCACCCTTCAATCCTCAGTTGCAGGGAATCGGGGAGCAATGAATGGAGAGGATCGGCATTCAGCACGGATTGAACCGGTATTTAATCTGCCATCGCAGTTACAGGAACAACCAGCACCTCGTCCTGCGGCAGCCGCTGAGGCGGTAGAGAATACTATCAATGAATTACCGATATCTGATTTGACCTTGGTGCCGGTTGCAAATCGATTTGCGCCCTCATCGCCCGGATCAGTATCGCCCGGATCAGTATCGCCTGAATCGGTATCGCCCGGGCCAGTATCGCCCGGATCAGTATCGCCTGAATCGGTATCGCCCGGATCAGTATCGCCCGGATCAGTATCGCCCGGATCAGTATCTCTTGCAAAGAGTGATGAGCCGAGGACAAGTGGAATATTTAAAGAAGAAGATCTGCCGGCTGCGCCAGTTGCTGTCATGACTCGACGATTGGCTACGCCACGCCCGTCGTCATCTTTTCCATTACCTCCACTTGATTTGCTTGACCCGCCACCCCTGCGCACGGCTGGCTATACGGGTGAGTTGCTGGATGAGATGTCACGTCGGCTCGAAACCCTGCTCAAAAGCTTTGGTGTCGAGGTTCAGGTGGTTGCCGTCGAGCCGGGACCGGTGATCACCCGCTTTGAAATTGAACCAGCGCCGGGCGTGAAAGTTAATCAAATTAGTAACCTAGTCAAGGATCTGGCGCGTGGTTTATCGGTTACCAGCGTCAGAGTTGTGGAAATCATCCCTGGTAAGTCAGTGATTGGGCTGGAAATCCCTAACCGTAAGCGGGAGATTGTCTACCTGCGGGAGACGCTGGAATCGCTGGCTTATGCCCAATCAACTGTGCCACTGACTTTAGTGTTAGGTAAAGATATTGGTGGCAATCCGGTGGTGGCAAATCTCAATAAAATGCCGCACTTATTGGTAGCCGGTACGACCGGCTCGGGTAAGTCGGTGGCGATTAACACGATGTTATTGAGTCTGCTTTACAAATCCCCACCTCGTGATGTGCGGTTGATCCTGGTGGACCCGAAAATGCTGGAATTGTCAGTTTATGAAGATATCCCGCATCTATTGACGCCGGTTGTGACTGATATGAAAGAAGCAGCGAATGCCCTTCGCTGGTGCGTGGGTGAGATGGAGCGGCGTTATCGTCTGATGGCGGCACTGAAAGTACGCAATATCGCTGGCTTTAATCGCAAGGTGTTGGATGCGCTGGCGGGAGGAGAGGGATTAGCCGATCCGTTCTGGACGCCGGATAGCGCTGAAACGCCAGGTGAGATCGCTGTTTTGCAACCACTGCCATTCATTGTTGTCGTCATTGATGAACTGGCTGACATGATGATGATCGTTGGCAAGAAGGTTGAGGAATTGATTGCCCGGTTGGCGCAAAAGGCGCGAGCCGCTGGTATTCATCTGATTCTGGCGACCCAGCGGCCGTCGGTGGACGTCATTACTGGTCTAATCAAAGCCAATATTCCAACCCGTATTGCCTTCCAAGTCTCTTCACGGGTGGATTCGCGCACCATTCTCGATCAGATGGGCGCGGAACAGTTGCTGGGGCACGGCGATATGTTGTACCTGCCCCCCGGTACCGGCTTACCGCAGCGGGTGCATGGCGCATTTGTTGACGATCATGAGGTCAATCGGGTTGTGGACTATCTGCGCCAGACCGGTGCGCCGGATTATATTGATGAGGTATTGGCTGAATCACTGGGTGAGAGCGATAGCGGAAGCGGTAACGACGAAGGAAGCGGTCGTGGCGAAAGTGATCCCCTGTACGATGAAGCTGTGCGGATTGTCATTGAATCCCGGCGAGCTTCAGTGTCTGGGGTGCAGCGCCGGTTGCGCATCGGTTATAACCGGGCAGCACGGCTGGTCGAGGAAATGGAGACGGCAGGTGTGGTGGGTCCAGTGCAATCGAATGGTGGCCGTGAAGTGCTGGCACCGTCATCGTAAAAGATTTTAAATTAACTTATTGATTTAAATGGAGTCACTAGATGGTGTGGAAGTGTGGCTTGATATATAAGTGGGCGCCAATGCTGCTCATGCTGGTTTTTGGGTGGCTGCTGACTGGGCTGGCTCAGTCAGCAGCGCCATGGTCGGTACCGCGTTATTTCCAGGACTTGCAGTCACTACGGGCGGACTTTGTCCAGCGAGTGTTCGATGAGCATGCGCAGATTATTCAGACGTCCAGCGGCCAAATGTTGATGCAAAAGCCCGGTAAGTTCCGTTGGGATTATCAGACGCCTGCGGAACAGATTATTGTTGCCGATGGTGAACGGTTGTGGGCTTATGATGTTGGTCTGGAGCAAGTCACTGTCCGTAAATTGGACACAGCACTGAGTTCAACCCCGCTGGCGTTGCTCAGCGGCGCAGCGCCTCTTGATGAGACGTTTACCATTGGCCCCGTTCGCCAGCGGGATGGACTGGATTGGTACGAATTGACGCCGCGCCAGCCACAGCCTGAATTTCGGTTATTGCGGGTGGTTTTCAAGGGCGATCGGCTGGTCAGTCTGGAACTGGAGGATGGTTTCAGCCAGCGCACCCGCCTGGATTTCCAGAAGCTGGAGCGTAATCCGGTCTTAGATCCCGCCTTGCTGAAATTTACCCCGCCACCCGGCGTCGATGTGGTTGGCGATGCCGGATGATCCCCGCCGCCCGCTGGCCAATCGATTAAGGCCGCGTCGCCTGGATGAGTTTGCCGGTCAAACTCATTTATTGGCGCCCGGTAAACCGCTTCGAGTGGCGATTGAACGGGGTCAACCGCATTCTATGGTGCTGTGGGGGCCTCCTGGCGCGGGCAAGACCACGTTAGCCGAGTTGCTGGCGGGCGCTAGCCAGGCGGTGTTTATCCGCTTGCCGGCAGTGATGGCCGGAGTGCGTGAACTGCGGGCGGCTGTGGAGCAGGCGCAAACCCTGTGGCGGGAACAACAGCGCCGCACGGTGTTGTTTGTGGACGAAGTTCATCGGTTCAACAAAGCGCAGCAGGATGCATTTTTACCCTATGTTGAAAACGGTGCTCTGATTTTCATTGGCGCGACGACGGAAAATCCCAGTTTCGCGTTGAACAACGCTCTATTGTCGCGAGTAAGGGTTTACGTGTTGCAGCGCTTGGATAGTGCCGCGATCAATCAGATTGTGGAGCGGGCACTCCACGACACGGAATACGGGCTGGCGGGTCGCTGGCCGTTGACCGGCGAGGAGCGGACACGTCTGGCGCAGGCGGCCGATGGCGATGCTCGCCGGGCGTTGATCTGGCTGGAGCTGGCGGCGGAACTGGCTGAAGCCCGTGAAATCTCCCTGGACAAAGCACTGGCCGCGGTGATGAGCGATGGGACCGGGCGGCGCTTCGACCGCGGCGGCGATCTGTTTTATGACCAAATTTCGGCGTTGCACAAAGCAGTGCGCGGCAGCAGTCCAGATGCGGCGTTATATTGGCTGGCACGGATGCTCGATGGCGGCTGTGACCCCCTGTATATCGCCCGCCGGGTCGTGCGGATGGCCAGCGAAGATATTGGCAATGCCGATCCGCGCGCCTTGCAATTGGCGTTGAATGCTTGGGAGGCCCAGGAGCGGCTGGGTCATCCGGAGGGTGAACTCGCCATCGCGCAAGCAGTTGTGTATCTGGCGGTTGCGGCGAAAAGCAATGCCGTCTATACCGCGTTCAAGGCGGCTCGCCGGGATGCCGAGCGTTTTGGAACCCTGGAGGTGCCGCCGCATCTATGCAACGCGCCGGCTGAGTTGATGCGGGATCTAGGGTATAGCGAAGGTTATCGCTATGCGCATGATGAACCGCATGCCTATGCCGCCGGGGAATGTTACTTCCCTGAGCCGCTCAAGGACGCGCGCTATTATCAGCCCACCGCCAACGGGTTGGAGGGGCGTATTGCCGAAAAGCTTGAGCGGTTGCGGGAATGGGATCGAGGAAGCCCCCAGCGGCGTTATGCGTAAACCACCTGACATCGCTGATCGTGATGAAATCAGAATCACTAATCGAGCATTTAGTCTCCGGCCGCGAAATAACCTGGAACAGCCGCCGCCATGAAGGTCTCCACATCAGCGCACCGGGGCAGGCCATCCAGGATGCCCTCGCGGGCGGCGATGAGCGCGCCGCAGGCATTGCCGATACGCAATGATTCGGTCAGAGGTAGACCACGTAGCAGTGACCATACCAATCCAGAACCAAAAGCATCACCCGCGCCGGTGGCGTCGATCTGCTGAATCGGGTAGGCGGGTTGGCTCACAGCCGTACCCGCCTTATCGAGGGCGACACAACCCGCATCAGCCAGAGTGATGACCAGCAACCGTCCCATCCAGCCAAGTTCCCGGGCCAGGGCGGGCAGTTGCTCTGACCAGCCCCTCCGGGTCAGCTTCTCCAGTTCCGGCTGGTCGAACAGCAATGCCGCTTCGGTGGTATTGGCTACCAGCACATCGGTTAGCGCTAGCAACTCATTATCGATTTGACGCCACGGCGAGGGATTCAGGTAGGTATGCTTGCCGAGCTGGCGGGCTTGACGAAAAGCGTGCAGGATGACCGGATCGGGACTTTCAAACTGCGCCACGACCCAATCCGCATGAACGAAGACCTCGCGCGCCTGCTCGACATGCCCGGCGGTCAGCAGCGCGTTCGCGCCCAGGTGAATCGCCAGACAATTCCGGCCGTCCGGGGCAATGAAACCGGCGCCATAACCGGAATTCGATCCCAAAGTTAAAACCCGCGTGGTATCCATCCCTTCCTCAGCGAGCCGGCGCTTGACCGCCGCGCCCGCTTCGTCCGCTCCTACTGCCATCAGCAAGTCCACGGTAACGCCCAGACGGTGCAGTCCCACGGCCAGGTTCAGGCCCTTGCCACCGTGTTCCTGGAAGATGCGCGTGGCCGCCAAGGATTCGCCAGCCAAAGGCAGGCGATCCACGTATAAAAAGTTGGCGTTCATGTAGTTGCCAAGCACGAAGGTGCGCACGGGTTTATCACTGTAATTTTGCGGTCAGGTTGATAAAATGATTTTTATGGTATTAGAATGGATTATCCAAATTTAACATATTAGTTGTATTTTGGAGAGTATTCATATATAGATA
>DDST01000063.1 GCA_002343485.1 Proteobacteria bacterium UBA2383
TGGGGGGATGTGAGTTTCTTTTTCAAGCATGACGCTGATATCGAAAAAATCGCGATTGTCGGTGATCTGCGCTGGCGTGACGATATGCTGATTTTTCTATTCGCTGATTACCGGCGATCTGAGGCGCGGTTTTTTACCGAACATGAGCGCGATAAAGCTAAAGCCTGGCTGGTTGCTTGAGCCGTTGCACGTTCGTAAATACTTTTTTGCATTTACTGGTTACGCAAATGCGTGCATTGACACTGATCATTCTAGCGTAACCGTTCACTCCCCTCTCCCGTCAGCGGGCGAGGGGGCTGAATGATTGCGTTCTAGCGTTGGCCCCGATTCTTACCGCAAATACCTTCATAAAATAGAGTTGGATTTTTGCTGAAATCGGCTCATGTTTCTTTCTGATCTATTTATCCAGCGTCCAGTTTTCGCCGTGGTTGTTAATCTGCTGATTGTGGTCAGTGGGATTATGGCGCTGCGCGGGTTGCCGGTGCGCGAGTTGCCTGATGTGGACGCTTCGGTGGTTACCGTCACGACCCGTTATGCGGGCGCGGCCCCAGCGATTATCGATACCAGCATCACCGAAGTCATCGAGGGTGCGGTCGCCCGGGTGGATGGCGTTGAACGTATCGAATCCGGTTCGAGCGAAGGCACCGGCCAAACCCGAATCACCTTTGTCACTGGCCGGAATATCGATAGCGCTGCCGCCGACATCCGTGATGCGGTGGGTTCGGTCGCCAATCGGCTTCCCGAGGATGCCGACGAGCCGCGCATTCTCAAAGCTGATAGCGATAGCTCGCCAGTGATGCGTATTTCCCTGACCAGCGACCGCCGGTCCGGCGAGGAGCTGACCGATCTGGCGGAACGCCGTATCGTCGATCGCCTGACCACCGTGTCCGGTGTGGGTGAGGTAGCTCTTAGCGGTGCCCGTCGCTATGCTCTGCGCATCTGGTTAAACAATGAGGCCTTGGCGGCGCGCGGTCTGACTGTCAGTGATGTGGAAACCGCTCTGCGCCAGGCTAACGTGGAGCGGCCCTCTGGCAACCTGGAATCCCGCCACCGGCAATTGCGTGTCCTCGTCAATAGCCGGCTGAAAACCCTCGAAGAGTTCCGCAACCTGGTGATCGTCCAACGCGACGGTTACCCGATCCGGCTATTCGAAGTGGCGCGGGTCGAGCAGGGTGTCGAGGATGACCGTTCCCGGGTGCGCACCAATGGCAGAAATTCGGTGACCTTGCAGGTGATTCGTCAATCCAAGGCCAATACTCTAGCGGTATCGGCTGGAGTGCGGGCCGAGTTGGAGCGCCTGCGCCCGCAATTGCCCGAGGACATGCACCTGATCGTTTCCACCGACGACGCGCTGTTCATCCAGGCCAGTATTGATGAAGTAGTGAATACCTTATTGATCGCAATCGGCGTAGTGGTGCTGGTGATCTTCGCCTTTCTCTACTCAGTCCAGGCAACCCTGATCCCGGCGCTGACCATTCCGGTTTCGATTATCGGTTCCTTCATGCTGCTGGCAGCGCTTGGCTTTTCCATTAACCTGTTGACTCTACTGGCGCTGATCCTGGCCATTGGTCTGGTGGTGGACGATGCCATCGTCGTGCTGGAGAACGCTCAGCGCCGGGTTGATCACGGTGAATCACCGCTGGCCGCTGCATATCGGGGAACCCGTCAAGTGACCTTTGCGGTGTTGGCTACCAGCGCGGTCCTGATTGCAGTCTATGTACCGCTATCGATGCTCGGTGGCGATGTCGGGAAGCTGTTTCGGGAGTTCGGCCTGGTATTGGCGGCGGCGGTGGTGATTTCCACCTTTGTGGCTTTGTCGCTAACCCCGATGTTGTGTTCCCAATTACTGGGGCGCGAGGGTCGTCCATCCAACCGCTTTATGCGGTTGGCGGAGCGGATTTTCGCTGCCCTGGGGCGCGGTTACCAGAAGGCACTGAATGGGGCGTTGAATATGCCGTTGGTAGTGCTGGCAGTGGCAACCTTGTTAGCGGGTGTGGCGCTGCTGCTGTATCGCGACCTGCCTCAGGAACTGGCGCCGAGTGAAGACCGCGGGGTGTTTTTCATCTCCGCCAAAGCCCCGGAAGGGGCAACACCTGATTTTACCGATGCGGGCGTTCGCAAGATTGAGCAGGTGCTACAACCGCTATTCAACGATGGTGAAGCCTGGCGGCTGGTCTCTGTGGTTGGACGAGGCGATGGCAACCAGGCTTTTGTGGTCGTTGGACTCACGGATTGGAGCCAGCGTACCCGCAGTCAACAAACTATCGTCAATGCTCTGCGTGGTCCGTTACGCGGCATTCCTGATCTGCGGGCTATTCCTATCAGCCGTTCCACGCTGGGACGCAGCGCGAGCGCTCAAGCGGTGCAATTCGTCATCGGCGGACCCGATTACCCAACTGTAGTGGCCTGGAGTGAAATGATCATGGCTCGCGCCCGGCAGAACCCAGGGTTGACTTCCATCGATAGTGATTATCAAGCCAGCCAACCGGCTTTACGGGTCGACATCAATCGGCTGCTCGCTGACGAACTCGGCATTCCAGTTGCGCGTATCGCCGCCACTTTGCAAACGCTGCTGGCTTCACGAGAGGTGACGACGCTTATTGACCGGGGCCGGGAATATGCGGTGTTGTTGCAAGCTGAGGCGGCAGACCGGCGTCAGCCAGGCGATTTGCAAGGGGTTTTCGTCCGTGGGGATAAGAGTGATGAATTGATCCCCCTCAGTGCAGTAGCGGAATGGCGTGAGGAAGCCTCAGCGTTAGCGCTGCGCCGCTTTGACCGCTTGCCGGCGGTGACGATCGACGCTTCTCTGGTGGGTGACTATGATCTGAACCGCGCGACAGCCGACCTTCAGCGCATCGCTGCTGAAGAATTACCGATGGAGGCGCGCACCTCATTTACCGGTGCGGCCGCGTCGTTTCTGGAAACCTCGGGAGGTCTGTATTTCACGTTTGGTTTTGCGCTACTGATCGTGTTTCTGGTATTGGCTGCGCAGTTCGAGAGTTTCATTCACCCGCTTATTATTTTGCTGACGGTGCCGGTGGGAGTGACTGGCGCGCTGCTGGCATTGCGGCTCACCGGCCAGTCACTGAATATCTATAGCCAGATTGGCGGGGTGCTGTTAATCGGTCTGATGACCAAGAACGGAATCTTGATTGTCGAATTTGCCAATCAGTTGCGGGCGCAAGGGCTGGAGATTCGAGATGCAGTGCTGGCCAGCGCCAGTCAACGGTTGCGGCCAATTTTGATGACCGTATTATCAACGGTATTGGGGGCGTTGCCGCTGGCGCTGGCCACCGGAGCCTGGGCGGAAAGCCGCATCGCGATTGGTGTGGTGGTGATCGGGGGACTGTTGCTATCAACCGGATTGACGTTGTTTCTAACGCCGGTGCTCTATCACCAGTTGGCCGGTTTTACACGGCCAGTTAATGCTATTCAGCAACGCTTGATGGCGCAATTGGATTTAATTAAAAGCGGCTGATATTGGCTTGGGCACGGTATAGAAGCTAACCTACTCAGTATGCCTAATCTCAATTCGCCTCCGAGTACATGATGGCCATTCCTCAACACTTGCTGGTTATTGATCTAGAAACCCGGCCCGATGCGGTCATCCTGCCGGCGGATCGCGATCCTGAAGCCTTTCCCAAACCGATCCAGCACGAAGTGATTACCTTGGGCTTCCTGCTGGCACGGATCGAACGCGATGGCGAACGGGAGCGTTATCTGATCCGCAAGCTGGGTTCGGCTAGCATCGCTGACCGAAGTGAGCGGGAAATCCTGGCCGGGTTCTGGCAAATGATCGACAAGCAGAGGCCGCGTGTGGTGACCTGGAATGGCCGTAGCTTTGATGCCGCCGTTCTTAAGCAGCGTTCATTGATTCATGGCCTGACAGCTTTTAACTGGTACCGCACCGATCCTCGCTTTGGCTATGACTACCGCTATGAATCCAACTGGCACTGCGACTTGATGGACGTGCTGAGCGATTTCGGCGCTTCGCCGCGGCTGGGACTCGATGAGGCTGCTCAGGCGTTGGGCCTGCCGGGAAAATGGAATGGTCACGGGGAGAACGTCGCGGAGCAAGCCGCTGCTGGGGACTATGCTGCCATTAACCAGTATTGCGAAGGCGATGTTCTCAATACCTACTTGCTCTATCTGCGCTGGGCGTATTTCAGCACCCGCCTCAGCGCCCGCAGCCACAACTCCGGTGTGCAGAATCTACTGGATTATCTTGAAGCAGGCCGGGAGGAACATCCGCACTGGGGCGAGTTTGCCGGACGCTGGCAAGCCAGTACCCGGCCTTGCCCAATCTTTATCCCTGAAGTATTGAACGATCCGGTACCGCAACCGGCGGAGTCGCATCTGCGCAGTGAGGATGTGCTGCCATAAAAGGTGCGCACTGAGACATAGTTAGTTGACCCTGAAAAGCGTATAATGACTTGATTTTATTTAACAATGTAGAAAACCGCGCCCTTAGGGCGTGGTCGGAGATTCCCTATTGTTGAAAAGCATAACGCCGCAAATAACCGGCCTCAAGAGCTGTGAAGCTGCTCTAGAGGTCCGTGTTGATTTGCATTGTTAGCTTTTTATGACCGTTGTGTGTCCAAAGCAGACATGAGCTTGTTATATCAGTATGGCCAATCACTGTTAATCCGAAGCCTGCGGCAACTCGGGGCAATGCCGAGATACTTTGTTTCGTCCCGTCTCCTTTGCTCGATATAACGCCAGATCAGCTTTTCGAGAAAGAGTGTGATAAGTGTCATTGGTAGAAAAACTAGCAATACCAATACTGACTCTCAGATCAATATGTTGATCCAAATAATTGATCTCGAGGTTCTCCAAGCCTTTTCTCACCTTTTCAGCAAAAAAATCACCACCTTGAATATCAGTATTCTGCAAAACCAAGCTAAATTCTTCTCCGCCAATACGCCCAAATAAATCAGTTTCTCGTAATATTGACAGGACATACTCGGAAAACTTTTTAAGTACAAGATCTCCTGCATGATGACCATAGGCATCATTGATTACCTTAAAATGATCAATGTCTATCATCATCAGCTGTAATTGAGTTTGGTTTCTAGACGCGAGCTTTAGATAAATTTTGGTTTCTTCTATGAAATGAGAACGATTGCAGATACCAGTAAGACTATCGGTTGAAGCTAAAGCTTTTAGTTTTTCGTTGGCTTGAATCTTTTCTATTTTATCTTTTCCCATTTCACCAATAATCTCGGTGAGCTTCACCAGGAATGCCAAATTTATTTTTATGGTTTCTTCAGAATATACTGGAGCGCGACCCAGTGCCTCCAAATATTCATCCTGATCAAAACCAAATTCAGCTGCTTGTTCTTTAAAGTACTCAACGTCTGGCGGCTCGAAAAAAAACTGTCCGGTAAAAAAATTAGCGACATGCTCACCATTCACTAAAACTGGTACAGCTACGTCAACTAAGCCGTTCTTACACCGATAAACGTTGTATTTAAGACCATTTTCTAATTGACCAGCGAGGAAAGTATCGCTTTCTGTACATCGACAAGCAGTGGCAGGGTTCTTTCGATGAAATTTTGTACAAATATCTTGCCATCCCGTGGCAATGTGAACATTGCCTTCCAAATCAAGCAATGCAGTAACAACTCCATTAATATCAGTGAAACTTTGGCAAAGCTTGGTTAATGCTGGTATATCGAATAATTCGGTAAATTTATATTGCATACTGATAACCTGCATCTTACTGGTAGAGTCAAACAAAGACACTTGCTGTCAATCTCGACAAACGCAAAGAAACTTTAAATAAAGGAGTTTTTCCAACCGCTAAAAATCCACCACTATTAAGAGAACTTCGGTTACTGGCTGAAATCGGGCATTGCGGATGATGAATTTTTAGTTGGGTCATTACTTCTACTTTGTCAGAACACATGTC
>DDST01000023.1 GCA_002343485.1 Proteobacteria bacterium UBA2383
CAGAACATCGCCTTCAACGAAGTGGCCCGGCAAGCGATCCTGTCCGACCCCGATTTTCATCACGGCCATTACTATGAATTCGGCGTGGTACCGCGCCGTGGATTGATGATTGCCCGAATGCTGGGTCATATTACTTACCTGTCCGATGAAGGGATGCGCGCCAAGTTTGGCCGCGAGTTGCGTGAAGGCACCCTGATTTTCAACTTTAACTTCGATACCGAATTTCAGGTGGAAAGCTATCTGCGCCACCAAGGCAAAGCGTTCGTGGATCGCTTCGATGCCAATACCTATCTGCTGATGACCAAAACCCTGGATTATTTCGATCCAGCAGCGGACTTTGACCAGGATTTAGCGATAGCCTTTCACCGGGCGCAGGCGCAATTTTTGATCATCTCTTTCACCAGCGACTGGCGGTTCGCACCCGCTCGATCGAGGGAAATCGCCCGCGCCTTGGTCCGGGCTAACCGTGAGGTGAGCTATGCCGAAATTACTTCGGAATATGGCCATGACGCTTTTTTGATGCCCATTCCGCTGTATCACGAAATGCTACGCAGTTATCTCGCACGGGTTGCTCGCGAAGTAAACAGTCAGACGGACACGCCTTCCCAGGATACATCCCGCACGCCTGCTGCCTCCGAGGTCCATGCTCATGCGGCCTGAATTGGAGTTGATCAGTGACTGGATTCGCCCTAACGCCAGGGTGCTCGACCTGGGTTGCGGCGACGGCGCACTGCTGGCTTATCTGCACGAGCACCGGCAGGTTAAGGGTTACGGCTTGGAAATTGACACCGCTAATATTGTCAAATGCATTCAGGCTGGAGTGAACGTGATCCACGCTGACCTGGAGGCTGGGCTGGCGGATTTCAGCGATGGCAGCTTTGACTATGTGATCATGACCCAAACCTTGCAAGCCGTCCGGCATACCGAGCGGCTGCTGGATGAAATGCTGCGAATCGGCCGGCAGGGCATTGTGACTTTTCCTAACTTCGGCTTTTGGCGCTGCCGGATGCAAATTGCCTTACAAGGATTAATGCCCGTCGCAAAAACATTACCTTATCAATGGTATAACACGCCAAATATCCACCTTTTCACTATCCGCGATTTTGAAGAACTGTGCCGGCGTAAGCGCATCGATGTTTTGCAGCGCATGGTGCTGGATCACGCACACCGTCCCTGGCAAGGGCCGCGGCTGTGGCCCAACTTGCTTGGCGAGATCGCTTTGTACCGGCTGGGCCGCGCCTGAATCTGACGCTTGCTTCGACCAGGACTGAATTCCGGAGATTTCCCCATGTTGACCATCCCTTTGCAATGCATAACCCTTCATTCCCTTCACCCTAACCCTCACCCTTTGCGGGGAAGGGCGTTTGTCCAAGGAAGGGAATATTCCCGGCATTTGCGCGGCTTCACGCTCATTGAAGTCATGGTTGTGGTGGTGATCCTCAGTATCCTAGCGGCCGTCGTGGTGCCACGTATCATGGATAACCCGGATAAAGCCCGCATCGTCAAAGCCAAGCAAGACATTCGCGTGATCAAGAACCAGCTGGATCTCTACCGGCTGCACAACTTCCGTTACCCAAGCACGGAACAGGGTCTGGAGGCTCTGGTACAGAAACCGGCAGATGCGCCTCATTGGCAGGATGGCGGCTATCTGGACAAGCTACCCAAGGATCCTTGGGGCAAACCGTATCAGTATCTCAATCCTGGCCAACATGGTCAGTTGGACATCTATTCGCTCGGCGCCGACAGTCAGCCGGGCGGTGATGGGGTGGATACCGATATCGGCAACTGGAATCTGGATGAATAAGTGAGGAAATTTCCTGCCCCAGGCTCCCAGTGATGCCACCGCGCGGTTTCACATTGCTTGAAATCATGGTGGTGATGGTGCTGATCGGGATCCTCACCAGCCTGGCTGTGCTATCGATCGGCGGCGGCCCTCGCAATCGGCTGGCCGAAGAGGGGCGACGGTTGGCGGCGATCGTGGAGTTGCAGCAGCAGGAAGCTATTTTAAGCGGCCAATTGCGCGGCATTCAATTTGATCGCAATGGCTATACCATTTTGAGCCTCGATGAACAGGGCGCCTGGCGCTCACCTGACGCAACCAATGCTTTGATCCGTCACCAATTGCCCGAGGATATCGCGCTAGGATTGTGGGTTGAGGACCGCTCTGTCCGGCTCGAAAAGCCTGATTTTCCTCAGGTGCTATTGTTGAGTAGTGGCGAGGCGACCGAGTTCATCGCTGTATTCAGCCTTGCCAGAGATTCATCACCAGACGCGCCACTGTACCGGATCGCCAGCGATGCCATGGGCCGATTGACCGCCGGGGAAACCGTGCGGTGAAACGCTCGACAGGTTTTACGCTGCTTGAAGTTCTGGTCGCCTTGGCAGTACTAGCGATTGCCATGGGCGCGATTATCAACGCTGCAACCCAAAGTGTCGTTAGCACTGCTTATTTGCGTGATCAAACCCTTGCCAGTTGGGTTGCTCTTAATAAAATTAATGCGTTACTGCTTGATCCCAAACCCTGGCCAGAGGAAGGTTCCCTCCAAGGTAACGCTGATCTGGCCAATCGCACTTGGCATTGGAAAGTGCACTTTATGAAAACGGATGATCCCGGTCTGCGCCAGGCCGAAATCACGGTGCACAGCACTGACACTGCTCCAATATTGAGTGAGCTGACCGCCTTCAAGGCCAAGCCGCCTGAAAAGCTGCCTGCTGGAAATCAAACCGATGACAGCCCCAATGCCAGGGAACAAAGTCCCGAGAGTCCGCTCCCAAGGAATGCACCTCGTAAAAATCCGTCACGGATGACTCCACGATGAGAAACACGGCCACACATGGCTTTACCTTGCTGGAGCTGCTGGTAGCCTTAGCAGTATTCGCCATCATGGCGGCTGCGGCCTACAGTGGCCTGCGCAGTGTTCTATTCACGCACGCCACATTGGAACAGGAAAATCGCCGGCTGGCAGCGGTGCAACTGACGGTTTTCCGCTTCGAGCAGGATATCGAGCAAATTGTGTCACGCGGTATCCGTGATGAATATGGCGAACCTCAGCCCGCCCTGCGCGGCGGGGAATTGCTCAACGAGACGCTGACGTTGACCCGCGCTGGCTGGGATAACCCCCTCGGTCAACCACGCGCCAACCTGCAAAGGGTCGCCTACCAGTTACGGGAGGGCCAACTATGGCGATTGCATTGGAACGTATTGGATCTAGGCGGTCCAGTAAAACCTCAGGAATTACTGTTGCTGGACCAGATCCGGGAATTCCGGGTGCGGTTTCTGGACCGGAGCGATGCCTGGCGAAACGATTGGCCACCCCCCGCAAGCAGCACTGCCGGTGATAGCCTTCCACCTGATCCCAATGCGCTGCCGCGCGCCGTGGAAATCACCTTGGTGCTGGAGGACTGGGGTGCGATCACCCGCCTGCTGCCATTGGCCGGTTAACACCGTTATCGGCTGTCAATCCGGCGTTGCTCTGATAACGGTGTTGCTGATTGTCTTTCTGGCCAGTCTCACTGCGGCCAGCCTTGCCACCTTGCAACAGATTGCAATCCGCCGCAGCACAATCCTCCAACATCAGCAACAAGCTCGCTTATACACTCTGGGTGCTGAGCAATGGGCAAAGCTAATCCTGATCCGGGATTGGCAAGAAAACAAGATCGATCACCTTGGCGAGGAATGGGCCAATCTGCCGCCGGCGCTACCGGCCGGGAAAGGTGTCCTTTCAGCAAAAATCCGCGATTTACAGGGTTGCTTCAATCTCAACAACCTATGGCGGCCCGCGTTGGGCGGATCACCGGCCAATTCCGGCGATAATCCGGCGCTTTCACTGAAGGACGATGAGGCATCTGCGGAAAATCCCGAAGACCCTGCAGACCAATCCCTTGCTTCGGGTACCTCCAAGGGACTCCATCAACCGCGATCTAATAAAACTGGCCTCGATAAAATCCAATTGCAAACACTGCAACACCTGTTGACGCTTTTAGAACTGAAACCGGAACAGGCGCAGGCGATCGCTGACTGGATCGATCCCGACTCTGATCCACTGTTTTCCGGCGGCGCTGAAGATAGCGACTATACAGTCCTGAATCCGCCCTACCTAGCCGCTAACCAGCCGTTTTCCAGTGTTTCCGAATTGCGATTGATCAAAGGCATGGATCAAGAAGCTTATGAAAAACTGGCGCCGCTGGTCTGTGCTCTGCCATCGGGTACGGTATTGAACGTTAATACCACGCCGGCGGTGGTGCTGGCAGCACTGGGTGACGGGCTGGAACCGGCTGCTTGGGAACGTCTGCAGAAAGACCGCCCCGCTAATGGCTATGAAAATGTCGATGCGTTCCTGAACACGGCTAAAATCACCCTCAACGCGGAATTGAAAGCATGGCTCGGCGTCAACAGTCAGTATTTCTTATTGCACGCTGAAGCACAGGTAGGCGATGGCCATTCAATTTTGTATAGTGTTATTTTTCGCGATGATCAAGGCGCTCGCATCCTGCGGCGCAGTTTTGGCTACCAGGATTGAGAGCCGTGCCGGCTTCCCCGTCGTTTTTCCGTTTTCTCCCTGCTGGACAGAGCGAATGGCTCCTTCCCAGTCGCACGGTGCAACACGGGCTACTCACCGAATTGGCGAGTCAGCCCGGCGATATGCGCCTGATATTAGCCGGGCCGAGTGAAGCAATTACCCTGCATCGAATGCCTCTGCCCGGACGTAACCGTGCATTGTGGATCAAGGCAGTCCCTTATGCTCTGGAAGACCAGTTGGCCGGCGATATCGAGACACTGCACTTCGCGTTGGCCCATGCACCGGAGAGCAATAGTCTGCCGGTAGCAATACTTGATCACACCGTTCTGCGTGGCTGGCTGGAAATTTGCGCCCAAGCAAGTTTAACGCCGATAGCGATTATCCCGGATGCGTTGCTCTTACCCTGGCAGGATGGTGACTGGAGTGTGCTGGTGGAAGCCGGGCGGGCTATCGTGCGCACCGGCCGCTGGGAAGGATTTGCAATCGAGCAGGAATTACTGAATCTATTTCTGAACCAGGCTCTTGCTGAAGCAAGCGACGCCCAGCAACCGCAGCGATTGCGAATTTGGGGATGTCCGCCGCCAGAACTCACGGCAAACAACCTGAAATGGCATGTGGAAGAGGGTCCTGGCGAACCGCTTGAACTGTTCGCTGCCGGTTATCAACCGGCAACCGTGCTGAACCTGCTGCAAGGTATCTACAGCCGGCAAACCCAATGGAAACGCCGGCTACGTCCTTGGCGGGCTGCAATGATCCTGACCAGCGTGTGGCTGCTTTTACAAGGCATCGCCCTGGTTTACGAACACCAGCAACTGCAACAAGAGCGGATTGCCCTCCAGACTGAAATGGAAGAGGTCTATAAAAAAACCGTACCGGGCGCTACCCGGATCATCAATCCCAAGGTGCAACTGGAAGCCCACTTGCGCGAACTAACTCCAGCAAATACGAGCAACGGGGTATTTCTTCAACTTCTGTACCGCGGTGGACAACCGCTCGCCGATTTTCCCAACATCACCCTGCGTGGCCTCAACTACCGTGAGAGCCAACTGGATTTAACCCTGGAAGGAGGCCATCCAGCGGCCTTGGATCAACTCCGGCAACGGCTCGAACAGCAACCCGGTATTCACGCTGAAATGCGCACTACTCAGCGCGAAGGGCAGCTGGAAAGCAAGGTCACCCTGAAAAAGGCGGCTTCATGAAAGCGTGGTGGGATAGCCTGGGCGCCCGTGAGCGCAGGCTGGTTGGAGGTGGCGCCGTGCTGGCGTTGTTTATGCTGGGTTATGTAAAAATCTGGGAACCGTTTCAATCCAGCCATCGCCGGCTCCAACAGCAGGTCGCTGAACAACGCGCCGATCTCGCTTGGATACGTCAGGCCGCTCAGGATATCCAACGCCTGAGCAACAACGCGGGTGCTACTCAATCACAAGCCGATGGCCGGTCATTGTTGACCCGGATGGATCAGACTGCGCGCACTGCTGGATTGGGTGCTGCTGTGAAACAAATCACTCCGCAAGGCGACAACAAACTGAACATCCGTCTGGATGGTGTCGAGTTCGATAAGCTACTCTCCTGGCTGAGCAGCCTGGAGCATGAACACCGCATCACTCTCACTAACCTCAGAGTGGATCGCACTGAGACGCCTGGGCGGGTGAATGCCCACGCCATTCTGCAAGGACAGCCGCCATGAAGAACGCTCTACCCTACAGCCTGCTGGGGCTGTTAGCGTTTCTGTCATTTCTGCTGTTGCTGGCCCCAGCCAATCTAGTCATGGAACAACTCGCCAAACGGCTACCGGGCTTCAGCGTGCATACAATTGAAGGTGCAGCCACCAGCGGGTCCGTCCAAGGCTTATCGTGGCGTGGTGTGCGTATTGACCGGCTGCAATGGAAGTGGCAACCGCTGGCTTTATTAGCAGGATGGCTGGAATTTCATGTAAATATCGACGATCCTGAAATGAAGCTGGCGGGAATGGCAGCGATCGATGTCAGTCAGCACATGCGCTTCCGGGATTTAACAGGCCGGCTGCTTTTCACAGAATTAACTATCTTAGCCGGACAACCCAAGCTACCCTTACAAGGAGTCATAGAATTTGACTTGACGGATTTGCATCTGAACCCGGCCAGACACCCTTTAAGCGCATCTGGCATGATTCATATAGCAGGCTTAAAGATCACGCTGGGCCGTCAACCGCTCATACTGGGTGATTTCACCGCCCAGATAAGCTCCACTGACCCGGAAGGCATTCAGGGTACCATCAAGGACAACAATGGCCCCCTGATACTGGAAGGAACTTTTGGCGTGCTGTCTGATGGCCGATACCGGTTTAACGGTCAAACGGCGGTTCGCGATGCGAATAATCACGCTCTGCGCCAAGCAATGAACCTGCTAGGACCGTCTGACGGCGATGGGCGATGGGTACTCAGCCTTTCCGGCATTCTGTCCCAGTAGGTGCCGGGTTGACTGACGACAGTATTTGTTAATACCTTGTGGGATTCTGCAAGATTTTCTATTTGACAACGCAACCAGGGGGAAAGCGCCGATGCGACTACGATTGCGCGGATTCTCGATTGTTCTGACGACACTTATACTCGCTGCCTGCGCTAACCAGCAGCCCACGCCACCACCCGTCAGAATTGTTCCCATTTCAACCAATGATGCCGTATTCCCGGCGCCATCGGCACTGCAACCACAAATTGTATTTTGGCAAAACGTCTATGCAGTCTGGGGGCGCGGTCAAGTCGCATTGCACGATGATCGCTATATGGATCTGATCTACGTGGTTCTCCCTTTGCCCGGACCGGTTGGCGAAAGTTACAGTGCTGAGCAAAAAGCCTTCCTCCAGGATCATTACCAGAACCTGAAAAGCCTGCTACGTCAAGTCGAATCCAAGACGGCTAGCAATGCACCCTTGACTCCTGCCGAACAACGTCTAGCAGATTTCATTAGTAGTCGCTACAGCCGCGCTGCCCTAACCGGCGCAAGCGACCGGCTACGCAGCCAGCGAGGACTGCGCGAGCGGTTTAAGCGAGGACTGGAAATCAGTGGACGCTATGACGCGGCATTCCGTGCGGTATTCCGTGAAGCAGGATTACCAGAAGATCTGGCTTACCTGCCGCATGTCGAGTCGTCCTTCCAGAATCATGCTTCCTCCTCGGTTGGTGCGGCGGGCATGTGGCAATTCATGCCCTCTACCGCCCGGCAGTTGATGCGGCTAAATGCGACCGTGGATGAACGGCGCGATCCAGTCATTTCAGCGCAAGGCGCAGCCCGCTATTTGGGGAGTGCTCACGACCGGCTGGATAGCTGGCCGTTAGCGATTACTTCCTACAATCATGGCGTAGGCGGCATGGCGCGGGCGAAAGGAGAGTTTGGTAACGATATCGCGGCTATTGTCGCTAATTATTCGGGAAAGACTTTCGGCTTCGCTTCGCGAAATTTCTATACGGAGTTCCTAGCAGCTCGCGAGATTGCCCGCAATCCCCAGAAATTTTTTCCAGAGGGCGTTGCTTACGAACCACCTCTGAATCTCGATCGAATCCGGCTACGGCAAGCAGTAGATGCTCCCACCTTGGCAAGCTACTACGAAGTTAACCTGGGTGAACTGATTGCTTTGAACCAGGCCTGGAAATCACCCGCCCAGAGTGGACAAAGACCACTACCCGAGGGAACCATGGTTTGGCTACCCGCCGGAACCATGATCCGCCTAGCCCAGCGTGGCGCGGCTTCACGGGTCTTGGTGTTGGCCGAACCGGTTTCCACCGCCAGGTTGCGTTGAATATTACTCTATAAACATCCAGGCACGGCCCCCGTGCCTGGATGGAAGATCCGCAATTAGCCTACCTTCTTGAGCATATCTTCAGCCCGCTTCTTTTGTGACGCATCTCCTTCGCGCAGCACATCCTCAAGCAAGCCTCGGGCGCCCATCTGATCACCCATGTCCAAGTAGGCAGACGCCAAATCCAGCTTGGTTTCCACGTAGTCAGTGCCCGTTTCGGCAGTGGTGCTCAGTGGACTAAGCTCCATCTTACCCAAATCCGCATCTCCGAAATTGAGCAATTCTTCGTCCAGCTTCGCCAAATCCTCATTAGCATCTAGTTTTTCGTATTCCTGATTGACGTCAGTAAATTCGAATTTGAGATCAGATCCCTTGGGATTGGACGGCTCTCGTGCCAGCCCTGGGTGAGTTGGAGGCTCAATCTCAGGGAGATCGAACAAGGGTTTCCGGTCTGCTGCTGTCCTGGATGGTTCAACCGGTTTCAATTCCAGAGGTGGTAATTCAGCAGGTTGCTCACGGCTGGTGCTTAATCCTAAATCACCCAGGTCAAAATCCAGGCTATCAAGCTTTAACCCCGATGGAAGTTCCGATAGCGGCTCCAACGGTGATTGCTCCGCAATCGGCTTTGGCACCGAAGATTGGATTGGAGCTGCTGGCTTCGACGCTGGCGGCTGTGGAGCCGGTGTCTGGACTCCAGGTTCGTCAGGTGATATTGCAGAAGCCAGTGGTAGATCGGGTGTCCGGGTGACCGAAGCCGTTGGCGGCTCGGTATCAGGCAAGCGCCGCCCTTCCAAATCCCGTGCGGGCATTACATCCTTCTTCTGATCAGGGGGCATCGCCCGCGACTTCTCATCGCCAAGCCCAAAATCGATATCCTTCAATAGCTCATCAATCGGCTTGGGCGGCGGCACAACTCCTGGTTTGGGAGCAGATTCGACCGAAGATGCTGGCGCGGCTGTGGCATTTTCTTTGGCCGGAATCGAGAACGGCTGCTTTTGTGGCCGCGGCTTGCGAATCTGGGCCTGCGTACCAGCAACCACTTCACTCGCTTCTTCGCCTGAGGATTCGGGAGCAAATTCTTCCTTCGGTTCAGCGGCTGCTTTTTTGGGGCGAGCAGGCCGCCGCAACAACGGCACCAATAACACCGAAGCGACGGCCAATATAATCAGCGTAATCGCGATCCAGACTACCGGATTGGATAACCACTCCATGCCAGTTTCCTGAGGCGGCGGCGAGGCTTTGGGTGCAGACGCAGGTGCCGATAGGGGTTTAGGCTCAACTATCGGCTTAGCTGCCTCCTGTACTACCGGTGGTGGAGAGGGCTTGACAACGTCCGGTCCTGACGGTGCCTCTGCCTGGGGCATCACCGTTTGGGGAATGATCTCCTGTGGCGCAATCGGCGTCAGCGGGGCTGATGGAGCAGATTCCGCAAACGTTGGTGAAGTCCCCTGAACAGATGATGGAGTAACAGGCTTCAGCATCTCTTCGTGTGGTGCAGGCGAAGTAATCCCAGGTGATTCCGAAACCGGTGGAGTCGCAATCTCAGGCGTCTGGGAAACCGGCGGGGTGAAAGATTCAGGTGGTGTAGTAATCTCAGGTGGTTGAGAAGCCAGTGATTCAGGCAACGCAGGTGGCGTCGGCGGACCCAGGGTAGAATCGGCAGGCGCTGGAGCGGCAACGGCCTGCATCGCCGGCTCCGGCACGGGTGCGCCTTGAACTCCCAAGGCATTAGGGGTAGGTACCTTGAGAACCGCACCAACACGCAACAAATTCGGATTTCCGTTAATAAAAGCTTCGGGATTACCTGCCACCAAGATCGCCATCATGTCTGGCACACTAATGGTGCCGGCAGGACGAACCTGATTGGCGATTCGCGTCAGATTCTCGCCTGGACGAACTGGGCCATAGAATGACGCACCCTCAAAACTGACCGGAGGTGCTGGCGGCAAGCCGGAAGCGGCGGGCGCAGGAGCAATCGGTGGTGCCTCAACCAACGGCACCTCGATCGGCTGCAGCGGAGGCGGCGGTTCTTGACGATGGGTATACAGTTCCGGGTCGAGCTGGACTGGAAAAGTACGCAACAACCGGCCACGAGGCCAAACAACTTCCAGCAACAGATCAAAGTTGGGTTCACGGATCGGCTGAACCGAGGTCACTTTGATGAAATTCGGACCGCCTGGCGATGTCTGCACAGCAAAGCGCAGGTTCGACATCAACTCCAGCCGTTCAACCCCTACCTGATCAAATTCCTGCTGCCGGGGAATTCGTACGGCCAATCCGATTAACTCAGCGGGATTGTTGACGATCAAAGGGATATCGGCGTTGAAATTCTGATTGAGTGCCGAGCGAACTTGGAGCGAACCGACACCAAGGGCAAACGCACAGAACGGCGCTGCCAGTCCGGCCAAAAGAAATAATCGGAGTAATATCCTGGTCGGCATGACCTAATCTCCATTACGCCACCGGAGGGTCACGGTCCCGGCGGGGTTGGCTTGAATGCCACCACCGGCCTTAAGCAGGCCAGCGGGCTTTCCCGCTTCGAATCACCCATATTGCCCATAATTCGAAGCTTCCATTAAAGATACTCCTTAACTCGCGTTTCTGCGATTTCGATAAGGCTGTGAAAGCAAATTTTGGATAAACCGGCGCTGGTTACTCAGGTAATGGTCATCAAAGCGCGCAACTATTACGACTCCAACAAGATGCGCAGCATCCGCCGTAACGGTTCAGCAGCGCCCCACAGCAACTGGTCGCCACAAGTAAACGCGCCTAAATAATGAGGCCCCATGTTGAGTTTGCGCAAACGCCCTACCGGCACCCTCAGGTGCCCGGTCACAGCGGCAGGAGTCAGTTCACGGATTGAAAGCTCCCGCTCGTTCGGCACTACTTTTACCCAATCGTTGGCATTGCCGATCATTTCGGCCACCTCATCTAAGGGCGCGTCACGAGTCAGCTTGACCGTTAACGCTTGGCTGTGGCAACGCATGGCCCCGATCCGCACACAGATACCATCAACGGGAATCGGCTGATCTGCACGGCCCAGAATCTTATTGGTTTCGGCCTGACCCTTCCATTCCTCGCGGCTCTGGCCATTGTCCAATTGTTTATCGATCCAAGGAATCAAGCTACCCGCCAGTGGAACACCAAAGTTCGCAGTGGGGAAACTGCTAGAACGAAGTGTTTCTGCGACAATATGGTCGATTTCCAAAATCGCCGATGCGGGCTGATCCAACCGGCCGGCTACGGCGCTGTGAAGCGCACCCATCTGCTCAATTAACTCACGCATATTCTGAGCACCGGCCCCGGAGGCCGCCTGATAGGTCATGGCGCTCATCCACTCCACCATTCCGTGAGTGAATAACCCGCCCATACCCATGAGCATCAGGCTGACCGTGCAATTGCCGCCAATGTAGTCCTTAACCCCCTTGGCCAACGCATCTTGAATCACCTTGCGATTGACTGGATCGAGAATAATCACCGCATCATCTTTCATCCGTAACGCCGAAGCAGCATCAATCCAGTAACCCTGCCAACCAGCGGCACGCAACTGTGGATAAATCTCATTCGTATAGTCACCACCCTGACAGGTGATAATTGCGTCTAGCGTCTTCAAATCGTCAACTGATCGTGCATCCTTCAGCGGTGATGTTTCCTGGCCAATCGCCGGACCCTGACCACCGATGTTGGAAGTGGTGAAAAATACTGGTTCAATCAGAGCAAAATCGTTCTCTGACCGCATCCGGTCCATCAGCACGGAACCCACCATACCACGCCAACCCACTAGCCCTACACGCTTCATTACCATGCCGCCTCATTAAAAAATTTACACGGAATATCTTACATATTCAGAGTAATCATTCAGTCCCCTCGCTCTTTGCCAAGGGAGCGAGGGCGGGGGGAATAAACGGTGACTACTCAGACTATCGGAATCGGAACTTGAAATCCAAAACCAGTCCAGTTTCTCATTCCAGCAACGCTGCCACTACGGCATCACCCATCGCCTGCGTGCCAACCGCCATCATCCCCGTCGTGGTGATATCTAAAGTACGCAAGCCCTGATCCAACACGCGCCCAACAGCATTTTCAATTCGTTCGGCCAAGTCCAGCCGATTCAACGTGTAACGCAGCAGCATCGCTGCCGACAGGATTGTCGCCAGCGGATTGGCCATCCCCTTACCAGCAATGTCTGGCGCAGAACCATGAATCGGCTCGTACAATCCCTTGCCCTGCGCATCCAGCGAAGCCGAAGGCAACATGCCGATGGAACCAGTCAACATCGCGGCACAGTCTGAGAGAATATCGCCAAACAGGTTGCCGGTCACGATCACGTCAAACTGCTTGGGTGCCCGGACCAATTGCATAGCAGCGTTATCTACATACTGATGGGACAAGGCAACATCGGGATAGTCCTTTGCCACTCGGATCACGACCTCTCGCCATAGCTCCGAAGTTTCCAGCACATTGGCCTTGTCCACCGAGCAGACCCGGCGTTGACGCTTGCGGGCAGCGTCGAACGCCACCCGGGCAATGCGCTCGATCTCCGACTCGCGATAGGTCATGGTGTTAAAACCTTCCCGCTCGCCATTTTCTAACGGGCGGATGCCGCGCGGCTGGCCAAAATAAATGCCGCCATTCAGCTCGCGGACAATCAGGATATCCAGGCCAGCGACAATCTCTGGCTTGAGCGCCGAGGCTGAGGCCAGCTGCGGATAAAGCAGCGCTGGCCGCAGATTGGCGAACAATTCCAGATCGGAACGGATCGCCAATAAACCCCGTTCTGGACGCAACGGCCGGTCAATCGCCTCCCACTTCGGGCCGCCGACCGCACCGAGCAAAATGGCGTCCGCTTCCCGTGCCTGGCGGCGGGTCGCTTCGGGATACGGCTCGCCCAGTTCATCCACCGCGCAACCACCGAGCAGGCCGTATTCCAAGGTTGCATCCAAGCCGCTTTCTTGACGGAAATATTCCAGAATTTTTGCTGCTTCAGCGATGATCTCGGGACCGATACCGTCGCCGGGAAGGATCAATATTTTATGGGTCATAATATTTTTTTGCCTTCAATCATCAGGCGAACAGCCACGGTGTTTCTTCGCGCCGCCGGATCTCATAAGCACGAATCTCATCAGCGCGGCGCAAAGTCAGACCGATGTCGTCCCAGCCGTTGAGCAAACATTGCTTACGGAATTCATCGATTTCAAAGTGAAAGACGATTCCATCCGGCGTAGTCACCGTCTGCGCCGGCAAATCCACCACCAGCCGATAACCGGTGGTTGCTTCGATCTCCCGGAATAACTGGTTCACCGTATGGACGTCCAAAACCACCGGCAACAAACCTGATTTAAAGCTGTTAGTAAAGAAAATATCGGCAAAGCCCGGTGCAATCACGCACCGGATACCGTACTCATCCAGTGCCCACACTGCATGTTCACGTGAGGAGCCACAGCCAAAATTCTCCTGCGCTAGCAAAATACTGGCGCCTTGGTAACGCGGCTGGTTCAGGCTGAAGTTAGGATTGAGGGGCCGGTGCGTGCAATCCATGCCCGGTTCGCCATGATCCAGATAGCGCCATTCATCAAACAGGTTGCTGCCAAAACCGGTGCGCTTGATGGATTTCAAGAACTGCTTGGGAATGATCGCATCGGTGTCTACATTGGCACGGTCGAGAGGGACCACCAAGCCTTTAAGTTGATTAAAGATTTTCATCGCACAAGCTCCTTAATCTTAGAACATCCGCACATCAACGAAATGACCGGTGATCGCTGCTGCCGCTGCCATCGCTGGGCTGACCAGGTGCGTCCGGCCACCCTGCCCCTGCCGTCCTTCAAAATTGCGGTTGGAAGTCGCTGCGCAATGTTCTCCGGGCAACAGCCGGTCCGCATTCATCGCCAAACACATCGAGCACCCCGGCTCCCGCCACTCGAAACCCGCTTGCTTAAACAGGCGATCCAATCCTTCAGTTTCCGCTTGGCGCTTGACCAGCCCGGATCCTGGTACTACCAAGGCCTGCTTGATGCTGGGCGCCACCGTGCGGCCCTGAATCACTGCCGCTGCCGTCCGTAAATCCTCGATGCGTCCATTCGTGCAAGAACCGATAAACACCCGATCCAACTGGATATCCGTAATAGGCATATTCGGCTGCAAACCCATGTACTGCAAGGCTCGCTCCATACCACTGCGTTTAACCGGGTCTGGTTCGCAGGCTGGATCTGGAATGCACTCGTCCACGGCTACAACCATCTCTGGCGAGGTACCCCACGTCACCTGCGGCTTGATAGCCGCCGCGTCCAGGACGACGACCCGGTCAAAGACTGCATCGGGGTCACTATGCAATTCGCGCCAAGCGGCTACAGCGCATGGCCATAAATCACCCATTGGCGCAAACGCCCGGTTCCGGAGATATTCAATAGTTGTCTCGTCTACAGCAATCATGCCGGATCGTGCGCCAGCTTCAATCGCCATATTACACACAGTCATGCGCCCTTCCATGCTCAGCATCTGGATCGCTTTGCCAGCAAACTCGATGGCGTAGCCGGTGCCGCCAGCAGCCCCGATCTGACCGATGATCGCGAGTACAATATCTTTGGCGGTCACACCTATCCCGATTTCACCCTCTACCCGCACTTGCAAGGCTTTGGATTTTTTCTGGATCAAGCATTGCGTCGCCATGACATGCTCGACTTCGGATGTGCCAATTCCGAACGCCAAAGCAGCGAAAGCGCCATGTGTTGAGGTGTGAGAATCGCCGCAAACCACCGTCATGCCCGGCAGCGTCGCGCCCTGCTCTGGCCCGGCCACATGGACGATACCCCGCCGCATATCACCAATAGGAAAGTAGCGCAGATCATAGCGGCGGGCGTTATCGTCCAGCGTCTCAACTTGCAAACGGGATACAGGATCGTCGATCGTGGTGAAGCCAGGCGTGGTCGGCGTATTGTGATCGGGCATGGCGACCATGGAATCCCGCCGCCACGGCTGACGCCCGGCCAGTTGCAATCCGCCGAACGCCTGCGGCGAAGTCACTTCATGCACCAGATGACGATCGATGTAAAGCAGCACTGTACCGTTAGCATCGGTGTGTACGACATGAGCATCCCAGAGTTTGTCGTAAAGGGTCTTGCCCGCCATGATAAATCCTCTTGCCGATCGCGAAATCCCCGAGGGGATGAGTTGTCAGGGTGCTATTAAACCAGATTCTTGCGCGGATCGAAGGCGTCCCGCACCATTTTTGCCTGCAATTAGCAGGCTACGCATCAGTGGCGCAGATAATAAGAGCGGGCGTAAACAAAAATTGAAGGAAGTGGCGCTCCCTAGGGGTTTCGAACCCCTGTTCCCGCCGTGAGAGGGCGGTGTCCTGGGCCACTAGACGAAGGGAGCAAGATTGCCGGCTGGCGTCTTGAAGAGAAAGATGTATTATACGCACGCTTTAGCTTCAGACAAGAGCTTGCGAATATTCCTTGGAATCCCAAATCCCGACCTCATTGCCAATCCTCATTCCCCGCCCTGAACATAATATTTCGCGGGCCAATATCAGCGCCAATGCCGTCAAGGTTTTGTACCGGCTGCACGACGCTGGGCATCGCGCCTGTCTGGTCGGCGGGGGTGTGCGGGATTTACTGCTGGGCCGCGAACCCAAGGACTTCGACATTGCCACCGACGCCCGGCCTGAGCAAGTCCACAAACTCTTTCGCAACTGCCGGCTGATCGGCCGCCGTTTTCGGTTAGCCCATGTCCAGTTCGGCCGGGACATCGTCGAGGTCGCCACTTTCCGCGCTTGCAGCGAGGAGAGCGAAGATGGCAGCGGTTCCGGGGTGGAGCGCGCCGCGAATGGCCGTATTCTTAGCGATAATGTCTACGGCAGTATCGAAGAAGACGCTTGGCGCCGGGATTTCACCATCAATGCTCTTTACTACGATATCGCCAATTTCGCAGTGCTGGACTACGTAGGCGGGATAGCGGATCTTGAGGCTGGGCTGATCCGGCTGATTGGCGACCCGGTGCAACGCTACCACGAAGATCCAGTTCGCATGCTGCGAGCAGTGCGATTTGCTGCCAAGCTGGGACTGCGGCTCGATCCGGCTACCGAGGCGCCCTTGCACCGGCTGGGTCACTTGCTGGAGCAAATTCCACCCGCTCGCCTGTTCGAAGAAATGCTCAAGTTGTTCATGGGTGGCTGTGCCATCCAGACCTTCGAGCTGCTGCGTCATTACCGGCTGTTCGGTTGGCTGTTCCCGGCCACCGAACATTGCTTGAATCGTCAACAGCAGCATTACCCGAAAACCCTGCTGATCCGCGCCTTGGCGAATACCGACCAGCGGTTGGTGGAAGACAAACCCATCAACCCGGCGTTTCTGTTTGCCGCGCTGCTTTGGGAACCGCTGCGCGAACAGATGCACCGCCTGCAAGCGGACGGAGTGGACGATCACGAAGCCCTGCAGGAAGCCGCTGACACCGTAACCCGTGAGCAGAGCCGGCGGGTCGCCCTGCCCCGCCGCTATAGCCTGCCGATGCGGGAAATCTGGGAGTTGCAACCGCGCCTGATGCAGATTACCGGCAAACGGCCGCTACGGCTGGCCACGCATCCCCGCTTCCGAGCGGCTTATGATTTCCTGACGCTACGCGCTGACACCGATGAACAGGCAGCGGAGCTGGCCGGCTGGTGGACCCGGTTTCTACAGATGGACGATGCTGAACGGCTCCAGGCTACACGCCTGGCGGCCAAGGCCCAAGCGAAAAAAGGTAACCCGCGCCGCCGGCGCAAGTCCCGGCCGGTCAGCCCAGACCAGTCAGCGCCCCCGCCAACACATGATGTCTAACCCAGTGACTGTCCCATGCCATTGGTGCGGGCCTACATTAGCATCGGCAGCAACCTGAACAACCCGGTGGATCAGGTTGAGCAGGCGTTCCATGCGCTGGCCAACAATCTACCCGCGAGCCAGTTAGCCGCACGCTCGCCGAGGTACCGTACTGCCCCAGCCGGCGGACCAACCGGTCAGCCGGACTATCTCAACGCCGTCGCGGCCTTGGAGACCGCATTGACAGCGGATGCCTTGCTGGCCGCGCTCCAGGCGATAGAAACCGCACAGGGACGGGTCCGCGCCGAACGATGGGGACCGCGCACCTTAGATCTGGACCTATTGCTGTACGGTTCTATCACTCGCAACGATCCCTGGCTGACCCTGCCCCACCCCCGCCTGCATCAGCGCGCCTTTGTTTTGTACCCTTTAAATGATATTGCGCCGGAATTGATGATCCCCGGACAGGGTCCGCTCGCAGCATTACTCAAAAATTGTCCGCCGCTGAACATGACCTGTCTGGACATTAAAAATGAACCGGCTACGATAACGCCGCTGAATCCATTTCCAGTGGAACCTTTCTCGAACTTGCCACCCTAGCTCCATCCGTCACCCCTGGCGCTAGACGGCCCCATACAGAGTACGCCATGTACAAAGACGCATCGACTCGCAAGCCGATTACGGTCACGACCCTGGCGAAGATGAAACGCGACGGGGAGAAATTTGCAGTCCTGACTGCCTACGATGCCAGCTTCGCAGCGTTACTCGAAGCGGCGGGGGTGGAGGTCATCCTGGTCGGTGACTCGCTGGGCATGGTCATCCAGGGCCAGCGCACTACCGTGCCTGTCACGCTGGAGGACATAATCTATCACACCCGGCTGGTCATGCGGGGCTGCCAAACGCTGCTGGTCATGGCCGATATGCCATTCGCCAGCTACGCTTCAGTCGAGCAGGCTGTGTACAGCGCTGCCCGGCTGATGCAGGAGGGCGGCGCGCAGATGGTCAAGCTGGAAGGCGGCGGCTGGCTGGCCGAAACCGTGCGCCAGCTCAGCCGCAACGGCATTCCTGTTTGCGCCCATTTGGGGCTGCTGCCGCAGTCGATCCATAAACTGGGCGGCTACAAGGTGCAGGGTCGCGAGGAAGCGGCTGCCCAGCAGATCATCAACGAGGCGCTGGTTTTGCAGGATGCCGGTGCAGACATGGCGCTGGTGGAATGCATCCCGGCGGAACTGGCGAAGCGATTAACCGAGGCATTGGCGATTCCGCTCATTGGTATCGGCGCAGGCCCGCATTGTGACGCCCAAGTACTGGTCAGTTACGACATGCTAGGCATTACTCAGGGACATCGCCCCCGGTTCTCCAAGAATTTTCTGACCGGCCGCGACAGCCTGCAAGCCGCGGTGGAAACTTACGTGCGCGCGGTCAAGAGCAGCGAGTTTCCTGGGCCTGAGCATTGCATTGCCTGATTGTTGAGGAGCGCCTTTCATGCAGACCATTCACACCCTGGCTGAACTGCGCGCCCAGGCCGCCGCCTGGCGGCGAGCCGGCGAGCGGGCCGCTTTCGTACCGACCATGGGCAACCTGCACCAAGGCCATCTCTGCCTGGTCAAACGTGCGCGTGAATTAGCACCACGCACCATTGCCAGTATCTTTGTCAATCCGCTGCAGTTTGGTCCGAACGAAGATTACACCGGCTATCCGCGAACACTGGATGAGGACCGCCGTCAGTTGCAAGCGGCTGGATTGGATCTGCTATTCGCGCCGGATCTTGATGACGTTTATCCGCGCCCATTGGAGGAAATGACCCAAGTCACGGTACCAGGATTGACAGCTGTGTTATGTGGAGCCAGCCGGCCGGCCCATTTTCTTGGAGTCACCACGGTGGTGGCCAAGCTGTTCAACATGGTGCAACCAGACATAGCGGTATTCGGTGAGAAGGATTGGCAGCAACTGGTTGTTATCCGCCGGATGACCGCTGATTTGAATATACCAATAGAAATTATTGGAACACCGACCGTGCGGGAAGCCGACGGGTTGGCGATGAGTTCGCGCAATGGCTACCTGTCCACTGAGCAACGAGCGGTTGCCCCTACCTTGCACGCCACGCTCCAAACCATGGCGGCGCGCTGGCGACATGGTGAACAGAATTATCCGGCCCTGGAGAAAGAGGCTAAGGCACAATTAACAGCGGTGGGTTTTCAACCTGACTATTTTGAAATCCGCCATGCGGAGACGCTGCTACGACCCAGACCCGAAGATACCGCCGCTGATTTACGCATTTTTGCGGCAGCCTGGTTGGGGCGGGCACGGCTGATCGACAATCTGGCAATCGCTCCCCTCACCTCCTAACCGCCCTTTCTCCAAGAGAAAGGGGGTAGGGATTGAGGAGCACTACGCCCCAGATGCTGGCTGTGCCGAGGTATTCACGTGTTCAAGGAACGCGCCGGCATGGGTGGTAAAGACCTGCCGATGTTGCCTACGGCGCTCGATGATCCGGTACACTGCCAGTTTGACGCCATCCTGCACCACCATCCAGACCAGGTTGTACACCCAGACCCAGCCGATCAGATCCCAAGGCAACACGGGCACTAACCAACCAAAGCCACTCATCAGCACGGCGAAGATCTGCGTGCCAACCACCGCTGTTAGCAAAGGCCAGGCGGGAAACGGCGGCGCCCAGAAGGCGTTCTTGGTCCGGGTCAGCAACAACAGCAGATGCCCGCCAACCAACAATTGCAAAAACATCATGGTTTGCAGGTGCGCCGCGTCCAGATGCAAGACTTCCATACCCAGTGCCAACAAACCAAAGCTCTGCACCACTGCTAGAGCGCCCAGGCTGATGGAGACCGCAAACGTGCGCTCCCGGTTCCAACGCACGGGTTTCGAGCCAGGATTGGTGTTGTCATAAGCAATAGTCATGATCGGCACGTCATCGAGCAATGCCAGCGCCACCAGCATGATCGCAGTCAGCGGGAAGAAGCCGAATACGATACTGGCCAGCACGACGAACACCATGATGTCGATACTCATGGCAATACGATAGATGATATAGCTCATCATCCGCTCGTAGATGCGGCGCGATTCCTCCACCGCACGAGTGATGACCGATAGACCCGGTGCAGTCAATACCAGCGCAGCCGCCGCCCGGGCGGCATCGGTTGCACCAGAAACCGCGATGCCCACATCAGCCTGCTTAAGGGCTGGGGCGTCGTTGACGCCATCGCCGGTCATCGCCACGATGTGCCCTCCCTGCTGCAAGGCTTTGACGATACCGTACTTGTGTTCCGGGAATACTTGGGCGAAACCGTCTGCCTGTTCGATGTGGTGGACGGCGGCGGCCGGTAACTCGCCATGCGCGACCCCGCCAGCAAACAAGGTATCCGCAGCGCGGATATTCGTCCCGATGCCTAATTGCCCGGAAATCTCCCGAGCAATGGCAATATTGTCACCCGTGACCATCTTCACTGTGATGCCGTAATGACCAGCCTCAGCAATGGTTGACGTGGAATCTTCACGCGGTGGATCAAACAACGGCAGGATACCGAGAAACACCCATTTATTATCCCCACCGGCGCGGGCCACACCCAAGGTACGGAAGCCCTTGGCGGCGAACACGTCGACCAGTTGATCTGCCAGCACCTGGGTTTCATGATCAACCTGACAAAGCTGCATCACCACTTGGGGCGCACCTTTGGTGACCTTGAACGTTTGGGCATCTGCACCCTGGATAGCCGCTTCAGTGCGCTTGCCTACCGGGTCGAACGGCGTGAATCGCACCTGCTGGTACGCAGCTAGCACGCCTGCATCCGGCAAGCCACCGATCACTGCTAAGTCAATAGCGTCGTTGTTTTCCGCCTTGGAGGCCAGCGCACCGGCCAGAACCAGCTCTTGCGCTGTGACGCCAAAGGGTTGCACTTCGCCCAAAGTTAGTTTGTTTTGGGTTAGGGTGCCGGTCTTATCCGAGCAAAGGATATCAACGCCGGCCAGTTCCTCGATGGCTTCCATGCGCGAGACAATGGCTTTGAGTTTAGAGAGTTTGAGCGCGCCCAGCGCCAAGGTGACTGACAGCACCGCTGGCATGGCGACCGGAATCGATGCGATCAGCAGGATCAACGCCAGCTTGAGCAGGTGGAGGAACGAGGTGCCCCAGTACAATTCCACCACCGCTAAAACCCCGATCAGGGTCAGCGCGGAGAAAATCAGGAAATTGCCGATTTGCAGTACCGATTCCTGCAAGTGGGACTTGGCGCCCGCCGACTCTACTAATTTAGCAGTACGGCCAAAGAAGGTATTGGCGCCGGTGTTGATGACCACTGCCAGCATTTCTCCTTGTTTGGCAATCGAGCCAGCATACGCTGTGTCGCCCGCCGCCTTGCTGACTGGCAACGATTCACCGGTCAGCGCAGCCTGATCTACGCTTAGATAGTCACCGTCGATCAGCTTGGCATCGGCGGGAATGATGTCACCCAAGCGGATACGCACGATATCACCTGGCACCAGTTGGCGGGCTTCGATCTCCTGCCACTGATGATCACGCAGGATGCGAGCCTTTAAAGCCAATTGCCCCTGGAGTGCGGCCAGCGCATTAGCGGCGTTAGCTTCCTCGCGGAAACCAATCACAGCGTTGAACAGCAGCAACACGGTGATCACCAGAAAATCGTTCCAATCACGGGTGAGCAGCGAGAGCAGCGCCGCCGCTTCGATCATCCAGGGGATCGGTCCCCAGAAGTAGGGCAAAATGCGTTGGAGCAAGGTGATCTGCTTTTCCTCTAGAGCATTCGGTCCGATGTCTCGCAACCGGCTCGCGGCTTCAGCAGTGCTGAGTCCCTGGGTGCGGTCGGTGTTCAGTTGGGTGAGCGTGTCCTCCACCGTCATTTGGGCATAGTCCACTGCGCCCTCGGCGGGAATGGTAACCGGAGACGGCACGGCAATCGAAGGTGGACGGCGGTATTTCCAGAGGATGATACCAAGGAGGAGCAGCACCAGGATCGGAATGCCAATCCATTCCATATCATGGAAGAGGCGCTGTTTCAGTGTCAACCCAGCTGCCGTTGCTCTTGATTCTGATGAAATTTCTGATGCAGGAGCGGAAGCGGCTGTTGCTGTGGAACGAACAGGAGCAGGTGTAGTCTCCGGCGCAGGCACAGGCGGTGCAGCCGGTACCCGCGTGGTTGGAGCCGCCACCTGGGAAAAGGTAGCCGATGGTACCAGAGCAACCGCAGCGATCGGGATGGCGGGAGGGCAAACCAGGACTTTACCGGATAACCGGTGACTTTCCCATTCTCGCAACTGCTGTTCGAATTCTTGTGAAGCCTGTTCGCGGTTCATTGCCTTGACTTGGGCCAAGGAGGGAATGTGCAAATTTACCCCGGTTTTCAATGGAGAATTGGCATTGCACGGCATATCAAACGCATGAGGATTCGCCTTGAGCAGAGCCAGCATAATCTGGTCGCGGCTGACTTCCTGATCGTGGTAAATATGCTTGGCGATATCCCAGAGGTCTTCGCCACGGCGAACCGGGCCGTAGGCGTCCTGGGCTAAGGCGGGCAATGCGATTGCCACTCCCAGCAGGAAAACGGCGGGCAATACGAATCGTAGGCGCATGGAACCTCCCGAATATTGTTGATGGTCTGCTGATTCGATTTTAAGGCGAGATGCAGCGGATTGCCCAAAACCTCCGGCTCTCGATAACTTTCCAGTGCCTAACCCGGTTGATCGCGGTTAAGATAGCTTCCATTCTGTTTCTGATTAGGAGATTGCTTTCATGACTTTTATCGTCACTGAAAACTGTATCAAGTGTAAGTACACTGATTGTGTGGAGGTGTGCCCCGTGGATTGTTTCCACGAAGGCCCAAATTTTCTGGTGATTGATCCCGATGAGTGCATTGACTGTACGCTGTGCGAGCCGGAATGCCCGGCACAAGCAATTTTCTCCGAGGATGATTTACCTGATGATCAGCAGCATTTCCTCGCCCTTAACGCTGAACTGGCTAAACAATGGCCGGTGATTACAGAAAAAAAGGATGCGCCGCCTGATGCAACAGAGTGGGATGGCAAACCCAGCAAACTGCAATATCTAGAGCGGTAATAGCTAATGGCTTTTGGACATTCGACGATGAGTGAATCACCCTATATTCTCGAAATAAATCAACATAATTTCGCATCTGTGGTAGAAGCCTCGCAGCAAGTTCCTGTACTGGTGGATTTCTGGGCTGACTGGTGTCAGCCCTGCCAGCAACTAACTCCATTGCTGACCAAACTGGCGCAAGAATACCGAGGCGGGTTCATCCTGGCCAAGGTCAACGCCGATGTCGAACAAGGATTGGCAGCCCATTTCCGAGTACGCAGCCTGCCCACTGTGATGGTGATCTGGCAAGGGCAGATCGTGGAGCAACTGGCCGGTCTGCAACCAGAATCAGCTTATCGTCAGATCATTGATCAGTATGGCAATACCGGTACTGACACTGCCCTTCAGGAACAGGTAGAGGCACTTTGGCAACGCGGCCATCACAAGCAAGTGATCGAATTGCTGCACGAGGTATTGCAACAAGAACCAGACAATATTGAATTAAAAGTGACGCTCGCGGAAAAACTGCTGCAACTGGACCAAGGCGAGGAAGCACACACGCTGTTGCAAAGCCTGCCGGAGGAGGAGCGTAACCGGCAGCCGGCCAGCGGCCTGCTAGCGCGTTTGCAATTCGCCGATATGGCTCAAGGCGCTCCGGATCGTGCGGCGCTGGAGATCAAAGTACAGACCGACCCTGCTGACAGCACAGCGCGCCGGCAACTGGCAGCCCGGTGTGTGCTGGCGAGCGATTATGAAACAGCGCTGGAACAGTTCATGGAAATTTTGCGTCGTGATCCGCAATTCGAGGAAGAAGCTGGCCGCAAGGGTCTCATTGCAATTTTTGAGATTCTCGGCAACGAGGACCCGCTGGTCATTACCTATCGGCGACGCATGTTCTCATTGCTGCACTGAGCAATGCCTTCCGACCGGCGAGCCTTTGATCGTCTGCGCGCCCAAGCCCGGCAGGCCCGCGAAATTGGGGATTACCACCAAGCTGCCCGGTTAGAGCATGAGGCAGCGGAGTGGGCTGGCGCGTTAGGGCTGGCCAATTCGCGAACGCACGCGTTGCTGTGGGAAGGCTACAGTCTGCGTCAGGCCGGCGACGACGATCTGGCGCTGGCTTCGCTGCTACAAGCAGTGTATGACCGGGCTATCGCTGATCCAGCTGACGTATTTAGTGCCTTGACAGCGATTCTTCACATCAGCTTGGAGCGCAAGCCGTTCCGGTTTTGCCGGACTCTGCTGAACCAGACGCGGGATTGGCTGTTCGACCTGCGCCAGCCCTGGAGCGCGTCACTGGATTTTTTGGAAGGTGAACTGGCCTTTCGCCAGGGCGAATTCGCTGTAGCCTGGGACTGGCATTTCCGTGCCTGGACCAATTGGCATGATAAACACCCTCACCTGACTCCCACCACTCATCTATGGGCGTTATGCCGCACTGCTTTTCGTCGTTGTGATCCTGCTGCATTGAAGGAGTGGGTCAGCACATTGACTAACCTTCATGTGACACAACCTCTAGAACGACAATTGGTCCAGCGGGCACAATTGCTTTTATGGCGGGCACGACGAACAACGTCAGCACCGGTTGATCTGGCTCTGGATTTATTACGCTCTACCGCAGGTGAAACCCGTGATTCTGGCGCGCACCGGGAAACCCTACGAGTACTGGCGTTGGCAGGTCGCTGGAGAGAGATAGATAATGCGCTTTCCCGGCATGTGCTGGAAACTGACTGCTTTGAGAACCGGCTGTCGCTTGGCGATTTGGCGTTGAATCGGGCGCGAATAATGTTAGGACTCCTGGCAGCCGACGATGATTACAATGAAACAATAGCTAGTACAGTGAGACCGGTAGCCAGACCATCCTTATCGCTGACAACAATGCTTGATCAGGCGAAACAATGCTATCAAGCAGCCCAGCAATTAGCCGGTGAACAGGACAAGCGTCTAGAGACTCACTGGTATAGCAATACCATTCGCCAGCGACAAAATCGGCTCACATCCTTGTTTCCAAGCGATTAATCGAGTTTGTATCAGAGATCAGGTATAAACCTGAAACCTAGACCACCCAAATAAAAGGCCGCAGCTTGCGCCGCGGCCAATGGGTTGAGATATTATTATTATTAATCAATCATTATGACTTACGCGTCTTGCGCATCTTCTCGATCGTCTGCAATTGAGCGATCGCCTCGGCCAGTTCCGCCTTAGCACGAGCGTACTCAAAATCACTCTGGTGATCGGCGATAATCTGTTCAGCACGTTGTTTGGCGGACTGCGCAGCGACCTCATCCAGATCACGCGCTCGTTCAGCAGTATCGGATAAGATGGTCACCACATGCGGCTGAACCTCTAGCAAGCCGCCGGATACATAGAACAGTTGCTCATCGCCGCCCTGCAACTTAATCCGAACCTGACCGGGCTTCAAGCGAGTCAACAACTGGCTGTGTCGAGGCAAAATACCGAGTTCGCCCAACTCGCCCGGTGCGGTTACCATCTCGGCAGCACCGGAAAATAACTCCTTCTCCGCGCTGACGATATCGACATGCAGTGTCATGGCCATGGTGAATCTCCTGATCGGTTGCTTATGGAAGGCAGTCCGGCTATGACCGGACTGCCGCCCCATTACAGCTTATTAGCCTTTTCCACGGCCTCGTCGATGGAACCGACCATGTAGAACGCCTGTTCGGGCAGGTGATCGTATTCACCAGCCACGATGCCCTTAAATGCGGCTATCGTGTCCTTAAGGGCGACATACTTGCCGGGTGAACCGGTGAAAACTTCCGCCACGAAGAACGGCTGAGAAAGGAAGCGTTGCACCTTACGGGCACGGGCTACCACCAGCTTGTCTTCCTCGGATAGTTCATCCATACCGAGAATGGCGATGATATCCTTTAGTTCCTTGTAGCGTTGCAGGGTACTCTGCACTGAGCGGGCAGTGTCATAGTGATCCTGGCCAACCACCAATGGGTCCAACTGCCGTGAGGTGGAGTCCAGCGGATCCACCGCTGGATAGATACCTAATTCAGCAATCTGCCTAGACAACACCACCGTAGCATCCAAGTGCGCAAAGGTCGTCGCCGGTGACGGATCTGTCAGGTCATCGGCCGGCACATATACTGCCTGAATGGAAGTAATAGACCCGGTCTTGGTCGAGGTGATGCGCTCTTGAAGAACACCCATTTCCTCTGCCAGAGTCGGCTGATAGCCTACCGCTGATGGCATACGGCCTAACAACGCAGAGCATTCAGTGCCAGCCAGCGTGTAGCGGTAGATATTATCGATAAATAGCAACACATCACGGCCTTCATCACGGAAATTCTCCGCGATGCTTAGACCTGTCAGAGCGACGCGCAGACGGTTGCCCGGTGGCTCGTTCATCTGGCCGTAGACCAGCGCCACCTTGTCGAGCACATTCGACTCCTTCATTTCATGATAGAAGTCATTACCTTCGCGTGTCCGCTCGCCAACGCCAGCAAACACTGAATAACCGGAGTGCTCAATCGCGATGTTGCGAATCAACTCCATCATATTGACGGTCTTGCCTACGCCCGCACCACCGAACAGACCAACTTTGCCACCCTTGGCAAAGGGGCAAAGCAGGTCGATAACCTTGATGCCCGTTTCCAACAATTCAGTCGCGCCAGACTGATCTTCATAACTCGGCGACGGCTGATGGATGCCACGATGCGTGTCAGTTTCCACCGGTCCCTTGTGGTCAATGGGTATGCCCAACACATTCATAATCCGGCCCAGCGTGGGCTTGCCCACCGGAACCGTAATAGGCGCCCCTGTGTTGGAAACTGTCAGATTACGTTTTAATCCTTCTGAAGCGCCCATAGCGATAGTGCGGACCACGCCATCGCCCAGTTGCTGCTGCACTTCCAAAATCAGCCCGCTCTCATCGAGGCGCAGCGCATCGTAGATCTTCGGCACCGACCCGCGTGGAAACTCAACGTCCACCACCGCGCCGATGATTTGCACAATATTGCCAGAACTCATTGTCTTGGGTTCCCCTTAACTGGTTTACCGCGCGCCCGCCGCAAGGCCGGGCGCTCGACCTCATACCGCCGCTGCGCCGCCCACAATCTCGGCTAATTCCTGGGTAATCGACGCCTGCCGGGCCTTGTTATAGATCAGTTGCAACTCGTCAATGATCGTACCGGCGTTATCCGACGCGCTCTTCATCGCCACCATGCGCGCCGCCATCTCGCAGGCGACATTCTCCACCAGGGCCTGATACACCACCGACTCGCCATAGCGCCGCAGCAGCAACTCAATGAGTTCCTTTGGGTCCGGTTCGTAGATGTAATCCCAGCGATGCTCCGGTGCGGCGTCTTGTACCTCGGAGGTAATCGGCAACAGTCGCTCGATGCTAGGCTTTTGGCTCATAGTGTTAACAAACTCGTTATACACCAGATAGATCGCGTCGATGCGTTCTTCAGTAAACGCATCGGCCATGACCTTGACCGGCCCTAGCACATCCTCAAAGCGAGGGGCATCGCCCAAATGGGAGACATGAGCGACAACATTGCCCCGCAACCGGCGGAAGAACTGGAATGCCTTGGTCCCGACCGTGCAAAGATCAATCTCAACACCGCGCTCCCGCCACTGCTGCATAGAGACGATGGCTGCCTTGAACAAATTGGTGTTCAGGCCACCACACAACCCCCGGTCAGTCGAGATGACGATCAAACCCACCCGCTTAATCTCGCGTTCCACTAATCCCGGACTGCGATACTCGGTATGGGCATGGGCCAAATGCGAGATGACGTTGCGAATTCGGCTCGCGTAAGGCCGGGCCGCCTGCATGCGCTCCAAGGCTTTGCGCATCTTGCTCGCCGCCACCATCTCCATGGCTTTGGTGATTTTCTGAGTGCTTTGAACACTCCTGATTTTGGTGCGTATCTCTTTGGCGCCTGCCATGCTGACACCCGTTTACCCGACGTAGTTGGCCTTGAAATCTTCTACGGCCTTTTTCAAGCCCGCTTCAATTTCATCGTTGTAATCGCCCGTTGCATTGATCTTATCGATCAACGCCGCATAGCCAGACCGGGCGAACGCCAGCAAATCGGCTTCAAAATGCCCGATCTTATTCAGCGGCACATCGTCCAGGTAGCCACGATCTGCAGCGAATAGCGAAATCGCCATTTCCGCTACTGACATCGGCGAATACTGCTTCTGTTTCATCAGTTCGGTGACGCGTTGACCGCGTTCGAGCTGTTTGCGGGTCGCCTCGTCCAGGTCAGACGCGAACTGGGCGAACGCCGCCAGTTCACGGTACTGGGCCAACGCCAAGCGAATACCACCACCCAGCTTCTTAATCGCCTTGGTCTGGGCAGCACCGCCCACACGGGAGACCGATAGGCCCGGATTGATAGCAGGACGGATACCGGCATTAAACAGATCAGTTTCCAGATAAATCTGCCCGTCAGTGATCGAGATCACATTCGTAGGCACGAACGCTGATACGTCACCCGCCTGGGTCTCAATGATCGGCAGGGCGGTTAGCGATCCAGTCTTGCCTTTTACTTCACCGTTGGTGAGACGCTCGACTTCATCAGCGTTGATCCGGGAGGCCCGTTCCAATAAGCGGGAGTGCAGGTAGAACACATCGCCAGGGAAGGCTTCACGGCCCGGTGGGCGGCGCAACAGCAGCGAGACTTGGCGATAGGCCACCGCCTGCTTAGACAAATCATCGTAGACGATCAGCGCATCCTGACCCCGGTCACGAAAGTATTCGCCCATGCTGCACCCGGAATAGGGTGCCATGTACAGCATCGCTGCCGATTCAGAAGCGCTGGCGGCCACCACGATGGTGTGCTCCATTGCGCCATGTTCCTCAAGCTTGCGCACCACGTTAGCAATTGATGAGTTCTTTTGACCAATTGCGACATAGATACACTTGATGCCGGTACCCTTCTGATTGATGATCGCGTCAATCGCCACGGCGGTCTTACCTGTCTGGCGGTCGCCGATGATCAACTCGCGTTGACCACGACCAATCGGCACCATAGCATCAATAGCCTTAAGGCCGGTTTGCACCGGTTGGCTGACTGACTGACGTTCGATAACGCCCGGCGCAATAACTTCGGTCGGTGCGGTCAAGGTCGCAACGATGGGGCCTTTACCATCAATCGGTTGGCCCAATGCATTGACCACACGCCCCAACAGGGCTTCACCGATGGGCACTTCCAGAATACGCCCGGTGCAAAGCGCTTTATCGCCTTCCGCCAGATGCTCGTAGTCGCCCAGGATCACGGCGCCGACGGAATCCCGCTCCAGATTTAAGGCTAGACCATAAGTGACCGGATCGCCTTCCCGAGGAGCCGGGAACTCGATCATTTCACCCTGCATCGCATTGTCAAGGCCATAAATCCGGGCGATGCCATCAGCCAGGCTGACGATGGTGCCTTCCGTGCGGGCTTCGGCGGTCGCCTGGTAACCCTCCAGGCGCTGCCGAATCAGATCGCTGATTTCGGATGGTTTGAGTTGCATAAAACGGTATTCCCCTTACTGGCTCAAGGCCGTGACAAGTTTGTCCAGCCGGCCGCGTGCTGAACCGTCGATCACCAGATCGCCAACCCGGATCACTGCGCCTGCGATCAGCGATTCATCTATCTTGCAATCCAGCGCGACATCGCGATGAAACTTCGCTTTCAGCGCGGCGATCACACGATTGCGTTGGGTATCGGTCACGGTGGCCGAACTGATAAGTTCGGCGTGAAGGATGCTTTCAGCCTCGGCGCGCAACCGCTCAAATAAAACGGCAATGCTTGGAAGCATATGCAGACGATGAAATTCCGCCAGCATCTTCAGGAAGGTAACGAAAGCTTCCGGCGCTTCCTCATCACCCCGGACATCGCGACACACCCCAGCGACTAATTCAGCTTTCTGGTCGCCGCGCATTTGCGGGTTCCAGGGACCAAGCAGGCGTTGCAAGGCAGGATCCGCAGCGACAGCGGCGGCAGTCGAAAGCAGCTCCGACCAAAGCGGTAAGTTGCCGGTCTCCTGAGCTTCCTCGAACGCCGCCCGGGCATAAGGCCGAGCGGCGGCAGTGGGTCGGACGACGGTTGTGGTTTCAGCCATTGGCGTGGTCCGTATGGTTAGAGCTGCGCGACCAGATCATCCAGCAGGGCAGCGTTGGCCGCTTCGTCGACCTCGCGCTTGAGAACCTTGCTAGCGCCAGTGACGGCGAGACTGACGACCTGATGGCGGAGTTGCTCGCGGGCGCGGTTGACCTCCTGCTCGATTTCAGCCTTAGCGGCGGCGAGTTGGCGATCACCCTCGGTGCGGGCATCCTGTTTTGACTGCTCGATGATTTCGTTAGCACGCTTATGAGCCTGGGCGACAATCTCAGCAGATTGCTGCTTGGCTTCCTTAAGCGTTTGCGCGGCCTTAGCCTGAGCCAGCTCCTGCTCGCGCACACCACGCTCGGCGGAGGCTAAGCCATCAGCGATTTTCTTCTGGCGGTCTTGCATGGCCTGCATGATCGGTGGCCACACGTACTTCATGGTAAAGAGCACCAGAAGGCCAAACGTGATCATCTGCCCAATGAGAGTGGCATTGAAGTTCACGCGGTTACCTCCTCAATTGTACGAATTGGCGTAGGTCGGAAATCCCCGAAGATCAATGGATCAACGCCTGCACCGGACCGAGGAAGGGGTTAGCGAAGGTAAAGAACAGGGCGATGCCAACACCGATCATGGTTACCGCGTCAAGCAGACCAGCAACGNNCCTTCCAGAAACTTGCCGCCCAGCAGGGCGAAGCCGATGGCGGTGCCCAGCGCACCCATACCTAGAATCAAGGCTACGGCAATGACGGTCATACCCTGCACATTGGCAATCAAGCTTGCAGCTTCCATTTATGGTCTCCCGTTGAGAGGTTGGGGTGTGAAAAAAACCGGATGGGAAACCCGGTTGCTTTGCAACCGGACTCCATTAGAAATCTATTTGATAATTAATGATCCTCGTGCGCCATACTCAGGTACACGATGGTCAGCACCATGAAGATAAAAGCTTGCAGGGTGATAACCAGGATATGAAACACGGCCCACGGCCAACCGAGGGTGAACTGAATCCACCAAGGCAGTAAGGCAATCAGAATAAAAATCAATTCGCCGGCATAAAGGTTGCCAAACAACCGCAGGCCAAGCGAAATAGGCTTTGCCAGATCCTCGACAATCCGCAGCAATAGATTGAAAGGCATAAACCATTTGCCAAAAGGGTGGGTCAGCACTTCCATTGCGAAATGCGCCGGCCCCTTGACCTTGATGCTGTAGTAATAAACCAGCAGCAACACGGCAATCGACATACCAAACGTCGAATTCAGATCAGTGGATGGGACTACACGCAAATAGGGGATCCCTAACAAGCCAGCGATAGCTGGCAGCAAATCAACAGGCACGAGATCCATGGCGTTCCACAAGAACACCCAGATGAAGATCGTCAATGCCAGTGGTGCAATGACCGGATTGCGGCCATGAAAGGAATCCTTGACCTGGGTATCGACGAAATCGACCATGATCTCGCAGAAGTTCTGCAATGGACCCGGCACGCCGCTGGTTGCAGATTTCGCCGCCTTCATGAACAGCCACAGGAACAGCGCCCCGAGGCTGATCGAAAAGAACATCGTATCAAGATGAAGCGTCCAGAACCCCTCGCCAACCTTGAGATTGGTCAAATGGTGGACAATGTATCCCGTTGCGGAATGACCACTTTCGCTCATAGCGTCCTCACCGAAGCATCGAATGTAAAAGGTAATGCCAGCCAGTACGCCATTAGCGCGGCCATATACGCCAGCAGGAGATGGAGAGGTGAAACCGGCAGCCAGAGGAGTGCGACACTGAGTAGAAGAATGGTCAACAACAATTTGACAACCTCGCCCATATAAAACGCCTGGGCAACCTTGGCAGCGGGTGAGCCAATGCGTACTGAAAAAACTTTGCTGGCGAAATAGAAGGTGACCAGCGTACTGATTCCGCCACCGGCCACCGCAGAATACGCAGCACGAAAATCACTGAGAGCTAGGGAGATCGTAGCGACCAGCAGCGTAGCGAGCAGTTGAATAGCAATAATTATCCGGGTGACTTGTTTTGCGCCCATGATCATAATCCTAATGATCCAGACGCTGCGTTATGCTGGACATGTTTGTAATCGTTATCTTTATTAGTCTATTCGGGTTTTATTGTGTCTTTCTCTACAGCGCTCCAGCATCCTGCTCAAAATCTCCTGCTCCCAATTTACCTTGCCTGTAGAGCACACCAAAATTATAGGGAATATAGCGTATCAGGGTCAACGAAAATCGCCATATCACTTAATCCTGGCAATCACACCATCCAATTCATCCAGACTGTTATATTGGATGATGACACTCCCTTTGCCGGAAGCACCATGCCGAACCCGGACCCGAGCGCCCAGCCGTTCCGACAAGTTGTCCTGCAACAAACGGATATTTGGATCAGCCGATAATGGCGCTGTAGCAGGGGCTACAGCATCTGATTGTTGCAGGCGGCGGGCCAGTTGTTCAGTCTCTCGTGCTGACAATCCACGTAGCAAGATCTGATGCGCGGCTTCTCGCTGCAAAGCGGGCGGCAACGGCAGCAAAGCACGGGCATGGCCCATATCTAGCTTGCGCTCCCGTACCAGTTGTCCGACCTCCTCACTCAACTCCAATAAACGGAGCAGATTCGTCACTGCCGCTCGTGACCGGCCAACAGCATCAGCAGCCTGTTGGTGCGTTAGCTGAAATTCGTCGATCAACCGTTGTAGAGCGGTGGCTTCTTCCAGAGGATTAAGATCTTCGCGCTGGATATTTTCGATAAGCGCCACGGCGATGGCCGCCTGATCCGGCACATCGCGGATTACCGCTGGCACCTCGTGCAAACCAGCCAGTTGCGCTGCCCGCCAACGCCGCTCGCCAGCGATTAATTCATAGCGGTTCCCATCCAGAGGACGTACCAGCACTGGCTGCACCACACCTTGCGCGCGGATCGACTCAGCCAATTCGTGCAAAGTATCCTGGCGTAAATCCTGGCGTGGCTGATAGCGGCCCCGGCAGATCTGCTCGACAGGCAATTGCCGCAAGGTTTCCGGTGCTTCCGGGACCGGAACGGTCGATGTTGTCATTCCTTCTCGTGTCGCTGCTGCCGCACCAAGCAGCGCATCCAGCCCACGGCCCAAGCCACCCTTTTTACGGATCATGCGCTAGCTCCGCTTTCCTTTTTTGCGGCAGGCCGTCGCAACCGTTTCCGCACTTCCTTAGCCAGCTCGCGATAGCTTTGCGCGCCACGCGAGTTGTCATCGTAATGGATGATCGGCAATCCATAACTCGGCGCCTCGGCCAACCGCACGTTGCGGGGAATCAGCGTTTCAAACACTGTTGCTCCGAAATGTTCGGCAATCTGATTCGATACATCATTAGCCAAGCGATTGCGAGGATCGAACATAGTTCGCAATACCCCTTCGATCCGCAGGTCGGGATTAGTGGACTTGCGCACTTTTTCAACCGTATCCAGCAACGCGGATAAGCCTTCCAAGGCATAGTACTCGCATTGCACAGGGATGATCACTGATTGGGCAGCGGTTAGAGCATTGACTGTCAACATGTTCAACGATGGCGGACAATCGATCAGAATGACATCAAAATTCCATATCACTGGAGCCAAGGCATCACGCAACCGGTCGGGCGCATTATCAATTTTCAACAGGCCGACTTCAGCGGCAGTCAGGTCGCCGTTGGCCGGCAGCAACCGCATCTGGGCTTTCTCGACCCACTGCAAAGCATCTGACAGCGTCGCTTCGCCTAACAACACTTCGTAACTGGTAGCGGATACTGTGTGTTTGTTCACCCCACAGCCCATAGTCGCATTGCCCTGCGGGTCAAGATCAACCAGTAAAACCCCTTGACGCAATGCCGACAGACAGGCAGCCAGGTTGACCGCAGTGGTAGTCTTGCCGACACCACCTTTCTGATTAGTAATGGCGATGATGTGTGCCATAAGTCTCAGTCTCAGGAAACAGGGACGGGCGCCAGATGCACCAAATGGCGCTCGGCATCCAATCCCGGGATATATAATGGGTAAACGCCAACCAGGCTATAATCCAATGGCAAGCAGGCCAGCTCATCATCGGGGAAAATACCCTTCATCGCCAACAATTGGCCTTGCGGGGCACACAACCGGCCGGCGCTCGCCAGCAATTCCGCCAGGGTCGCGAACGCCCGTGACACGACGCAATCAAATAAGGGATACGGCCGATAATCCTCAACCCGGCTACGTACCACTTCAATATTAGTAAGGTGCAGCTCTGCGGTTGCCTGGATAAGAAACCGGGTGCGTTTGCCATTGCTATCCAGCAGGCAGAACGCACACTCCGGCCGGGCGATAGCTAGCGGAATACCCGGCAACCCGGCGCCGCTCCCGACATCCAGCACACGCCCCCTCCCGATCCAAGGCCAGATCGACAAACTGTCCAGAACATGTCGAACTACCATCGCTTCTGGATCACGCACTGCTGTTAGGTTGTAGGCACGATTCCAACGTTCCAGTAGCCCCAGATAGGCCGCCAGTTGTTCGGCCGCCCTGCTGGATAAGGGAATACCCAGCCGTTCGCTGCCATCGATGATGGATTGTTCGATACTCATGAACCGTAGTGTTTACTTTTAGGATCGTTTTGAGGGTAAAGCCCGAAAACCCGGGGGTTGCCGGTTATGTGATTCCGCTAAGACCCATAGAGCCTCCTGGCGCGCACTACTCCTGTAATACTTGATCGTCATGGCAGCTTGGAACGACTATCGCTCCGCCCTCGTCATCTTCGCAGCCGCTTGCTTCAAATCTTCAGTGTGAGTACATCCAAGGTCTTGCGAACGAAGCGGCCCCGGCGCTGGTGCAGAGTATTGTCGAAGCGCTCGATGTGGCTGGCGGGATCTTTAGAATACGCGGCTCGATGTTGGGCGGCAGGCAGGGCATTGAACCGGGCGGGAGCCAGAGCCGCTCCCAAAGGGGCAAATCCTGGGCTTTTTTTGAGCCATGCCGATACCGTGTTGTGCGACATCCCGAATAGACGGGTTCATCCCCGCAGGGAGGCGTACTCCTGATAGGCGCGCAGAATTCGCTGTTTTGCCATTTCCGTATACTCTAGCGCGCAAGGATTCTCCCGAAAGCTGCGCCTGCATCCACCATATTTATAACGCTGCTTGCCGTTGCCAGTTTTACCGTGCTGCTTGGTGTAGCTGCCTACTGCCACAGATGATCACAGTTCATCTTACCATGATAACCTTGCTCATCTCAGTGAGCCATTGCCCGTACTGGTGTGTTTACCTGCTGCCACAGTGATCACAGTTCATCTTACCATGATAACCTTGCTCGCCTCAGTGAGTCACTACCAGTTATTCCACTTTATGGAGGCATAAGGCTCATCACAGCAGATACATCGGGTCAAGATCCACCTTGGGCTAAGACGCGACAAATCGTGATCGCCAACAACGAATGGATGGTAGCCTTTGCACTGCGTTCCGGCCAAGCGATCGCCGGGCAGAAGGTAATTCTAGCGCTGACCCTGACAGGCGATTTGATCGAAGAAACCGCCGAGACGATAAAGGCGATCACTGCTGCAGCGATCATCATTCCCAATCCCAGCCGAAGGTTGCCTGCTGGCGTCAGCCCCGGTGAGCTTCGAAGTATCGATCAAACCTGCCCCGGCGGTACGAGAAGGCATGAAAACACTATCATTGGCGATCACTCTAATTGTAACGCTAATGGGGGGGCGTTCTCTGTTAGCGCAACCCGCAAGCTGTACAGCGGCCAGCACACCCAACCGCACGGCGCTCGTGGAGCTCTACACCTCCGAAGGTTGCAGCAGTTGCCCGCCAGCGGACCGCTGGCTGACCAGGCAAACCACTCAAACCAGGGATTCACGCCAGATCGTGGCATTAGCATTCCATGTCGATTACTGGGATCGCCTGGGCTGGAAGGACCGCTTCGCTCAGCCCGCATTCAGCGCTCGACAACGGGGATTAGCTGCACAGCAAGGTTCTCGTACCGTGTACACACCGCAGATCCTAATCAGCGGCCAAACCCTATTGCAGTGGCAATGGCCAGATGCATTCCAGCAGCGGGTAACCGGCATCACGTCACAACCAGCGCCAGCGGATCTTCAAATTGAATTACTCCCAGAACCTGGACAATGGCAGGTACGGACCCTCGGCCGGATACACGCACCGGTAGCGCGGCGTAAGATGGGAGTCTTTGTGGCGGTCTATCAAGACCAGCTCAGCAGCCAAGTGACCGCCGGGGAGAATGCGGGGGAACGCTTGCGGCATGACTGGGTCGTGCGAGCGCTGCTGGGACCGCTGGGGATCGGCCCCGACGGGCATTTTTCTCACACCGTATCGGTTTCCCTGCCCGATGAATTTGTGCCTCAAGATGCCGGCATCGTGGTTTTTCTTCAGCAGATTCAGAATGGGGAAGTGCTGCAAGCATTGGCGCTGGCCGCTTGCTCAAGTTGATTGACCGGCAAACGTAACTGCACGGCATCAATCGTCTTAAACCATCATCGCCAGCGCCTCAGCATACTGCCGTAAATCCGCCTCGGTGCGAGTCTCCGTTGCGCAAACCAGCAGTGCGTTTCCCAATTCGGGGTATTCACTGCTCAGATCAAAGCCACCGAGAATGCCACGCGCCAATAATCCATCCAAAATTTCACTTGCCGGATGCGGCAACTTCAACACTGCTTCATGAAACATGGGACGGTTAAATATCTGGCTGACGCCCGGAATCGCACTCAACAGTTCCACCAGCATCCGGGTATTCGCATGACAGATTGCCGCAACCTGCTCTAATCCATGCGGGCCGAGCAGCGACAGATATAAGGTAGCGGCAGTCACCATTAGACCCTGATTCGTGCAGATATTCGACGTAGCTTTGGAACGCCGGATGTGCTGCTCGCGGGCTTGCAACGTGAGAGTAAACCCAGGTTTTCCATCCAGATCTACAGTGCGTCCCACCAACCGGCCTGGCATTTGCCGCACTAATTCCTTCCGGCAACACAGGAAACCGAAGTAGGGACCGCCTGAGTTGAGCGGCGAGCCGAATGGCTGGCCATCGCCGCAGGTAATGTCGGCGCCAGTCCGGCCCCATTCCCCTGGTGGCTTGAGTACTGCTAATGTTGTGGGGTTGACCACCGCCACCGCCAGCAGGTCATGGCGATGCGCCCAGTCAGTCAGCTCGTCGACGTCCTCCAGCACCCCAAAGAAATTAGGTTGCGGAATAACCAGTGCCGCAAAATCCTGGCCGGCATAAGGCACCAGTGCCTCCTTCAAGGTATGGCCGCCTGACGGGTCATAGGGCAATGTTACCAGTTCGATGTCCTGATTATGGACGATAGAACGGACAGCCTTCCGGTAGAAAGGATGTAGCGTTCGAGGAACCAACACTCGCTTGGATTTAGATTTACGGTTGGCACGCACCGCCATCAATAGCGCTTCAGCCAGCGCCGACGCCCCATCATATAGTGATGCGTTTGAGACGGCCATGCCAGTCAGCCCGGCCATCATGCTCTGATACTCATAGAGTACTTGCAACGTACCCTGGCTGGCTTCCGGCTGATAGGGCGTGTAGGCGCTGTAGAATTCCCCACGCCCAGCAATTTCCCACACTGCCGCGGGAATATGGTGCTCATAAGCACCGGCACCTAGAAAGCACAGAGGCTGTGAAAGCTCCGCTGCCCGCTCTGTCATCAGCCGGCTGACTTGCCATTCAGTTAAGGCATCTGGCAAAGCCGGTAACTCGCTGATGCGCAAGGAGGGCGGGATTTCATCAAACAAGGTTTCAAGCGCCGGAACGTCAATGGTGTCTAGCATCACCCGGACATCATCCAGGGTATGGGGAATAAATGGCATGAATAGAATGCCTCCCTAGCCGGCCAGCTTGGAATTGGTCAACGAACCTTCCTCATCTTCGTCTTCATCAATAGCGATCAATTCGTAGGCGGCAGCATCCAGCAAACCTTCCATGTCAGCGCTGGTCTTGATGCGCAGAATCCAGCCTTCCTCGTAAGGATCTTGATTAATCAATTCCGGATTGTCAGCCAGCAGCTCATTGACTTCGACGATCACGCCATCCACCGGGCTATACACATCCGAGGCCGCCTTGACTGATTCAATCACGGCACAACCTTCGGCGGCGGTCACTACTCGACCCGCTTCCGGTAATTCCACAAACACCAGATCACCAAGCAGGTGCTGGGCGTAATCGGTGATGCCAACAGTGACGATGCCATCTTCCTGGGAACGTACCCATTCATGGGTCTCGGTATAGCGCAGTTCAGAAGGGATAGTGCTGCTCATCATCGACTCCTCAACAGGTTGATCGGGATAGGAACGTTTAGGTTAGGGATCGTTTAATTACAACGGACGGGAGATGAAAGGCGGTTTGACTACCTGTGCTGGCAGACACTTGCCACGCACGTCGACTTGGCAGCAGCCACCGATACCCGCAGCCACTCGCGCCAAGGCGATGCCCCGATCCAAACTGGGTGAGAAAGCGCCACTGGTCGTCATGCCGATTTCACGGTCACCGTCATACACAGTCTGGTGACTGCGCAATACACCACGCTCTTCCAGCACCAGACCAATCAAGGTTTGTGATATACCGCCGGCACGCTGCTGTTCCAAAGCTGCGCGGCCGATGAAATCTCGTTCCGGTGGCTGCCAAGCCACCGTCCAGCCCAACCCAGAAACCAGCGGCGTAGTGGTCTCGTCCATGTCGCTGCCGTAAAGGCTCATACCGGCCTCGAGACGCAGCGTATCACGAGCACCTAATCCACACGGCGCAACACCAGCGGCCAATAAACCATCCCAAAGCGCCGGGGCATTCTCGGCAGCCGGCATGATTTCCACGCCATCTTCGCCAGTGTAGCCGGTGCGAGCGATGAACAAATCTTTGCCTTCCACGGCATGAAAACGCCGACTGGCTCGCACTGCGTGAAGAGTCTCAGCATCCAATACGGCCTCCAGTTTCGCCAGTGCTTCTGGCCCTTGCACTGCCAACATGGCCAAATCGCCGCGCTCGCGCCAGGTGGCGTTGAAGCGCTCAGCCAGCGGAGCAATCCAGGCTAGATCCTTATCGCGAGTGGCCGCATTCAACACCAGCCGGTAACCGAATTCACCCCGGTCGTAAACAATGAGATCGTCGATCACGCCACCGGCATCATTCAGCATACACGTATAAAGCGCCTTGCCGGGGTCGAGACGGGCGACATCGTTAGCCAGCAGATAACGCAACAGGGTGCGGGTTGGGGCAGGGCCGGGAAAATCGACGATGGTCATGTGCGAGACATCGAACAACCCGGCAGCGTTACGTACCTGATGATGTTCCTGAAGTTGCGAGCCGTAGTGAAGCGGCATGTCCCAACCGCCGAAATCGACCAGCTTCGCCTTCAAAGCGAGGTGGCGGGCATATAAGGGAGTACGTTTGGCCATGCGGAGAAATCCTGATGCGATGGATAGCGCATGTTAGCCTGAAATTGCCGGATGGGGATACAGTAACCATGCACTCAAAAATCTCAAGAGGCCATCACTGGAGAAATAGGAACCGCCGGACATGACCACCTGCTGCTCGACTCCGGTTGCAATTTCGTTCAGGGCCATGGTATCGCCCAGCCCATACCATTGGAGCAGATTCCCGGCTGGATCGCCGGTAGAAACCGTCCAGCGCACGGGTGAGCTAGATCGATTCAGCCCGATAAGGCGAGCTTGTTATTATCGACTATCATTAGATGCTTGGCAGTCAATGGCTCGTAGCCAGCGCCTGGCGGCTGAAACTGACTGCGGCCCACTTTCAATGAGTTACTAATAACCGAGGAGAACATCATGCGAGTCATTCTGTTAGGCGCCCCGGGAGCAGGCAAGGGAAGCATTGCCAAGCTACTGACCCAGGTGGATGGTTCAGTACAAATCTCCACCGGCGATATCCTGCGTGGCGCAGCACAAGCCGGCACAGATCTGGGCAAGAAGGCGGAAGCCTATATGAAAGCCGGCGACCTGGTACCGGATGAACTGATCATGGGCATCATGGAAACGCGCCTACAAGAACCCGATTGCACCAAGGGTTTTTTGCTGGATGGCTTTCCACGCACCATCCCTCAAGCCGAAGCACTCAAGGTATTATTAAATAAATTGGGCATCAAACTGGATGTGGTGGCCAATATCGAAGTCCCGCGCGAAGAGATTCTCAACCGCCTCACCACTCGCCGCACCTGTGTCAACCCGCAGTGTCAGGCCATTTACAATGTCCGGACTCAACCGTCCAAGGTGGAAGGGGTTTGCGACAAATGTGGCAGCCCCATCGTACAGCGGGACGATGAGACTGCAGAAGCCATCAGCCATCGCCTCGATACGTACAGCCAGAAAACCGCCCCTCTGATCGATTTTTACCGGCAGGAAGGAATTCTACTGACGGTTAGTTCTCCTTCCAATGAAGCGATCGTTAACACTCTCATGGAACAGATTAAGGGCTGAAGTTTCACTTTACGCTCTCCTTGCCCTCTCCTTCGTTAAGGAGAGGGGATCTCATGGAGCGGCAAAGATATTTCTCATAGTCGGGTCGGTGACGACGCAACCAACCCGGCGCAGCTCCGCAAGCTGATAACGGCCAACGACCTTATCAAATTCCTGATCAAAGTCGATTTGACCCGTCTGGTGCCCCCGGTAAAAATACCGCCAATGCGATCCCTGCTTCTCCGAACTGTTGGTATTCGCCTCAATCGCCGCTCCACCCTGCAACATCTTACGTTTGAATTGCTCCCGGCTCCGGATATTGTAATGGTAAAGCCGAATGGTTTTGGATCGTTCGCTGATATTGTCCATCATTTCCACGCCATGATTGCCAAGGGCAATCCGGCGATAGCCCTGGGTGCGATGAATGATTTTGTGCGTCGGTTTGTGAAAAAGGACATTGTAGCTATCGAGAGTGAAGCTCTTCGGCACCCCGCGCCGGACACAATCCACCGCCGCCCAAAACTCACCCTCCACGGGCGGCAGCATATTGTAGGAAGGGCAGTGAATTTTGCTGGCCCGGCTGCGCGCCAGCGTGCTGCGTAGTGAACCGCTAGCAGCATACCAAAATTCATCCGCATCGCTGTTAATACAATAATCCGCACCATAACGGTCGCGCGCCCGCTCGATCATGCGATGCACCCAAGCGACTTGATCATAGGCCGGGCTTGGCTCATCAATCAGTTCAAGAATAACCCCAGCTTTCTGATACTGCTCTAGAATCTCGCGCGTTCCATCACAAGACCGGTGGTCGGTTACGATCAAACCATCGATATCCAGACCCGCATGGTAGCGCAGATGCCGCTCAATGATATCGGCTTCATCCCGCACGAGAAGAGTCATGATGATTTTGGGTCGCTCGATACGGGGGTGACCACGAAAAAAGGAAAAAATCGACATGACAATGACTCGGTTAAATTTCGTTATGCAAAATCATTTCCTGACTACAACCTATTGTTGTATTGCAAATAAAAATACTAAAAAATGGCTTGTCCACCACTAAATGTTGCTAAGCAGCAAATTTTTGTTGCGCTGCAAAAACAAAACCGGTATTAAGGAGTCCAAGAAAGTTAATGATGACTTTCATAAGGACTTCGAGCCATGACAACTCCACACCCTGTTCATACGGTCTGCCCGCACTGTAAGCGGTCAGTGATCGCATTACGCGAGCAAAAACATGCCCACTGCGCCGAGCACGGCATTGTAGTGCCGATGCGCAGTGCTATTGTGAATCCGCCTCTCATAGAACCCCTGCCGCCCGCACGAGCAGCCTGATCGAGAATTTTCCGGAGCGTGCCCTTCGCTCCTGATCTCTCTACCCGGCCTGTGACAGGCCGGTTACTCTGGGCGCAGGTGCGGAAACAGCAACACATCGCGAATGGAAGGCGCGTCAGCAAATAACATCACTAACCGGTCGATGCCAATACCTTCACCAGCAGCCGGCGGCAAGCCATATTCCAGCGCTCGAATGTAATCAGCGTCGTAATGCATCGCCTCATGATCCCCCGCCGCCTTGGCTTCGACCTGCTTGCGGAAGCGCTCCGCCTGATCCTCAGGGTCGTTCAGTTCGGAAAACCCATTAGCGATTTCCCGTCCACCGACGAACAACTCAAAGCGGTCAGTAATCGTTGGGTCTTGATCGTTACGCCGGGCCAGCGGCGAGACTTCGGTGGGATAGGCGGTGATGAACGTCGGATCGCGCAACTGATGCTCAACCGTCTGTTCGAAAATATCCAATTGCACCCGGCCCAGACCATGCTCCGGCCGCACCTCTACCCCCAATCCTTGGGCAATACGCCGGGCAGATTCAAAATCATCCAGCTCAGCAACGGAAATTGCTGGATTGAAACGCAGCACCGCCTCTCGCACCGTCAGCCGCTGAAAGGCCTGGCCAAAATCATAGCGTTCACCCTGATAGGGGATAATCGTATCGCCAAGCAGCGCTTGCGCCATGCTGCGCAGCAACACTTCAGTCAGATCCATCAGATCGCGGTAGTCCGCGTAGGCTTGATAGAATTCCAGCATAGTGAATTCGGGGTTGTGGCGGGTAGATAGCCCCTCATTACGAAAATTCCGGTTGATCTCATAGACTTTCTCGAACCCGCCAACCACCAGCCGTTTCAAATACAGTTCCGGGGCGATGCGCAAATATAACTGCATATCCAACGCATTGTGATGGGTGATGAACGGCCGCGCCGCTGCCCCGCCAGGGATAGGTTGCATCATCGGCGTCTCAACTTCCAGAAAACCCCGCCGATTAAAAAATTCGCGGATGTAGGCGATCAGAGCCGAACGCAACCGGAAGGTGGCACGCGTGGCTTCGTTCATGATCAGGTCTACATAACGCTGGCGATAACGGGTTTCCTGATCAGCCAACCCGTGAAATTTTTCTGGCAGAGGGCGTAGCGATTTGGTGAGCAGCCGCAACGTATCGACTTTGATGGACAGTTCGCCCGTCTTGGTCTTGAACACAACCCCCTCAGCGCCAAGGATGTCGCCTAAATCCCAGGTTTTGAATGCTTCGTATCGTCCTTCCGGTAAAGCGCTCTTTTGGACAAATAATTGAATATCGCCGGACTGGTCGCGCAGCCGCACGAAGCTGGCCTTACCCATGATCCGCTGGGCGAGCATCCGCCCAGAAATCCGCACCCGGTGCGATCCGGCTTCCAATTCGGCATTGTCCTTGCCGCCATAAGCGATGTGTAATTCCGCCGCCAGGGTGTCGCGCCGGAAGTCGGTAGGATAGGCATTGCCCTGCTGGCGTAATTCATGGAGTTTTTGTCGGCGCAGTGCAATCAGTTTATTTTCGTCAATGGAAAGCGTGGAGAATCCGGTTGTTTCGCTCATAGATATTCGTCTGACTAGAATTAATCGTTTAACTGGCGTATCTGGCTGGATGATGCGGACGATCTCACGAGGACTCTACAGCCCGCTCTTCAAACTCGCCTCGATGAAATTATCCAGGTCACCGTCCAGCACCGCCTGGGTGTTTCCAGTCTCGACACCGGTGCGCAAGTCCTTGATGCGCGACTGATCCAGCACATAGGAGCGAATTTGGCTGCCCCAGCCGATATCAGATTTACTGTCTTCGAGCGCCTGAGCCTGAGTATTGCGCTTCTGCTGCTCAAACTCATAGAGTTTGGCTTTAAGTTGCTTCATAGCGGTAGCACGATTCTTGTGCTGAGAGCGGTCATTCTGACACTGCACGACAATGTTGGTCGGCAGGTGGGTAATGCGCACCGCTGATTCAGTACGGTTAACGTGCTGACCGCCTGCCCCGGAGGCGCGGTAAACATCAATGCGCAAATCAGCCGGGTTGATGTCCACCTCAATGCTGTCATCAATTTCCGGAGAAACGAAGATGGCGGCAAACGAGGTATGGCGGCGGTTACCGGAATCAAACGGTGACTTGCGGACCAGGCGATGAACGCCAATTTCAGTGCGTAACCAGCCGAAAGCATAATCACCTTCAAAGCGAACGCTGGCACTCTTAATACCCGCTACTTCACCCGGCGAAGCTTCCAGTAGTTCGGTTTTGAAGCCGCGCCGCTCTCCCCAGCGCAGATACATGCGCAGCAGCATCTCCGCCCAGTCCTGAGCCTCGGTGCCGCCAGAGCCGGACTGGATATCAAGAAAGGCATTACTGGAATCCAGTTCGCCGGAGAACATCCGCTGAAACTCCAGATCAGCCACAATGCGGCCATGCCGTTCCAAATCCCGGACGATTTCGGCAATCGCTGCTTCGTCGTTCTCTTCGCCAGCCAGCACCAATAGCTCGGCGGCTTCGTTCAGACCACGGCCAAGGCTTTCCAGCCGATCCACGACGGCTTCTAACTGCGCCCGTTCCTTGCCGAGCGCTTGTGCGCGCTCCGGGTCATTCCAGATAGCGGGCTCCTGCAACTCGCGGCTAACTTCGATCAATCGTTCACGCCGGGTCTCAAAGTCAAAGATACCCCCTCAGGGACGCACAGCGCTCCTGGAGGTCTTGAATCTGGTTAAAGTAGGGATTGAGTTCCTGCACGTTACGGCTCCATTGTCATGCGAAGAAGGGGAATGGATTCTAAGCGAGAGTGGCGATGCAAGTCAGCCTCAATCGAAATTCTTCGGAGGCATTTGCTCCATCAATTGGAAACGGAATCACTTAACTAATAGGATGAGCAATGCAGCATGCATGCCCAATAATGGTGCAATCAGGAGGCAATGGCGCGGCCTGAGGGTGAGTCAGGCCGCGCGGATATTGAAGCAACAAACCAGACGGCAAATAATCTTGGGGCAAGCCTGGGCATCGTGTTCATCCACCGTGTTCAACCAACCCCAGATGCCAGCGATTGAATCAGCCGTGTACGCAATAACTGCACGGCTTCAAACACTTCCTGTCCGGTTTCCGCATACAGCGGTCCAGCTTCGCGATAAACGCTTCCCCGATTGCCCATCAGGCTTACGACAACCCGGATTTTTTGCACCATCTGATTTTGCTGCCGGTCCCAAACCAATGCTTTGTCAGCGGCGATCGTGAATGACATCATTGCATCCTCCAGCTTGACTGCTATTCCAGCCCAAATAGACCATGAGGCTGACCTATGCGCATGCGTCAAGTTGTTTAATGCATATTAAATGCCATTCTTAGAATTTAAACTCCTCGATCAGTAATTGCAGTTGCAAGAGTGCTGACGTGCCAATATTCAGGATGCGGAAACCTGTATCGTAAAAATCCGGATTAATATCCCGGCCACACCATAGGCTCTCTGCATCCAAGAAAATACGCTGATGCGAACTGTTCTCCTTGGGAACATCCAGCCATAACCGGAACGTCCGGCTTAACGGAACCGGTTTATCGCTGACCAAGCGGATGCCTTCTTTATTAATGTCCACAATATGGCCTAGCAGCTCCTGAGTATCCTGGTCATAAACTCGCAGGTACATCACCAAATACCAGCGTTTAAGCCGGCGCTTATCGGCGTTGGAAGAATCGGCGAAACTCATCGCAACCTCCTGGTAAATGTAAAAAGAAGGGCAGAGTTTGCCCGGGACTCAGGCCGATATGGCCGGGTTAAGACTATACGTGGCAGTTAAACTGGCCTGATCCAATACATGGCCGGCCATTGCCGTCAGCACTTCGGGTCCGGTGAAATCACCTTCCATCGGGCAGCGTTCTATGTCAAGCGCATACAGAGTAAAAATATAGTGGTGAATAATACTGTCGTTCCAGGGCGGGCATGGCCCATCATAACCGAAGTAGCGGCCTGCCATAGCCGGATCGCTCGCGAACCATTCCCGGTAGTTGTTGATACCTTGACGGGTGCCGCGCGGGGCTTCTGGCCCCGATTTGCCACCGGGCGTTACTCCTTTGGCAAATTCACCAGCCAGGATATGTTCCGGGGCTGGGGCTAAATCCACCAAAATCCAGTGATAAAAATCGGTGCGCGGTAAGTCAGCCGGTACTTGCCGTCCTTCCTGGTTGACGTCATCTGCCTGGGTCGGCACGTCCGGGTCATGGCAGATCAAAACCAACGACCGGGTTCCCGAAGGGAGTTCACTCCAGGCAAGCGGCGGATTGATATTCGAGCCGAATACGACATGCTGCTCAGGATCGGCGATGCCAAAGGCATACTCGGCAGGGATGGGTTGGTGATCGCGCAAGACGGGGCTAGTGAGTTTCATTCTTTATCTCCTTTAGCAACGCGCAAAATCATAAGCATTGGTGATTAGGTTCGATATGCAATCAGGCCCTCGGAACAGGACGCCGGGTTGAGCAATCTTCGTCATTTCCTGAAAAATGGCTTGGATTCTGTGGACATCCTGGCAGACGGGAGTAGATTCTTCTAACCATAATAACTCATACACTCGATAACACGATAAATTCGCGCGCCGGGAACACCGGCAGGATGCCCAGACTACGTCATCACATAATAGTCAGGATACTTGATGAGCGATCAAGCTTTGCAGAGTGAAATACCTGAAACCCCGCCTTCGAATGAATACGCCGCCCGCAATAAATTAATTGTGCAATGGGCTGGAAAGAAATTTCAGCGGCAAGCTTACCAGCCGGCTCCTTTTAAGACCTGGCTGTATATGGTCGGACTATTGCTGATCTTGTTCAGCGCCACCATGTTGCCACCGATAGCCGTAGCATGGTGGTACGACGGTCGAAGTGTGGTTTTGCCGTTCATGGAAACGCTCGGGACAACTCTGGGCTTAGGACTACTATGCTGGCTGCCGGTGTGCCGGTTCAAACTTGATTTACGCAATCGCGATGGCTTTATCCTGGTCGTGGTGTTCTGGGTACTGTCATCGCTGCTAGGTGCATTGCCATTCATATTGTCTGATCAGCCCCAGGTCCGCTTTGTCGACGCAGTATTCGAAACGGTTTCCGGTTTGACGACCACTGGCGCGACAGTTCTTTCCGGACTGGATACGATGCCCAGAGCGATTGTGTACTACCGGGCACAGTTGCATTTTCTAGGTGGAATCGGAATTGTCGTGCTGGCAGTAGCCTTGCTGCCAATGCTAGGGATTGGCGGCATGCAGCTCTACCGGGCGTCGACGCCCGGACCGATGAAAGACGAAAAGCTGACACCGCGCATCACCGAGACCGCTAAGAATCTCTGGTACATCTATGTCGGGTTGAATTTTTTGTGCTTTTTGGCCTATTGGCTGGCCGGAATGAGTCCCTTCGACGCGGTTTGCTACAGCTTTACGACAGTGGCGCTAGGGGGGTTTGCCCCCCATGACGCCAGCATCGGCTATTTCCAAGATCCTGTGATGGAGTGGATCACCGTTCTTTTTATGTTAGTGGCGATGGTTAACTTCGCCTTGTACTTCTTGGCTTGGCGGCTACGCAGCCTAAGCGCCGTGTACCGTGATGCGGAATTCCAATTTTGCATGAAGGTGGTGGCTGGCATTGTCGCTTTCGCTTGCCTGCACTTATATATGGACGGAGGGGCGTTATGGAAATCTATTCACCTGGGCGCCTTTCAGGGTATCTCGATTATTACCGGCACGGGCCTGACCACAGCGAGTTATCCTGCCGAGGAGCATTGGCCGGCGTTCGTACCGCTGCTATTGCTGCTGGGCAGTTTTTTCGGCGGTTGCGTCGGATCAACCTGTGGCGGCATCAAAGCCATCCGTTTTCTGCTGCTCTATAAACAGAGCGTGCGTGAGAGCCGGCTCTTAGTCCGGCCAACGGCCCAGATTGCTGTCAAGCTGGGCGATCATCCCATTCCTGACCGGATCATGCAGGCGGTATGGGGATTTTATTATCTGTACATTTTATGCTACTGCGCCTTCTCCCTGGCGCTAGCGGCAGCCGGCGTGGATTTAGTCACCGCGTTTGGCACGACAGCGGCGTGCCTGAATAACATGGGCGTCGGTTTGGGCGATACGGCGGGCGGCTTCAGTGTATTGAACGATACAGCAACTTGGCTGATGTCGCTGGCGATGCTGGTTGGCCGGCTGGAGGTATTTCCGCTGCTATTGTTATTCCTGCCAGATTTCTGGAAATAAAATTTAAGCGCAGAATTGTGGAATTCCATTCACAGCAGGATAACGGCAATGCAGGCGATAACAGTGGGTCAAGAGTGGCTAACAGTGCAGCGGCGCGCACCGGTCAAGACAGCGCTGTACATGATCGGACTGTTGATGATCCTGTTCAGCGTCAGCTTGTTGCCGCCTATCGCTGTGGCCTGGTGGTATGACGGCTACCAAGTGGTCATGCCGTTTGCGGAGGCGATGGGGGCCATGCTGGCACTGGGCCTGCTGTGCTGGCTGCCGGTATGCCGGTTTAAGGCGGATCTGCGTAACCGGGATGGCTTTGTGGTCGTGGTGATGTTCTGGTTTTTATTGTCGCTATTCGGATCACTGCCGTTCATGCTGGTCGAACATCCGCATATGCGGCTCGTGGATGCGGTGTTCGAAACCGTTTCCGGCCTGACCACCACAGGCGCGACGATTCTTTCCGGCCTCGATACATTACCCAAAGCAATCCTATATTACCGGGCGCAACTGAATTTTCTGGGCGGCATGGGCATCGTGGTGCTGGCGGTGGCCTTGTTGCCGATGCTTGGCATCGGCGGGATGCAACTCTACAAGGCGGAGACTCCAGGGCCGATGAAGGATGAGAAGCTGACACCGCGCATCACCGAGACCGCTAAGAATCTCTGGTACATCTACGCCGGACTGAATGTAATTTGCACCCTGTCATTCTGGGCAGCCGGCATGAACTTCTTTGATGCCCTCTGCCACAGCTTCGCCACGTTGGCATTGGGCGGCTTCTCCACCCACGACGCCAGCATCGGTTATTTTCAGAGTCCGGCGATTGAGTTGATCGCGGGCGTTTTCTCATTGGTAGCGGCGGTTAACTTCGCGCTTTTCTTTTTAGCGTGGCGCTCACGCAGTCTCAAGGCCGTGTTCCGCGATGCCGAATTCAAATTCTGCATGGGAGTCATGGGGGGCATCATTGCAGCGACTTGTCTGTACCTTTATCACAGCGGGAAGTTTCCATTATGGGACTCTATTTACCACGGCTTTTTCCAGGCAGCTTCGATCATCACTGACAATGGCCTGACCGCCGCTGGTTATCCCGCAGACTGGCCGTTCGTTGTACCTTTATTGTTATTATTGGGCAGTTTTTTTGGCGGTTGTGTGGGTTCAACCTGTGGCGGTATCAAAGCCTTTCGCTTCCTGTTGCTCTTTAAACAAAGCTGGCGCGAGATCCAGTTGCTGATTCGGCCCAGCGCGCAAATTACGGTCAAGGTCGGCAACCGCCCGATGGCCGACCGGGTGATGCAAGCGGTATGGGGGTTTTATTTTCTCTACATTCTCAGCTACTGCTTTTTCTCACTGGCGCTGGCAACTACCGGCGTGGATTTGGTCACGGCATTCGGCTCAGTGGCGGGTTGTTTAAATAATATGGGCGTAGGACTGGGCACCACAGCTTCCAATTTTGCACCTCTGAATGACACAGCGACCTGGTTGCTAACCTTATCCATGCTGTTGGGCCGATTGGAGGTTTTTCCATTGCTATTGCTGTTTGTGCCTGGCTTTTGGAATTGAGCATTGAGAATGAATGATCAGACAGATCGTGACGAAGCAGTGTTAAATTCATTTTCAGACCAACAGGACAGTGAATCCAAGAAGCTCGACGAAGGGTACGACGAAAAAGAATCCGCCAAGCCTTCTGTGACGCCGGCCAGAATGAGTTGGAAGGCGCAACACACTATTCAGCACCGGGCGCCATTCAAAACCGCGCTGTACATGGTAGGTTTACTCATGATCCTGTTCAGCGCCACGATGCTACCGCCGATTGTGGTGGCCTGGTGGTATGACGGCTATGACGTCGTAGCGCCTTTCGCGGAAACCCTCGGGGTGACATTGGGATTCGGATTGCTCTGCTGGTTGCCGGTATGCCGGCTCAAAGCAGACTTGCGCAACCGGGATGGTTTCGTGGTGGTGGTTGCGTTCTGGGTGTTGCTCTCCCTGCTGGGCGCGATACCGTTCATGTTGGCTGAACATCCCCATATGCGGCTCGTGGATGCCGTATTTGAAACAGCATCCGGTTTAACCACCACGGGCGCCACCATTCTTTCCGGTCTCGATGCGTTACCCAAAGCAATCCTGTATTACCGGGCACAACTAAATCTGCTCGGCGGCATGGGCGTGGTGGTGCTAGCTGTCGCTTTACTGCCAATGTTAGGGGTGGGCGGTATGCAACTCTACAAGGCAGAGACGCCGGGACCGATGAAAGATGAGAAGCTGACACCGCGCATCACCGAAACCGCCAAGAATCTCTGGGCTATCTATTTTGGCTTGAATATGGCCTGTGCATTATCGTTTTGGGCTGCGGGAATGAGTCCATTTGATGCGGTTTGCCACAGCTTCTCCACGCTGGCGCTGGGCGGCTTTTCAACCCATGATGACAGTATCGGTTATTTCAATAGCCTGTCCATCGAACTGATCTCCGGAATTTTCACCCTGATCGCAGCGGTTAATTTCGCTTTGTACTTCATGGCGCTGCGCACCGGTAGCCTTCGGGTCATATTTCGAGATGCGGAATTCCGGTTTTTCCTGGCCGTCATCGGCGGGATTGTCGCCTTGACGTGTGCATGCCTCTATTTCAGCAACACATTTTCCTTGTGGGAGGCGCTCCACCACGGATTTTTCCAGAGCCTCTCCATCGTAACCAGTAATGGTCATACAACAGCCAATTATTCAGGCTGGCCATTTTTTATTCCTTTACTGCTACTGCTGGGCAGTTTTTTCGGCGGCTGCGTGGGTTCAACCTGTGGCGGCATCAAGGCAATCCGCTTCCTGTTGCTGTATAAACAAAGCGTGCGCGAAATCCGGTTATTGATCCGTCCCACCGCACAAATTGCGGTCAAGCTGGGCAATCGTCCGATTCCCGACCGGGTGATGCAGGCCGTATGGGGATTTTACTATCTTTATATTTTCTGCTACTGCGTTCTGTCGCTGGCGCTGGTGGGAACAGGGCTGGATTTGGTCACCGCATTTGGCTCGGCAGCCGCCGGCTTGAATAACATGGGAGTGGGTTTGGGCGATACGGCTGCTAACTTCAGCTCAATCAGCGATACCGCCACCGTTTTGTTGACCATCGCCATGATCGTTGGCCGGTTGGAGGTGTTCCCCGTACTGCTGTTGCTCCATCCTGATTTCTGGAAATAAAAGTCAGAAATCAGGAGTCGGGTAAAGGATAAACGATGAAAGACACACAAGGTTATACCGGCGAGCTGCCACCCACACAATTCAATATGGCGCGTTATTGTCTGGAGGCAGCAACGCGAGCGACCCCGGATAAAGTAGCACTGATGGTCGTATCCGATGCCCACGCGCCAATAGCCAGTGCAGAATGCTGGACATACAAGCAGCTGAATGACACCGTGCAACGGACAGCAGCGGGGTTGCGCCACTTGGGTCTAGAACCTGGCGAACGCATCATGATTCGCATGGGCAACACCAGCGATTATGCCTTGCTGTTTTTCGGCGCCATTGCCGCCGGCGGCGTCCCCCTACCCTCCTCCGCACAATTGACCGAAGAGGAAGCCGATTTCCTGCTGACGGATTCTGGCGCCCGAATCTTAGCCGTATCGGATGACTTGGCGATTGAGCCGCCGCCGGGAATCCAGGTGCTAGATCCATCCGCCATGATGGCATTGCGGAAAGACAATGCACCGCTGAAGTATGCGGATACCGCTGCCGATGATCCGGCCTTTCTGATCTACACCTCGGGCACCACGGGGCAGCCTAAGGGCGTGTTGCATGCCCAGCGTTCAGCATGGGGGCGGCGGCCGATGTATCAGGGGTGGTATGGCATTTGCCCAGATGATGTGATTCTCCATGCCGGAGCGTTCAACTGGACCTAT
>DDST01000199.1 GCA_002343485.1 Proteobacteria bacterium UBA2383
CGCCACCACCGCCGGTAGCGCTCCCACTGCCGTTCCCGCCAGCCTGTCCGTTTCCATCGGTCGTGTTGCCTCCATTGCCGCCACCACCGCCACCACCGCCACCACCGCCGCCGGCAATGACCTGATTCGCCGTGCCGGCATCGATATTCGTGGACCCACCGCCGCCGCCTGCTTCATTTGCTCGGGCGCCACCGCCGCCACCGACAAAGAGGCTGAGGGTCTGGCCTGGCGTAACCGGCAGGTTGGTCACGGTAACCACACCGCCGTTGCCACCCGCTGCTCCATAGCCACCACCACCGCCGGCTCCGGTAGCCACCACGTCGATTGTGGTGACGCCCGCAGGGACTTGCCAGCTATGTGCCCCAGGGGTAGTGAAGCTCACGCTTGCTGCATGGACAGTGGTGGCTCCACAACAGATCATCGCAATCAAGCAAACCCTAAGTTTCGTACGCATCCAGTACCTCCTATAACTCATTGCATCTATTTTCTGTTTCCCTGGTGCCGGAGTTCCACCCCAAGGACTAGTGTTATGCAACTCCACCCTGGGCCGCGCAGTAACAGACAGAAAGGAAATCAAACAACCCGTTAGAAAGCCTACCCAAGTTTTAGTACCCCTGCAAGATATCAGGGTAAATGGAATGGACGCCATCCCACCTGGTGATGGCTAATACGACGTGAGTTGCAAGGGCAACGAGTGATGATCAAGGATGATCGATGCCTGCTGGTATGAAAATACGCGGTGGTCATTGCGAAAGGAGAGATAGACCCTCGCGAGCCAACAGCATCAACGCGCCCACAGTGAGAAGAAAGAAGTCTTCACTGGCAAACCGGAAGGTCCGTCCGAGATGGATAGTAGCAAAACGGTGGTGGGTCTGGCACCGCCGCTGTGACGCCCCCCGCAGCAATCCCGACCCTCTCTGAATGGGACATGATCTTGCTGACCATGCTGCTCGGACTTGCGCTGGGGCGGAGGAAAGTGTCCGGGCAAGGTGAGTGATTACCTCCTTGCGCCGTACCCGTCGCTAATAAACCTAGGGTAAAGCTATCATGAGGGATCGCCATCGGGGTTTCTTGCTGTAATCGCGTTCAAGCCTCAAGAGCATGCCCACTCATGCACCGGCTTTCCGCTCTGTTGCCGTTCCAGATAGGCCAGGGTCAGCGCTTCCAGGTCAGGGCCGTTCCGTTCCAGAAATCGCCGTTGCCAGTCCGCACCGGTGCAGCCGCTTTCAACACGCGCGGCAATGAGATCCAGATACGCGGCCACATCCGCCACATCCAAATTCAAGACCTGTAACTCGCGGCGGGCCAAGGGCAATAGTTTTTCCAGTAGCAGTTGCCGCAATGGCCAGCGCTGACCATCCAGCCACACCACATCCGCTCGTAATCCATCCCGCGCTGCTGCGTAGAAATTCGCCCGGCACTGTGCAAAACTCAGCACAGTTTCGACGGGGGGCAGCGCCCGTGCCAAGCCATGCACCAACCCATAGTACAGTGCCGCATTGGCGATGGTATCGGGAATGCTCGGGCCAGCAGGCATCACACGATGTTCAATGCGCAAATGCGGCGTTCCATCAGGCTCGAAGCCGAGCAAAGGCCGGTTCCAGCGCCAGATCGTGCCGTTATGCAGGCGCAGATGCGGCATCCGGTCATCAGGCTCCGCGCTTAGATCCACCGGTAGCAAGGGCGGATAGCGCATGAGATTTTCGGTGAATAATTCCAGCAACGACTCCCGGACATAACCATCGCCAAAGGTCACGCGCCGGCAGGTCGGATCATCAGAACGCATCCCGCCCGGTAGCGCGACGGCCTGTTCGAACAATGGAATGCGGGTCTCCTCCCATAAATGTTTTCCAAACAGCAACGGCGAATTGGCGGTAACCGCCACCATCGGCGCTGACAGCAGTAATGTGGCGTTGAAGAATGCAACTGCCTGGTCAACCGTGACCTGTAAGTGCGTCTGAAACGAAGTTGCAGCCGCCTCTAACATGACGTTGGATTGCGTTAAACACAGACTCTCCACACCGTGAATGGCCAGTTCCATTGGCTGACCATGCCGCCGCAATAGAATTTGATCATTGATCGCCCGATAGCGTTGCTGATCGGACATATGCTCCAGGGTCAAGTCTGGGTCACGCAAGGTTGGCAGGATACCGATCAGCATGACGGCCGCATCCAGTTCTGCGGCTGCCTGTTGACAGCGTTGCCACAGATTTTCCAGGTTGGCGTGCATGCGCCGCAGGGCGTCGCCGTGTAGCGATAGGGGGGGCGTATTGAGTTCAATATTGAACACACTCAGTTCCGGCACCACCAGTGGATGGTCCATCCTCTCCAGAAAAAGTTGATTCAGCGGCGCAGGATGTCCGCGGCGATCCACCAACCACGCCTCAATCTCAAAACCGCCGATGCCGCCCATCGCTGCAAACTGTCTGTTCTGGAACCGGTCAGCCAAGAGGGCTGTTTCCTGGCGCAGGCGGGTTTGAAACCGCTGGAAATCCTCACGGGTGAAGGTCGAGCGGGAAATCTCCTGACCCATAAGCGGCATCTCTGGTTAAAAGGTCTCAGGTGGTTTTCATTGGAGCCTGGAGCCTGATACGTGACAACGTAGCTTATAGCCGGTTGCGTTCATCCCGGAAGGTAAAGCCACGCAATGGAATATTCAGTTTGCGGGTCAACGCAAGCGCTTGGAAACGATCACCCATTTCGCCAGGCAGCGTCAGCAGTTTGACTTGGCGGGCTTGCTCTAGATATTGAACAGAATTTGCCGGGTTTAAAATCCCTTCGGCTTCGTTGCCCTCCTTTGCTAAAGGGGGGTCGAGGGGGACTTCTTCAGCCAGCAATTCCATCAGTCCGCAGCCAAACAGGAAATAATTTTGTGCGGTATAGCCAGCGACTTCCAAACCAGCATTCAACCCCGCTTCAGCCACAGCGGTAAAGTCCACGCTCGCAGTGATATCTTGCAGACCCAGCAACAGCCATGGATTGTCGTGAACCCGATGGCGATAATGGCAAAGGAGGGTACCGGCAACCCGCTCGGGATGATAATACGCATGGCGAGGGTAGCCGTAGTCGATAAAGAGCAATGCGCCCGCGGTCAGTGGCTCAGCCACCGCGGCTAACCACGCTTCTAGCCGGGGGACATACTCAGAGGTGTAGCCTTCTGGCAAACGCCAGCCTAGCTCATCTTCAATCCACGCTATCGTTGCGGTTACCATCGGATCTTCTTCGCCCTCGATGGCATCCAGTGCAGTCCCAGTCCAAGTGACCATCAACCGGCGCGGTCCTTGAGGGGTGATGCGGAAGCGCTCGACAGGCAAGGCGTCCAGCACCTCGTTGCCAAGAATGACACCCTGAAACCCGGATTGCGGGAGGGTATCTAGCCAAACGACCCGTTCCAGCAGATCTGGCGTTCGTTCACGCAAAGTCTGGCGTTGGCGTTCACGCAACTCGCTACTCAGTTCCAGAATGGCGTAGTGTTCAGGTAAAGCATCGAGTTTATGCAGTTCCTGGAGCAGATCAGCGGCCATGATGCCCGTCCCAGCGCCTAATTCGAGAATCATGCCTCCGTTCAAAGCGGTCAGAACCTGTTCGCATTGGCGGGCCAGACAGCGTGAGAACAAGGATGACAATTCGGGCGCGGTGATAAAATCGCCGCCAGGACCAAACTTGCGGGTTCCAGCACGGTAATAACCGAGGGCAGGGGCATACAATGCCAGATCCATGAAACGGGCAAACGGGATCGCACCGCCCGCTGCTGTGATTTCGGCACGGATATAGTCAAGCAGCCGGGTGCTATGCGTGGCAGCAACCGGATCAGGAGCAGGCAGGGTCTTAAGCGGATCGGAAGATAGGGGCATGGGCGACAGGAACCTGATAACGGAATGCAAGAAGTATGGACCAGATTTTTACCATAGGCACACCGGCAACCGGGATGATGATCGAGACTATCTTTTTATTGGGTTATTGATAATTCAGTGACAAACCAAGGAGTCAAACAGGCTAAAATCGCCGACCATCATAAACCCTCAGATTGGATACAGCAGCGTGTGATGAAAACATCAACGACCTCCTTGGTATTAACCCTGCTCTTGGCTGTTATTGCGCCCCTTCAGGCCGAGACCTTGATGCCGGCAGCTTCGAACCAGGATCCAGCGACGGTCTACGTCAGCGATAGCGTGGAAATTCCATTACGCGCAGGGACTTCCAACCGCTATAAGGTGATTGGTTCAGTACGCAGCGGCTCTCCGATTGAAGTACTAAAGGTGGATAAAGGTAAGGGTTATACTCAAATTCGTACACCCGCGGGGGTACGGGGCTGGATTCGCAGTGATCAACTGACTGAGACCCCAAGCAGCCAGGAGTTACTGGCCAGCGTCCGTCAGGAGCTGGAAAAGCTGCAGGCTAAGCATTCCGATCTCAAACAGCATATGGATGAAGTCGTTAACCGGCCCTCCGGGGAAAATCTGAGTTATCCACAGATTTATGAGGAAGCTCTGCGACTGCGCCAGCAGTTGGCACAATACCGCAAAGTGGCATCCGATACGGTAGCGATTGATGAACGCAATAAGGCCCTGCAAGAACGGGTGGTCATGCTGGAGCGAGAGTTACAAATCGTGCAGCAGAAAAACCAGGCGCTGCACAATGACAATGATAGTATCCGGTTCCTGGTAGGCGCAGTGTTGTTGGGGGCAGCGCTGCTGGTATCCGTATTGATGCCACGCATTCGTGAACAACGGCGCACGCAATGGAGCCGGCTGTGATCAGTAGTCAGTTAATGCTGATGAGAATGTTATCAATCCCGGCAACCGCGTTCGATGATCACGCCCGCTTCCTGGGCGCTGGAGGGTACGCCTGGCTTGCGCAGCGTCAACCGCAACCAGGGTGCCGCAAACTCCTCCAGCAACCGTTGGGCGATTTGTTCCGCCAGGGTTTCTAGCAACTGGCAACGGCTAGCCGCGGCCAGTTCTCTGATGCGCTGTGCTATGGTTTGGTAATCGAGAGCACGATCCAACTGATCGGTAGCCGCCGCTGGACGAATGTCCGCCGCCAATTCCAGATCAACGAGCAAGTTCCGGCGGCTCTCACGTTCCCATGGATGAACGCCTATCGTTGTGTCAATACACAACTCGTGAATAAAAATGATGTCCATAAGACTTCCAGTTAGTTGATAGCTTAATCTTAGTGCAAAATTGCTGTCCCAGTCTCCCTGGTCCACACTGGCTATTGTGCCGGTATTTGAAATGCTTAGCGACGACATACGATGCTGCTTATAACTCTGTTGTTCGTAGTTTTCAGTTATCTGGCCGGTTCCATTTCCACCGCCATTCTGGTCTGCCGGGCGATGGGGCTGCCTGACCCTCGCAGCGAGGGTTCACATAATCCTGGCGCGACCAATGTGTTGCGCTTCGGCGGCAAAAAAGCCGCGGCTATTACCTTGGCCGGCGATTTTCTCAAAGGGCTGCTGCCCGTACTGCTAGCATGGTGGGCTGACGTGGGAGAGACCGGTTTGGCGTTGACCGCCCTGGCGGCGTTCCTCGGTCATCTCTATCCAGTTTTTTTCAACTTCGAAGGAGGCAAGGGTGTGGCAACGGCATTCGGCGCGATACTGGGTTTGTCCTGGCCGGTGGCGCTGGCGGCGTTAGCAACCTGGCTGCTGATGGCGTTCGTGGTACGGATTTCTTCTCTTTCAGCGCTAACAGCAGCAGTACTGACGCCGATCTACAGCTGGTGGTTCGGCTTGCCCTTCTCGCAGAGCGTGGCCATTCTGGTTATGGTGCTGTTACTGATCTGGCGGCATCGTTCCAATATCCAAAATTTACTGGCGGGTGCTGAGGACAAAATCGGCACGGACCGGTCTGAAGGATGAGTATCGAAGATTCAAAGACAGTCTCTAGCCCGGCCTTGATCCCGCAACTCTACCAGCAACTGCCGGAAACAAGAGTGCAGCTGTTCCCGGCAGCCGACCCTGAAACAACGTATCCAGCCTCCCGCAGATTGGTTAGAATCTCAATAAATTATCGATTGTAACTAACCGGCACATATAAACTCATTCCCCATGTGCAGTTAAAAACCTTTATAATTTTATTTTTACTTCAGTTCGATCACTCTTTCCTAACCACGTCATCCAGGTATTCACCTTCGTGAACAAGAAATCCAGCTACACGCGCGAGGAACTGCTTTCCTGCGCCCGGGGCGAGTTGTTTGGCCCTGGCAACGCTCAACTACCGCTACCCAATATGCTCATGGTGGACCGTATCATCCACATCGGTTCTGAGGGTGGCCAGTTTGGCAAGGGCGAAATCGTCGCGGAACTGGACATTCATCCCGGCCTATGGTTCTTCGGTTGCCACTTTATCGGCGACCCGGTGATGCCCGGCTGCCTAGGGCTGGACGCCATGTGGCAATTGGTCGGATTTTTCCTTGGGTGGATGGGAGGACAGGGACGAGGACGGGCGCTCGGTTGCGGGGATGTCAAGTTCACCGGTCAAGTACGTCCCGAGGCCAAGAAACTCACCTACCATATCCACATGAAGCGGGTTATTTTGCGCAGGTTGGTCATGGGTATCGCCGACGCGACTTTGGAAGTCGATGGCCGGACTATCTATACTGGTAAGGACTTGCGCGTCGGATTGTTTACCTCAACTGACGGCTTTTGAGGGGGTCACTCATGAGACGGGTCGTGATCACCGGTATCGGTATCGTATCCAGCATTGGCAACGACCGCTGGGAAGTCTTGGAATCGCTGCGACAAGGTCGCAGCGGGCTGGAATTCGCTGAAGATTATCAGGAGCGGGGACTGCGCTCCCATGTGCGGGGGGCACTGCATGTCGATCTGGCGGCGCTGATTGACCGCAAGATACTGCGGTTTATGGGCGATGCCGCCGCATACAACTATGTTGCGATGCGCGAGGCCATTGCTGATGCACAGCTGCCTGATGAGGTTGTGTCAAATCCGCGCACCGGGCTGATCACCGGGAGTGGCGGCGGCAGCCCCCAGCATATTGTCGATGCTGCTGACCTGCTGCGTAACAAAGGCCTGAAAAAGGTCGGACCCTACATGGTGCCGCGCACCATGTGCAGCACGACCACCGCCTGTCTGGCGACACCGTTCAAGATTAAGGGCGCGAATTACAGCATCAGTTCCGCTTGCGCCACCAGCGCTCACTGTATTGGTCACGGTGCTGAGTTGATTCAATGGAACAAACAGGATGTGGTGTTCGCTGGCGGCGGCGAGGAACTGCACTGGAGCCTGACCCATCTGTTCGACGCCATGGGGGCGCTGTCCACCAAATACAACAGCGCGCCACAGACCGCCTCTCGGCCTTACGACGCCAACCGCGATGGTTTCGTCATTTCGGGCGGCGGTGGTTTAGTGGTATTGGAAGAACTGGAACATGCCCGCCAGCGTGGGGCGCGGATTTACGCGGAGCTGATTGGCTATGGCGCGACTTCTGATGGTCACGATATGGTGCAACCCTCCGGTGAAGGGGCGTTGCGCTGCATGCAGCAGGCATTGGAGGGAGTCAGCGCACCCGTGGATTACATCAACACTCACGGCACCAGCACCCCAGCAGGCGACATTCGCGAACTAGAAGCAATCCGTGAAATGTTTGGCGAGCGTATCCCGCCGATCAGTGCCACCAAGTCGCTGACGGGCCACGCACTCGGCGCAGCCGGGGTGCATGAGGCGATTTATTCACTACTGATGATGGATAACCGCTTCATTGCTGCCTCAGCCAATATCGAGACCTTGGACCCGGCGGCGGAAGGTCTGCCCATTGTCCGCGAACGGGTCGATAACGCTCACCTTCAGGTGGTGATGTCCAATAGCTTCGGCTTCGGCGGCACCAATGCAACGCTGGTATTCCAGCGATTTGAAGGCTAGCAGTGCGTCTGCTGCGTGCATAACGAACCGATATTAAATCCGCATACAACTTGAAAGCCCACCTGGTGATCGATCTGCGCGAGGTGGCGGTGGGCATCACGGTCACCGCCACCTACGTTGACGAACATATCATTCGTGTTTGGCTCAATCTCAATCTCAAGCACAGGCGCGAGCCTTCCCTCCTCTGGTGGATTTGATTCGCCAAGCTGCTGTCGAACCAGCCTCTACCTGCAGTTAATGGACCTTTACAAGGTGAGGATCGCTTTATGATGACCGACTTCTTTTTCAAGCTGCGCAAGGCCAGCGTCCCTGTCACCTTGACCGAATTTCTGATCCTGCTAGAAGCCTTGAGTCAGCGGGTCACTGCCCACAGCATTGAAGAATTTTATTATCTGGCGCGGGCGGCCCTGATCAAGGACGAACGCCATTACGACCGCTTTGACCAAGTGTTCGCCAGTCACTTTAAAGGATTGGAAACCCTATTCGACGGGCTGATAGGCGCCACAGTGCCGCTGGAATGGCTGCACCGGTTGGCAGAATTGACCCTGAGCGAAGAGGATCAACAACTCATCGAATCGATGGGGGGTTGGGAAAAGCTGATGGAAACCTTTGCACAACGAATGGCTGAGCAAGAGGGACGTCATCAGGGCGGTCATAAATGGATCGGCACTGCCGGTACATCACCTTATGGAGCCTATGGTTACAATCCGGAAGGTATCCGCATCGGGCAGGACACGTCACGCCATCGTCGAGCCGTAAAGGTCTGGGATCGCCGTGAATTCCGTAATCTCGATGACACGGTGGAACTCGGGACGCGCAATATCAAGATCGCACTGCGCCGGTTGCGCCGTTTCGCCCGTGAGGGCGCGGCTGAGGAACTGGACCTGGATGACACCATCCGCTCCACCGCGCGCAATGCGGGTTGGCTGGATCTGAAAATGGTGCCAGAGCGGCACAATGCGGTGAAAGTGCTGTTGTTTCTGGATGTGGGTGGCTCGATGGATGACCATATCCGAGCCTGCGAGGAGCTGTTCTCGGCGGCGCGGAGCGAGTTCAAGCATCTGGAGTATTTCTACTTTCACAACATGGTCTACGAAGGGCTGTGGAAGGATAACCGCCGCCGCTATACCGAAAAGATCGACACCATGACCGTGCTGCATACCTTTAGCCAGGATTACAAATTGATCCTGGTCGGTGACGCCACCATGAGTCCCTATGAGATTACCTACCCAGGCGGCAGTGTCGAGCATTTTAATCCTGAGGCTGCCGATGTGTGGATGAGCCGGTTACTCGCCGCTTGGCCTCGGGCAATCTGGCTTAATCCGCAGTCGCAAAACCGCTGGAGCTACATCCCCTCGATTCAGATGACTCGGGAGTTAATGAGCGACCGCATGTACCCCTTGACCCTGGAAGGATTGGAGCAGGGAATCCGCGTCTTGCAACGGTCGCGGTGAACACTAGCTTAGCGCAATGCTTGCGGGAGCGGGACATCGACCCGGATCGTTGAGTTTTTGGTGCTGGATACGCCATATCCAGGTGATCAGATCCAGCCGCCACAGTGCCGGTTTTTTGACGCTGGAGGGAGAGCTAGATCCGCAGTCCAATCGTAATCATCCTGTAAATTCAATTGCTTTATATTTTTGGCCCGTTATGTGCTAAAGCACCTTCATTAATTTTCCCTGAATCAGGTAGCTGTCATCTACTAAGGCAGTTGTGTCGTTTACAGCTAACAAAAACTCTCTGATCCATGAAAGCCGTCATTCTCGCCGGGGGACTTGGCACCCGCATCAGTGAAGAAAGCCACCTGCGACCCAAGCCGATGATCGAAATCGGTGGACGGCCGATACTCTGGCACATCATGAAAATCTATTCCGCCCATGGCATCCACGATTTTGTGGTCTGCTGTGGCTATCGCGGCTACATGATCAAAGAGTATTTCGCCAACTATTTTCTGCATATGTCAGATGTAACCATCGACATGGCGCGCAACGAGATGGAGGTTCATCATCGTCATGCCGAACCGTGGCGAGTGACGTTGGTGGATACCGGCCTGGAAACGATGACCGGCGGGCGTCTCCGCCGGGTGCGGGAATATTTGAACGGCGAAACATTCTGTATGACCTATGGCGACGGGGTAGCCGATGTGGATATCACAGCGCTGATTACCTTTCATCGTCGCGAGCATTCGCTCGTAACAGTCACGGGGGTGCAGCCGAGTGGCCGGTATGGCTCGCTGGAAATCGAACAAGAACGGGTGATGTCGTTCCGGGAGAAACCTAAAGGTGATGGGGCCTGGACCAGCGGGGGATTTTTCGTGGTCGAGCCTTCCGCTTTCGGTTACATCGCGGGGGATCGCACAATATGGGAACGTGAACCCTTGGAGCGCCTCGCTACCGAAGGGCAGTTAGCGATCTTCAAACATCACGGTTTTTGGGCAGCGATGGATAATTTACGTGACAAAGGGTATCTGGAAGAACTATGGGCTAGCGGCCAAGCACCCTGGAAAATCTGGCTATGACACCAGATTTTTGGCAGGGCCGACGGGTACTGGTAACCGGTCATACCGGTTTTAAAGGCAGCTGGCTGTGCTTGTGGTTGCAGCGTCTAGGCGCAAAGGTCACAGGTTACGCCCTAGCGCCGCCGACTCAGCCGAGTCTGTTCGAAACCGCACGCATCGGCAAGGGCATGCATTCCATCCTGGGCGATATCCGGGACTTTGACGCCTTGCGGGCGACCGTGGCGGCGTGCCGCCCCGAAGTGGTGTTTCATCTAGCAGCGCAGCCGCTGGTAGTGTCATCCTACCAACAACCAGTGGTCACCTACGCCACCAACGTGATGGGCACTGTGCATCTGCTAGAGGCAGTGCGTCAAACCGGCAATGTTCAAGCCGTGGTCAATGTAACCAGCGACAAGTGTTACGCTAATCGGGAGTGGCTGTGGGGTTACCGGGAAAACGAGCCGATGGGTGGCGATGATCCCTATAGCAGCAGCAAAGGTTGTGCTGAGCTGGTGACTGCCGCCTATCGAGCATCTTTTTTTTCGCCAGCAGATTATGCCCAGCATGGAGTAGCACTGGCCTCGGCGCGGGCAGGAAATGTGATAGGCGGCGGTGACTGGGCAGCGCATCGATTAATTCCAGACTTGATTCGGGCATTTCAGACGGGCCGGGCCGTGCCGATCCGATGCCCGGAGGCGGTACGCCCTTGGCAGCATGTGCTGGAGCCATTAAGCGGCTATCTGACTCTGGCAGAACGGTTATTTATCGAGGGACCCGCATTCGCAGAAGGTTGGAATTTCGGCCCCGCTGAAGCAGACGCGCGACCAGTGCGGTGGCTAGTAGATCAATTAGCGGTGTTGTGGGGTAATGGCGCGACCTGGAAGCTGGATGAGGAACCACATCCGCATGAAGCACATTATCTGAAATTGGACTGCGCCAAAACTCAGATGCATTTGGGTTGGACACCGCGTTGGAATCTGGAAGAGGCGCTAGCTAAAGCGATCGAGTGGTATCAGTCATTTTTCAGCGACGTTGATATGCAGCAATTGAGTCTGCACCAACTGGCTGAATTTGAAGCAGCGATGGACTAAGAGATATGGACATTCATGCAACTCCTCTAACCGGGGTTTATCAGGTAATAGCAACTCCTTACCAGGACGAGCGCGGTCAATTCACTCGCTGGTTTTGTCAGCGGGAATTAGCCGATCTGCTGGACGGTCGGCAAATTGTGCAGATCAATCATTCACTAACCCGTTGCGTAGGCGCGGTGCGGGGTTTGCATTTTCAGTATCCGCCTCATGCTGAGATGAAGCTGATCCGCTGCCTGCGAGGGCGCGTATTTGATGTGGCGGTGGATCTGCGTGCGGGGTCACCGACGCTGTGGCATTGGTATGGCGTGGAATTAAGTGCGGCGACCCATATGATGCTAGTGATTCCCAAGGGTTGCGCTCACGGCTTTCAGGTTCTAGAACCAGATAGTGAGTTACTGTATCTCCACACTACCTTTTATGCACCGGCAGCGGAAGGTGGTATTCACATTGATGATTCCCGCTTAAAGATTACTTGGCCATTGCCGATAATCGACTTATCGCCACGCGATCAAGCACTTCCTCGACTGACCACTGACTTCACTGGAATCCCGTTGTGAATTCTGTTTGCCGTCATTGCCAGACACTCCTGGGTGCGCCCTTTCTCGATCTAGGCTTCACCCCTCCCTCCAATGCCTATCGGACTGCGGCGCAGAGGGATGAACCAGAACTGAGTTACCCGCTGCGGTTATCCGTTTGCAAGCAGTGTTGGCTGGTCCAAGCCCCGGTAGTGGCCCATCCAGAAACCTTATTTAGCGCGGATTATGCCTATTTTTCCTCAGTATCAAGCACTTGGCGAGAACATGCCCGGCATTATGTCGCGATGATCGTCGACCGGTTGAGATTAGGTACGCATTCGAATGTCATCGAGGTGGCGGCCAATGACGGTTATCTCCTGCAATACTTTGTTCAACGAGGTATTCCTTGTCTGGGCATCGAACCGGCTGAAGGAACGGCTCGGGCCGCTCAAGCCAAAGGGGTGCCGATCATGATGGCATTTTTCGGTCAGGTGCTAGGCAAGCAGCTGGCTGTAGAAGGTCAACAGGCGGATTTACTGATAGGAAACAACGTACTGGCCCATGTGCCGGATATCAATGATTTTGTAGCAGGACTAAAAGCGGTATTGAAACCAGATGGGATCGTGACGATGGAGTTTCCGCATCTGTTGCGTCTACTTCAGGAGAATCAGTTCGATACCATCTATCACGAACATTATTCCTATCTATCACTGCAAGTAGTGCAACGGATCTTTACCGCCCAGGGCTTGACCGTTGTCGATGTCGAGGAATTGACAACTCATGGAGGTAGCTTACGAGTGTATGCAGCTCATAACGAGCGTGGAGAAACCACTACGGCGCGAGTGGGCGCACTCCTACATGCCGAGGAAAATTACGGGCTGAACATGCCAATAGTTTATCAAGGCTTTCAGGAACGAGTGAATCGAGTGAAGAATGAGTTGCTGGCTTTTTTATTGGAACGGCAGCGCCAAGGTAAGACAGTGGTCGGCTACGGTGCGGCGGCCAAAGGCAATACTTTATTGAACTATGCCGGAGTAAAACCGGACTTGTTGCCGTGGGTAGCGGATGCTGCACTGTCTAAGCAAGGCCGGTATTTGCCAGGGAGCCATATTCCAATCGTTCATCCTGACCGGATCGCTGCTGAACAACCGGATGATGTGCTGATCTTACCTTGGAACTTGCGGGAGGAGATCAGCCAGCAATTAGCTTTTATCCGTAAATGGGGTGGACAATTCGTCACTGCTATTCCCCATCTTGAACGTTGGATATGAAGAGACGTGTGGTAAGCCAAACCATGAGGCACCTCTCGATTACTAATGCCTTATTCATTTATTCTTAATAAAATTTAAAGAGAAATAGATTGACAGCGCAACGTCTTACAAAAGTAGCTGTTACGGGTGCCAGTGGCTTTATCGGCCGGTATGTGTTATCGGAATTAGCACGGCGCCCGGTAGCAATTGTGGCAACGACGCGCGCTGCATCACGATTGGCGAATTTAGCGGCAGCAATTCATATCGTAGAAATGGATATTGCTCAAGCGTCTGTCGAAAGCTACGGCCAACTCGGGCATCCAGATATCTTGATCCACTTAGCTTGGGATGGCCTGCCAAATTATACATCATTACATCATTTTGAAACTGAATTACCCCAACAGTATCGCTTTTTAAAGGGCATGATCGAAGCAGGTCTGTCTACCTTATTAGTAACAGGAACCTGCTTTGAATATGGTATGCAATCCGGAGCATTATCAGAAGATTTGACACCACTTCCGATAAATTCTTATGGCTACGCTAAAGACGCACTAAGGCGGCAACTTGAATTCCTGCGTACCATTCATCCATTTTCATTGACCTGGACCCGGCTCTTTTACCTTTATGGTGATGGACAATCACCGAACTCCCTTTATTCTCAATTGCAGGCGGCTATTATACAGGGTGATGCGGTATTTAATATGTCCGGTGGTGAACAATTAAGAGATTATTTGCCCGCACACGAGGTAGCGCGACTTATCGTTGAGCTGGCAATGCGCCGTTATAACCATGCCATCATCAATGTTTGCGCTGGCCAGCCAATTTCGGTACGCCGTTTAGTGGAAGGCTGGCTTACACAGAGAGGCTGGGATATCACCCTCAATTTGGGTCATTATCCTTATCAAGACTATGAGCCAATGGCATTCTGGGGTAATTCATTGAAATTGGATGCATGCTTAACAGATGCAACTAACATAGAAGGAACAGAACAATGAAAGCTCAATTGAAACCTAGAATTAATTTGGATGGGCGTACTCCTCTTCAGACTGTTATTCCTCTTCAGACTCCTTTCGTGGTCTTTGTAGATCCTGCAAGCGCCTGCAATTTTCTCTGTCCCTTCTGTCCAACAGGCCACCGTCAAATGATCGACGAAACAGGCCGTTTTCAAGGCGTCATGCGATTAGAGCTGTTTCATAAAATTATTGATGATCTAAGTGAGTTTGAGCAACCTATCAAGGTTCTCCGCATGTACAAGGACGGTGAACCGTTTCTAAATAAAAATTTAGCAAAGATGATAAGTTATGCAAAAAAAAGTGGTTTTGTAGATTACATCGATACTACTACTAATGGATCTCTTTTTAGTCCAGAGCGTCTTGCTCCAGTCTTAGAGGCGGGTCTAGATAAAATCAATATTTCTGTAGATGGAATGAATCGTGAGCAATATCTAAAATTTACTGGATTCAATTTTAATTTTGAGCGATTCGTTGAAAATGTTAAATGGCTGTATGCTAACAAAGGTAGCTGTGAAATAGTAGTTAAAATTCCAAGAGATCTTATTACGGAACCGCAAGAAAAAGAGTTTTTAGATACTTTTGGAGATTATTGCGATAGGATTTTCATTGAAAATTTCGCGCCATGCTGGCCTGAGTTTGATGTTGAAGCACATACTGGTATAAAAATTACTAAGGGGATATATCAGCAACCTATCAAGCCAACAGATACTTGCCCTTATGTTTTTTATTCTTTTTCTGTTAATGCAGACGGCTTAGTTAGCTCATGTTTTCTCGACTGGGGACGCAAGTTAATCATCGGTGATGCAAGAAAACAGAGCTTAAAAAGTATTTGGCACTCTACCGAAATGAATGCCCTGCGTCTTCAGCACTTAGAGGGAAATCGCCACAAAAATCCAGTGTGCAGTCAGTGTGGGCAATTGTCTCATTGCCTTCCAGATAATATCGATCTATATCGAAAGGAACTACTACCGAAATTTCTAAGCTATGCAGCAATGAATGTAGATGGAACAGTACCAAGCATTGAGCCTATCAAGTCATCACACTGAAATTAATTAATAATATGAACACCAAGTTATCACGAATTGTTCATATTACGCCCCACCTAGGCGGGGGTGTTGGTAAGGCATTATGTGCTTTAGTTGAAGCATCAGATGCCAATTTTTTCCAACATATTTTTCTGTTAATCGAGAGACCTGAAAAAACTCAATTTTTAGATAAATTAATGGCATTGGGCGGAGAATTGATTATCGCACCGAATGCAGAGCAAGTCGAACAATTAATTTCGAGTGCTGATATTGTCCAAATAGAATGGTGGAATCATCCGGCGATTTTCAAGTTTATTTGTGAGCAACGGATGCCACCGATGCGCCTGTTAATATGGTGCCATATATCCGGCTTACACACGCCAGTGATTCCACCTATGCTAATTGAAGTTGCAGATAGCTTTTTGCTTACATCACCCTGCTCTTTTTTAGCATCTTCTATTGCTAATCTTCATGATAAAAAAAAGAAGAAAATAAGTGTCGTATCCAGTGGAACTGGGCTATCCACGTTAATTCATCGCTCCAATTCGTTGGATCCGCAGCTTAACGCGGGCTATATAGGCAGCTTTAATTTCTCTAAATTGCATCCAAATTTCGTACAATATTTAGCTGCTGTTGATATTCCTGATTTTCAGATCAGAGCATGGGGTGACGAAATTAACCGCGAATTCTTGATAAAACAGTGTATTAAAGCAGGTAAGCCTCATTTATTAAATTTCGCTGGATATACTATGGATGTCACAAATGCTTTAAGCACCCTGAATGTTTTTGTCTATCTACTTAACCCTGCTCATTATGGCACAGCAGAAAACGTCTTAATTGAAGCAATGTCAGCAGGTTTAGTTCCTATAGTTCTAAATAACCCAGCAGAAATGTGTATTATTGAAGATCACAAAACAGGCTTAATAGTCAGCAGCCCATCAACTTTTTCTTCTGCCATTAAATGGCTGGAAAACCATCCAGAAGAAAGACAAAAAATCGCTAATAA
>DDST01000046.1 GCA_002343485.1 Proteobacteria bacterium UBA2383
ATAAATCTCACCATATTTTAAAGAAAATCCATCTTTTCCAAGCGCACGAAAAACATAAATTTTTTTACTTAAATGACTAATTAAATCTATATTAACAGTATCAATAGTGACAATAGTTAAACATTTGGCTAATTCTATTTTTTTATAGGAAAATTGGATAAATCTACTGTCAGTAATAAATACTTTATCGACAAAAATATCATTTTTTTCAAGCCAAAACCAAGCATCATTTAAAGCCCAAATTTCACCCTCAAAAGCAACAANNACCAACAATAAGCACTTGATTACTTATTTTTTCAAGGGGAGTTCTTATAACTTCTATTTGGTTTTTATTGTTAGATTCAATGGCAATTTCGCTTTCTAGGTATTTTATTGCAGACAAATAGCTATCGTTTGCTCTAGCATATTTTTTCAGTACGCTGTATAAACGGCTCATGGTTATAAGCAATTTATATTTTCTAAGATCGTCAGTCGTTTTTTCAATCATTTTATAAAGCCATTTAATTTCAATATTATAATTGACATCTACTAATAATGATTCACCTCTAACTCGTAGATGAGAAGATGATTGAAATGTAATAGCCTTATCATTAATCAATAGCAAACCCGTTTCTTTTTCTTTAATTTTAATTTTATGCTCTACCCCATCTAATAACGAAATTGGCATGTCGATACTAAAGGCACAATGACCATTACCAATCCCAGCATCCAGCAGATCTTGCCTAAATTCATTTGCTATCGCACACGCAATTAATTCACCATCAGCGATAACTTCTATTTCAACAGACTGATTAATATTATTTTCATCTATTATCCAACCACAAATAGAGTTAGCATCACATGTGTCTAAATATCCCTTTAGCGCCCTGTTCGATGATAAAGCTGGCTTCTGTAATCGCAATAACTGATTTTTATCAGCAAGGGGAACCATTTCATAGGTGCTGCTTAATGCTTTTGCTATACAAATAATTTTCGCTTTCTCACGCGCATTTAGCGCTGCCTTCAATAAAACCGTACCCCCTGCCGCAACCAGCCGATAGGCTTCCTCTAAAACAGCTTTGAGATTGCCACCTTTTTCTAGATGCCAGATCACTGCATCCCAAGAGGCATCGCTGTAGTCCAGTGGTAATGATCCACTATATGATGCCATCCGGAGTTGCCATTGACCTTTTGCTAAAAAGCGGCGTTCTTCTTCTGAGACGACTTTATTTTCCGATGAATCAATCAGCAGTAGCTTAAAGTTCTGCATCTTATTGTTATTCCTCACTTAATATAGCACGCATAGCCTGCCAGCCGGACGCCATTTCCGGTGCAAACTAACGTCACCGAGACCACTTATTCCTCACGCAAAGCCTGCCGCCAGTGATCGGTGATCGGCGAGATGAGATAATCCAGGAACGTCCGGGTCCGGGTTTTGATAAAAGCGGTCACTGGCATCCCTGGTGATAGCGTGATATCGGTCATGCGCTCCAGTTGTGGCTGGTCCAGTTGAATGTGGCTCATGAAATAGAGTGCTCCCGGCGCGCTTGGATCTTCCTGGGTATCGCCAGCGACGTAGGTTACCCAGCCATCGACGAGGGGTATCGTGCGCCGGTTGAAGGCATTGAGTTGCACCTCGGCGCTTTGGCCAAGGTAAATATTGTCAATATCCCGATTGCCGATCTTGACCTCCACCACTAGATCGTTTTCCTGCGGCACGATGTCCAGCAAGGAATCACCGGGGCGGATGACCCCGCCAATGGTATTCACGGCCAATGCCATCACTTGACCGCTAATTGGAGCGGTCAGAAGACTGCGCTCCTGCGCACGGCGCGCAGGACGCAGCCGTTCTTCGATTTCAAGAATCTGCTCACGCGTTTTCTTGCGATCAGTTTCCGCTTCTTCCATATAGCTGTTACGCAACGCGATGACCCGTAATTCCTGTTCAGTTATTTGCTTTTGTAAATTGGCCAACTCCGCCGTTTGAGAATGCAGCCGTTCCTTTTTTTCCGCCAGCGCCTCTTTTTTCTGCAATAACGACGTCCGCTCAGCAAATCCCTTTTTCGCCATGGCTGCGATAGTTTTTACGACGTCACCGGTATAGCTGAGACCTTCGTTAATCGCTTCGATCTCTGATCGGACGCTAGCCGCCGCCACCTTGGATTGAGTGATACCATCTGACAGTAACTTGATTTGATCATTGAGATTTTTGCGCCGGGCTTTAAACAGCGATAATTCGCTTTGATACAGGGCCGTTAGCTGAGGGTCTTTCCGTGCCGCCAATTCCTCAGGCAGCGCAAAATGATCCATCATGCCCCGTTCTGCTAGCAGGCGTTGCTCTTGAACCGAGAGCGCATCACGCTGATCTGTCAGAATATTCAATGCGGCACTGGTCGTGGTGTCTTCCAGCAGGATGAGCGGATCACCTCGCTTGACGGTGCTCCCGTCGGAGACGTAGATAGCCCGGACGATTCCGCCGTCGAGATGTTGAATCGTCTTACGGTTCGTCCAGATCTTGACCACTCCCGGCGCGACGACTGCGCTGCCCAGTGGCGCAAGGGTGGCCCAGGTCAGGAAACCGCCGACGAACAAAATGCACACCAGCATGCCTTTAAGGACAATACGGCCAAAATCATGATGATATTCAGCAGATACGAGGCCGATCATTTTTTCTTCTCCGTATCAACATCAGCATCCCCACCTTTCCCTGTAAGGAGAGGGGATGGGGATGAGGGGACTGAACGGCTATTACTTTCGACCTTATTGGGCTTGGATTGACGCAGGAAACGCGGTGTCTTACTTGAGTCAGCATTCAGGGCGGGTTTAACCCGTTCATTATAGAGAATTTCCAGAATCTCTGCCCGTGGGCCATAGCGAACCTGCCGGCCCTGATTGAGCACCAGCAATTTATCGGCGTCTTTCAGGATGGAAGGCTTGTGACTAATGATCACCACTGTGACTCCCATTGTTTTCAATTCCCGCAATGTATCTAATAATCGCATCTCTGCCTGGCCATCCAGACTGGCATTGGGTTCATCGAGCACCACTAAGACCGGATCACCATACAGAGCGCGGGCCAGCGCTAGCAATTGCCGTTGACCACCGGATAGCATATTTCCACCCTCACCAATCTCGGTATTGTAGCCCTGAGACATGCGTAAGATCAGATCGTGAACCCGGGCTAGCCGTGCAGCCTGGATAATGATGTTTTCACGCTGATCCACTTCGCCCAGCCGGGCAATATTTTCGGCAACCGTGCCGGAAAACAGCTCGATCTGCTGGGGCAGATAACCCAGATGCTGCCCCAGTCCAGCTTGTGCCCAAGGGTAAATATCAGCGCCGTCCAATGTGACTCGCCCGCTGGTCGGTGGAAAAATCCCCACCAGCAGCCGGGCCAGCGAGGTCTTGCCCGCCGCGTTCAGACCGACCACGCCTAGACTCTCGCCAGGGTTCAATTGGAAGGAGAGATTGTTCAGAATTAACCGATCCTTCAGCACGAGATGGACCTGTTCGACCGCCAGCGCCCCAAGCGGACGTGGCAGATTCAGCCGAATGTCGCGCGCTTCAGTTTGTTGCTGATAGTCGCTGGCTACCATCCGCAGGCGGCCGTAAGCCTGCCGGGCCTTAACGAACGATTTCCACGCCCCGATGATCGAGCCGATCGGCGCCAGCGCCTGTCCCATCAAGATAGAGGAAGCGATCATGATGCCCGGCGGCATGTCTGGAGTATTGATCACCAGCCAAGCAGCCGTCGTCAGACCGATGATGCGAATCAGGCCACGAGTGACGTGCGCTAGGCCATTAATGCTACTGGTCGAATCGGTAGAGCTTTGATGAGCGCTCAGGTAGTCATCGTGTAACTGCAACCAGTACCGCACTATGTTGTCACGCATCCCCAGCCCGATGACTGATTCATTGTGAGTCAAGGCCTCACGCAGGAACTGCTGAGCGCGGGTTTTAGCTTCGCCGACTGTTGCCAGCGCTTTCTTTTCGACAAACTCCTCCGCAATTGCCAGCGCGATCAGGATCGCTGCCCCGATCACTGCTACCAGGGCCAACAACGGATGAAACAGAAAAATAATGCCTAAGAAGATCGGAAACCAGGGAATATCAAAAAATGCCTTCACCGGCTGGCTAAGGAAGGCGGCTAAGGACTGTACGTCCTCCAGGCTTTGATCACGATTTTTCCCCCGTGGCGCCCATTGCCAGAGGGTCTCGACCGCCGGAATACGCAATTGGCGCTGGGCGAAATTTCCCAACCGGTTGAGTAACTGTGCGCGGATCGTGTCCAACCAACCGGCGATAGCCAGGGCGAACAACGTGACCAAAACTAGCATCAACAGGGTTTCGTTACTGCGGCTATACAATACACGATTGAACAGTTGCAGCATGAACAGCGGCGGGGCCAGCATTAACAGATTAATGATAAAGCTGAAAAAACCAATAATTAGGAATACGGAGCGGAACCGGCGCAGCAATGCTTCCATACGCTTTAGCCTTCCTGCCGGAACGGTGATTGTTGATTCACCAGCTTCGTGATAATTTCCTGATAACGGGCCAAACTGTTTTTAACCTCGTAATGACGCCGGATATGCTCTCGTGCCGCGCCCGATACAGCAGCCATGTGATTGGGATGATCCAGCACTTCGTCCACCCGGTCGGCAATTTTCCGGGGTGAAAAAAAATCGACCAACAGACCATTTTTGCCATCTTCGATCACATCGCGTACCGGAGCAGTATCCGAAGCGATGACCACATTCCGCGCGGCCATCGCTTCTAGCAAGGACCAAGACAGCACAAATGGCACAGTCAAATAAATGTGAACCGCCGAGACTTGTAACAAGCGTAGATGTTCTGAAAACGGGAGATGCCCCAGAAAAATCACCCGTTCCGGATCAATCGGCACTTCCTTGAGCATTCGTTCCCGATAAGTTTGTCCCCGTGGCAAGCGTGGGCTATAGCTGACCCCATCACCGCCTTCTACAAGGATCAGGCAGCGGGGACGCCGCCGGCAAATTTCCGCTGCCGCCCGCATAAAACTGGGAAAACCCCGATAAGGTTCCAAGTTGCGTGCAGCGTAAGTCACGATCTCCTGACCAGGCCGCACCACCCGGCCATCTGGCAGCGTTAGACGCGCTTGTGGATCTGGGGTTACTTTTGCGGTATCGACCCCCTCGTGCAGAACCTCAATTTTATTTTGATATTCAGGTGGAAACAGCGATCGCTGCCAGGGAGTCGGGCTGATGCCGTAATCCATCGCGGTCAGACTCAATAGAAGAGGAGCGTTTTGGGTTCTGATGCGTAACGCGTCATCCTGGGTGATTGGAGAGGCTGGGTCGAACCCAGCATCAGCGCCCTGGGCATGGTAATAGAACTCACAGTAAGCCAATAAAGGAGTCTTGGGAAAGATATCCTTAAAATACAATGCTTCTCCCCAACCGATATGCGCTAAGGCGATGTCAGGCTTGAACCCGCGGCTCTTCAGCCATTCCAGCACTCGCGTCACTGCTTGGCCATTCTGCACCGCACGATCAAAACGCGATAAATAAAGTGGCAAGGACGTTGTGGAATGATTTTTTGGCTTATATACTTTGAAAATTACTTTATCAAGTGGAATGGAAATTTGACACTCTTGTCCGATAGCGACGATTTGGCACAAACGGTTAGTAGCCAAATGGTAAACCAAGCTGCGAAATTGTCCTGGAAAAAATTGATGAATAATAAGGATTTTCATAACTTCTCCACATACCAATACTGACAGCGTAATGAATTAGCGAGAAAGATTAAAGCGGCTTGCTTTCTAAACCCTGCTTTCTAGGAGATACCAAAAATGTCCACCATCGACCCTAATCAAGGCATCATAGGCAGTGATAAAACGGCGGGCGACGTGTTGGGTGGGGATCCAGGTAATCCTCAGTTTTCCAACCAAATACTGGACTTTAATCAGTTCCTTTTCTTCCAAGACGGTCAAGAACTGGATAGCCCTGCGATGTCAGCGACGGGCATTCCGGGTGAATATCTCTTGACGACTCAGGATGGACAGGCATTTAAGGTAATTAACACAGACGAAGTCAATCTTGATCTTGAAACCCCCATTGCACTGAATGAGGACGATAATCCCAATTTGATTCTCGGTGGTATTAAAGATGTCAATGTTCAAGGATCGGACGCGGACAATAAGATCATGGGCAATCTTGGAAACAATGTCATTGATGGTGGAGGAGGAGATGATTTACTAGGCGGCGGCGCCGGCGACGACACGCTAACCGGCGGTGAAGGTAATGACGAATTGATCGGCGGCGCGGGGAATGATCAGCTGGAAGGTGGCGCCGGTGATGATACGTTTGCTTACCCCCAGGATGTTCCGCCCGGCGAAGAAGAAGGGCAAGAAGATTACAGTTATGGCGACGATGTCATCCGTGATTTCGGACAGGGTGATGACACGCTGATTCTGGGTGATTTTAATGGTGATGGCATTTTTGACAGCAACGATTATGTCGTTGAGAATACTGAAAATGGCGCGCTCATTACTTTTATGGGTACTGATGGCAGCCGCGGCAGTGTTCTCCTGCAAGGCGTCAGTGCCGAACAATTAACTGTCGTTGGGGGAGAAACGGGCCAGATCACTCTATCGGACAGTAGCGCCTCATCCGCCATGGAGCATATTCCAGAACAACTGGATGATAATGACGATGACGATAATTTCTTTACCATTGTCTAAGCGGCGCATCCGGTTTTCATGCGCCTGCTGATTGTCTCGCACGGACACCCTGCTTTCCATCCAGGCGGAGGCGAACTGGTTGCTCACAGTATCTATCAAGCCTTGCGCCGTGACGGGTGCGAGGCTTTTTTTGTGGGTTTTGTCTATCCTGAACTGCTGGCTGGCCACGGTGCGCAAACCGTGTTTGCTCCCAACCAGCGTGATCATAACGATCTGGCCATTCGCGGCAATGCGTTTGATTTCTTCATGGGCCGGCATGGAGACCCTCAACTCACTGACGCTTTCGCTAGAATCATCGAGAAGGTCAATCCCGACGTGGTCCACTTCCACCATTTTCTGATGGTCGGACTAGAGTCATTCCGGATCGTTAAAAATCTGCGGCCCACCTGTAAAATCGTCCTGACCTTACATGAATATTGGGCGATTTGCGCCCGCGATGGACAAATGGTGCGGGCTAATGGCGCTTTGTGTCACGCGTCTTCCCTGTATCAATGCGCTGCCTGTCTGCCTGATCATCCGCCAGCTCAGTTCTTCCTGCGCGAGCAATGGATCAAGAGTTTCCTGGCTCAGGTTGATTGCTTCATCTGCCCAAGCCACTTCCTGCTGGAACGCTATCAGGCTTGGGGGCTACCCCCGGAAAAACTGAAAGTCATCGTGAATGGAATATCCAGCAATATAACCGCTCACCCCGCTGAGTCCAATTCTCTCCCGCAAGGCAGGAGAATACTACCTCGCCGCTTCGGGTTCTTCGGGCAACTGACTCGAACCAAAGGTGTGGATATTTTGCTGGAAGCGACCCGGCGGCTACGCAATGAGAACGTGGATTTTCAACTAGGGATCCATGGCACCCTGGCATTGCAAGAAAAATCCCACCGGGAAGGTCTTGAATCGGCTTTTGCCGATACCGCCGATGACGTTACCTATTTCGGTCCCTATCAGCCTCGGGATGCCGTGGAACTGATGGCTCACTATGATTGGATCGTTATTCCCTCGACCTGGTGGGAAAATGCGCCGCTGGTCGTCGAAGAAGCGCTTGCCGCCCGGCGGCCGATCATCTGCAGCGACATTGGGGGTCTCAAGGAGAAAGTGGCGCCGGGCCAGGATGGACTGCACTTCCGCGCAGGTGATTCCTACAGTCTAGCCACCACCCTGCGCCGCGCCTCTAAAGATCCCGATTTATGGCAGACGCTGCAAACGACTCTAAGACCCCCATTTCCGATGACTGAGTGCGTTGCGCGACATGTCGAGCAGTATCAGTCGTTACTAAATTGACTGCTGCCATCATAGGCCATGACGCTTGCGGTAACGCTCCAAAAAGCGGCCAAACCGTCCAATGGCCTCAGTAAGATCATCTTCGTGGGGCAGAAACACGATTCGTAAGTGATCCGGGTGAGGCCAATTGAATCCCGTACCCTGCACCAGCAACACTTTTTCCTCCAGCAAAAACTCCAGTACGAACTGCTCGTCATCGGTGATTGGATAAATCTGCGGATCGAGCCGGGGGAACAGGTACAGCGCCGCCTGCGGCTTGACGCAATGAACGCCGGGAATTTCTGCCAGCAACTGAAACGCGAGATCGCGCTGTTTACCCAGACGACCCGTAGGTAACACCAGATCATCAATACTCTGGTAACCGCCGAGCGCGGTCTGGATGGCATATTGCGCCGGGACGTTGGCGCATAAGCGCATCGAAGCCAGGATGTTCAATCCCTCAATATAGTCCTGAGCGTGGCTCTTCTCGCCTGATACCACCACCCACCCAGCGCGATAGCCGCAGGCCCGGTAATTTTTCGACAGGCCATTGAAGGTCAAGCACAACACATCCTCTGCAAGTGAGGCAATTGAGGTATGCTTTGCGCCGTCATAGAGCACCTTGTCGTAGATTTCATCGGCGTAGATAATGAGTTGATGCTGACGGGCGATTTCGATGAGCGCCTGCAACCATTCCTCAGGATATAACGCACCGGTCGGATTATTCGGATTGATCACAACAATCGCCCGGGTGCGAGGAGTTATCGTGTCGCGGATATCGTCGAGATCCGGCAGCCAGCCGGACGATTCATCGCAATGATAATGGCGCGGTACTCCACCCGACAGGCTGACTGCCGCCGTCCACAAGGGGTAATCCGGGGCCGGAATCAGCACCTCATCGCCGTTGTTCAGCAGCGCCTGCAGGACCATGACGATCAATTCGGATACGCCGTTGCCAATGTAGATATCCTCGATCTGCACGCCCGGAATCTGTTTCTGCTGGGTATAGTGCATCACCGCCTTGCGCGCGGCAAACAGGCCTTTGGAATCACAATAACCGGAGGCGTCCGGCAAATTGCGGATGATATCTTGCACCATCTCATCCGGGGCCATGAAGCCGAAGGGCGCCGGGTTGCCGATATTGAGTTTAACGATCCGCTGGCCCTCGTCTTCCATCTGTTTGGCGCGCGCCAGCACCGGCCCACGGATATCGTAGCAAACGTTGGCCAATTTGACGGATTTGAGGATAGTTTGCATGGGATTTCGATCCTGCCTGGGGAAAATCAGCATTATTGGATAGTCTGTCGCAATCGCCAAGTCTTAGTAGTGAATGGACCGTAACTGTGTTCATCCCTCTCACTACTCATCGCTAATGACCAACCACTGACCACTCGCTTGGAGGAATTCATGCCTCATCGCCGCTATCATCGCCGTGCGCTAGACGATTCTATCGAACAGCCAGGAGAAGAGGGGGACGCTTTGGATTTCCTGTCATTTGGTTTGGAAGATGACGATCTCGAGTTTGAGGATGATGCCGAGGCATTATTGGAAGAACTCGCTCATCTGAGTCCCGATTATTCAGTGATCCGGCGCCAGTGGGTGTTGCGCGCCTGGTTAGGGGTGCGTCCGGAAAGGGTCGAAATGTATCTGCGTCATCACCGGCAGAGCCGGTTGCTGGTGGCGCTGGGAATTCATCTGCGTGGCTCGATTGAATCTTCGCTGCAGCGGCAACTGAGCAAACTGGATCCAGGGCAGCGAACCCACGATCATCGCCCGCCTTTCGGTAATATTACCGCTATTGCTTCTGATCTGGGCTTGGCGCCACTGGAGTGCGAACTGCTACTGCTGGTGGCCATGCTGCATCTTGATCCCACGCTGTATGCGGCGTGCCGTCCGTTAGGGGAATTCAACCGTCGAGGCGCCTGCACGGCGGTGGCTACCATGCTTGGGGCGCGTGCTGAAGCAGTGTACCGGGTCCTACTGCCTAGCGGGTTGCTGGCTCGCACCGGCCTGATCCGCATCGATGATAGCCATCGCTACCATCTAAAAGCCAAATTCGACATTTTGGATCGTCTACCACACTTGCTGCTCAATGAGCGGATCGATACAGCCACTTTGTTCCAACATTATGTGGCACCGTCCCGCCCAGCTACATTAACCATTGATGACTTCGCTCATCGTGCAGAGGACTTCGATCTGGCGTACCGGTTGCTGGCCCGTGCAGCCACTGAGGCAACCTTGGGAGTCAATTTACTGTTATATGGTCCGCCAGGCACGGGTAAGACTGAGCTGGCTCTGACGCTGGCCAAGGCCGCCGGTATTGCGCTGTTTGCCGTGCAGGCCAGCGATGAGGATGAGGATCCGCTCAATGCCCGCCAACGGCTGTCCCGCCACAGTCTGGCTCAACATCTGCTAGCCCGGCGCCGCGAGTGCGCCCTGCTGTTCGATGAGGCCGGTGATGTGCTCTCGGAGAGCAGCGAACTGGACTTATCCTTTCTTATGACTCCGCGCGATAGCGGGATTAATAAAGGCTGGTTAAATGGTGTACTGGAACAGAATCAGGTGCCGACCATCTGGGTGGTCAACCGCATCGATATCATCGATCCAGCCTTTCTGCGGCGCTTCGATTTGCAACTAGCACTGGATATCCCGCCCCGGCCCGTGCGCGAGCGTATCATCCGCCGCCATCTCGGTGAGTTACAGGTCGATGCGCGCTGGATTGCGGAGCGGGCGGAGGATCCTCACCTGAGTCCAGCGCTGGTACAGAAGGCGGCACGGCTCGCGCATCTATTACCAGAAGCTTTTGCTGAACAAGGCGAGGCGTTGCTAGGCCGGGTTCTGGATCATGCGCTAGCGGCCACCCGTCACGGCGAACCGCCTTTCCAGCCGTCGGCAGTGAGCGTAGGCGATGACTACGATCCGAATCTAATCAACTGTGACTGTGATCTGCCGAAACTGGTTCAGGGGTTGACGCGCCAGGGCCGGGGCCGGATTTGCTTGTATGGACCGTCCGGGACCGGCAAGAGCGCCTTTGCCGCCTGGCTGGCCCGCAAGCTGGATCGGCCATTGTTGTTGCGGTCCGCCTCAGACCTGCTCAATCCACTGGTAGGCGTCACCGAGGAACGGATCGCCCGGATGTTTCAGGAAGCCCGTCAAAGCCAGGCGGTGTTGCTGATTGACGAGGCAGATTCTTTCTTGCGCGCCCGCCAGTATGCCCGCCAGACGTGGGAAGTGACGCAAGTTAATGAACTACTGGTGCGGATGGAGCAGTTTGACGGCATTCTGCTATGCGCGACCAATCGGGTGAGTGATTTGGACCCAGCGGTACGGCGGCGGTTTGATATCAAAGCACGGTTTTGGCCGTTGGCTGCTGAACAGGCGGAACAGTGTTTGCGCCGCACACTCAGCGAGGCAGGGACTGCCGAGAGTCTCTCCGAGGATTTTTTGACCCGGTTCTGGGCCTTGGGGCCGTTGACCCTGGGTGACTTTGCCACAGTCCGCCGTCGCGCCGGTCTCCTTGATCAACCGTTGACAGCTGACCTGTTATTGGCGGCGCTGGCTGAAGAGGCCGATTTACGGCGGCAGATGGAAGAGACGTGAACAAATAGCCAATAACCCCTCAACCAACACCGGTCTCGCCTGTGCGGTTACCCGCCCGGCCTTGCTTGCGGAAGACGCAATGTCACTCGTGCTGCGGCAGGCCGGGTTGTCAACGAAGAATGTAGCGTCGAAAGACCGGTCACAACGTCTGCCAGCGCGTCTGATACAGCGGACGAGCAGGCGGAGTCGCATCGGTCCTGGGTTGCATGCTGACCCATAACATCCCTTGGGACGGATGCGGCATATTAGCTGGCAGAACTAGAGTGCGGGCATCGCCTTGATCAGGCAGCGTCCCTAACATCACCGGCGGGCGCTCGCCGCCCTTCAGCCACAGCAGGCAGCGCTGATCAGGGGGCATGTCCATCGCTCGCAAGCTGTTGACGTGTAATCGCCCATCTTCAGCCATCGCCACGGTCCATAACACATCATGATTAGGGTCGCGGATAGCGGCAAACGACAAGTTTCCTTGAGGTGGCGGCGCCGCTAGCTGGGGGGCCAGGACCACGGCCGTGGCCAATAATCCGGCCAGGGCCAAGCCGCGCCAGAGGGCCAGACTGTTCCACCAGGAACGTCGTGGTTCAGCGGGAAATAGCCGTTGTTCCAAACCTTGCCAAACTTCCGGAGGCGGCAGTAAGGGTGGACTGGCAACCGCCAGTTGGTTTAAACGGCGTTCCCAGTCGCTCACAGCACGCCGCAACGCCGGATGCGCTGATAACAAGTTTTCAAAACGCCGCCGGGCGGCACCTTGCAGGGTGCCGAGAACATATTCGGCGGCCAATGAATCAGATAACAGGGGATGATGCAGGTTCATGATAATTCCCCCAGACAGGTTTTCAGACGTTGCAGGCTCCGCCGGACCCAAGCTTTGACCGTACCCAGCGGGCGGTTCAATCGCTGGGCGATGGCATCGTGGGTCAGTCCCTCGTAATAAGCCAGAAAAACGGCGTGGCGTGGCTCCGGTTCGAGGATTTCCAGGCAGCGGGCCAATTGAGTTTCACCCTGCTCGGTATGCAACCGTTCCTCAGGACCCGGTCCCTCATCAGTCAGCAGGGTCCAGCCCTCCTCGCTCAGATCCGCCCGCCAGCGTTGATCACCGCGCCGTGACCGGTCGATGGCCAAGCGGCGGACAATGGTCCCCATCCAGGTCAGCGGTTGGCCCAGATGCGGCCGGTAGTCGCCGGCCCGCTGCCAAATACGCACGAAGCCTTCCTGCAGTAGATCGGCTGCCAGTTCGCGATCACGGGTCACGCCGAGCAATAGACTGTACAGTCTCGGTGCCGCCTGCTGGTACAACGCTTCGAAGGCACACCGGTCGCTCAATGCACAACGGGCCAGCAAGTCAGCCAGCGAATCAAAAGATGTCATGATGGATGCTCGCACCGGGATGAACCACCAGCCTGTGGGATACCTGAGCGGTAGAGCGCTAATTGCGTTCACGGCGATGATCCACAGGTCTAGGATGTCAAAAGAGTCATTATAGGCCGTTCCAACACATCTTCGTTCAACCATCGAGCAAGCACAATGCGTAAATCAAATGCTGGTTCTTGCTGGATCGCCGCTTCGACAGCTTCAGCCAAAGGGCTTTGCTTCACACATGCAGCGAGCAAGGCAAACTCACCAGGGGTTAACAGACGCTGGCGAACTGCTCCAGCTTGACGCCAGACCATGACCGTTTCGGCCTGTTGGAGATCGACCGCTTCCAATGGCCCGCCTCCGGGTTGATGCGCGGCCCAGATTGCATGGATCGGCCAGGAAGATTCCAGCAACTGTGTTGCAGGATGCAACTGGAGTTGCAAACCGGCCAGTTTGTCAGCGGGAATTGAAGCGAGTTGATCAGGGGTCAGTGGCTCAGCCTCGGCAGCAAACAGCGCTTCGTTACGCGCCCATTCCAACCGTGCTATATCTGCCAGCCAAGGCAATTCCACCAGCGGCCGGAATTCGGTTAGAAAACCGGGAAAATCAACACCGTAGGCATATAATACTGGCCGGTGCGGCGGATGTTCAGCGATAAAGGTCAAGGCAGTGGCCGTGAAGCATTCAACGCCGACTAACTGCTCGACCACAGGAAAAGCCGCCTCCAGTACACTTAACAGGGCATGGCGGACATTGTTGCGGTATACCGCTAGGCGACGTTCATGTTGCTCAGGTGTATCGGCCAACAGCGCCAACAGCGCCGGGTCGGGACCACCGCCCGATAACAGCATCTGTTGCATCCGGGTTTGCAGTTCAGCCAGATGCACCGGTGATCTCCCGTAGATAACCTTCAGCCCGTTCCGCCTCAGCCAGCAGCACCGGCAATTCCGGGATATTCGTGTCCCACTCCATCAACACTGGGCAGGGCCCGGTCAATCGCAAGGTAGCGGCCAGCAGCGCCCAAACCGGCTCAGCGACCGGAGAACCGTGGTCGTCGATCAGCAGTTCGCCCCAGGACGTAGCAACCCGAGCATGTCCGGCAATATGAATTTCGCCGACGGCTGCCAGCGGCAACGCATTCAGCACGGCCTGCGGGTCGCTACCGTGGTTGACAGCGCTGACATAAAGATTGTTGACATCCAGCAGTAAACCGCAGCCTGTGCAACGCACCAGCTCACTTAGAAAGCCGGCTTCGTCCCAGTCTGTCTGCTGGAAGCGTAGATAAGTGGACGGGTTTTCGACCAATAAACGCCGGCCCAGCGCCTGCTGTGCCCGTTCGATATTAGCAGCGGCGATAGCCAGCGCTTCGTCGGTATAGGGCAGAGGCAGTAAATCAGCCAGAAAAGTCCCGTCCGGGGCTGTGGACCAGGCCAGATGCTCGGAGATCGCTTCCGGTTCCAGCCGGTCATACAAATACCGCAATCGCGCCAGATGCGCTGCATCCAACCCAGCCGCCGATCCCAGCGACAAACCTACCCCGTGGCAACTCAGCGGATAATCGCCGCGCAACCGTTCCAGGGCTCCCAGACGAGGACCGCCGGGGGCGAGGTAGTTTTCGCTATGGATTTCCAGCCATGCCGCAGGCTGTGGCATGGCTAGAAATTCCGGCAAGTGAGGATGACGCAGGCCAATGCCTGCCTGAGCAGGCAGTGCGGTGCGATTGCGGAGATCAAACATGGCACATCAACTCAATGCCGGATTACCCCTGCCCTTTCGATACAGGATTACCCATGCCCTTGAACGCTTCCACCTTGCCGCCCATTTTTTCACAGGTGCCCTTGGGGGCATATTTCCAATCTTGACCGTCGTAATCAGCGGTCGATTGCCCCGAACAGGCATGCGTGCCTGCTGCACTGGCACAGTCGTTCTCACCGGCCTTGCTAATGCCATAACATTTTTCCTTGCCTTCCCCAGCAGCAAAGACAGGACTAGCAGCGAGACCCAAAGCACCGGCGACGGCAGCAGCAAGCGCAAACTGGTTGAAAGCGGTCTTGACCATGGTGAATATCCTCTGCAATAGCGTTGAAAAAAGGGTTGTCTGCGTCGTAATAGCCCGACTGACAAAGTTGCTTACGCAGGAGATTCAAGTTTAGATGCAGCGCACCGGAAAAATATTGATCTCCTGCCTCGTGCTGTCACCAAGTCAGCGTCTGGGTTCCATCTTTAAACAATGCAGCGCCCGTTAGTTCCGGCTTGCCGACTTGAATCCCTGGTAGCAGATCGTCCGTTTCGATGCCGTAATGTTTCATACACATTGGGCAGGCGATGACCACACCGCCTTTTTTCATGATCTCAATCAGCTTCTTTTGGTGTTCTTCGTATTGACCGGCGTTAGCCTTGGCGCCGACCAAAACGCCTTTGTCATTTAGAAAAACCGTCAACGGATGTCCTCGCTCCATTTGCGCCTTGCCGAAGGTGATCGCCATATTGGCGCGATGGGCATCATCGGCGGTCATGTTGACAAATAATGGATCGGTATCACCCGCCAGTACAGGGGTAGTCAAACCGCTAACTGCCAGGGCCATAACCAGCAATAAGGCATTCATGAATTTCATTCTTTTCTCCATTATCAAATGAGTGAAACGTCCGGGACAGATTAACCCCTATCAAAGGAGTTTTTAACAGATAGCGATACCCTCAATCAGCTTGGTAAAAATAAAATCTATCTATTCAATATAATAATATATTGATATGCCAGGTATCAGTCACATAATGTAAAATGTTCCACGGAGAAGCTCATTGATGAATCGCAAACCCAACTCGAAAGACATCGATGCTGAACACCACATTCAACTCGGCCTGACGCAAGCGCTTTGCGACGCAGTAAGCGATGATGCAGACCCAGCGCTAATAGATGAAATTATTGAGCAATTAGTAGCTTACAGCGACATGCATTTCATGTCCGAACAGTTATTGATGCGCTTGAGCAGTTATCCAGGCTACGATAGTCACGCGCTCGATCACGACGCTCTGATGGAGCGATTGGAATCAATTAAGCAACAATATAGTAGCTTCGGGGAGCAACCCTTTACGTTACCGGAGGCGAAAGCGATTCTGGCATTCCTGGCCGACCATATCAACACGCAAGACCGGCGATTTATCGACTACTACTGCGACTGGTACAGACGCAGATGAAAATGCGAGTCTATTAACTTTCCTTACGTCTCCACAGTTGCTGGCCAACTTCTTGGGCGAGCAACTCATTCGCCCCGTGACGGGTAACGCTCACCGGTTCTTGCCAAAACTGCACGCTCGCCGAAAAGCCCTGTTGCATTAATTTCTCTCGAGCGGATTGAACTCACTCACGGGTGTTTACGGCAGCGAGAAGTATCTTTAGCTCCCGGATGGCGCCGCCCATCGTTCAAGCTTCGATGTGTTAAGGTAAGCGCCTTTCATATAGCGGGGATTTACAAATGAGCATGCTCTTACTCGGATTGATCCTCTTTCTGGCCGTGCACTCTATCTCCATCGTCAGCGAATCATGGCGGGATCGCCAAGTCGCAAAACTCGGTGAAGGACCGTGGAAGGGTCTGTACTCGCTAGCGTCCCTCGCCGGGTTCGGACTCATTGTCTGGGGTTATGGACTTGCCCGCTATGATCCCGTGCTTCTCTACCTGCCGCCAGTGTGGCTGCGTCATATCACTTTATTGCTGCTGGTCCCGGTCTTTCCGCTGCTGCTCGCCGCCTACCTGCCGGGGCGCATCCAGGCGGCCGTCCAGCATCCCATGCTAGCTGCTACCAAGCTATGGGCTTTTGCCCACCTGCTGGCGAACGGCATGCTGGCCGATGTGCTTCTCTTTGGCGCCTTCCTCGCCTGGGCCGTGGTGGATCGCATCTCCATGAAACGCCGTCTCCCGCATCCAGTCCTCGGTGCGCCGCCTTCCAAGTGGAATGATCTCATTGCCGTGACCGGCGGCCTTGCGCTCTATGTTGCTTTTGTGCTCTGGCTCCATACTTGGCTGATCGGTGTCCCGCCTATTGGAGGCTGACTTAACCGGTGGTCAAGGCTGCTCATTCTCAATCGAGGCGCGGGATAGCCTAATCATGGATATTTTCACAGATCAATTGACAAGCAGGTTGAATCAAGTTAGCCCGCTTCAGAGGACCAAAATGGGCTGTGCCGTTGCGGGATATTCAACAAACTTGCCGCTTACGCTCAATATTGTCACGAGCTAATTGCAGCAGCTCAGGCGGTGGTTCGTAGCCGGTGCGGCGGCACTGGTAGAGATAGTGGGTAAGGCGAGGTTCGGCATCGCTTTGATTTGCTAACTCGATTAGTTCTAAAAGCTCGATCATGCGAGGGGTCGGGACTGTCGCAATGGTTTGCAGCATGGGTACATTTCTCAAAGTTGGTAGGCCATAGAGATTACCTAGGCATTTTTTGTGCCTTATTTAGTGAGTCTGGTGCGCGGACGGTACTGGATCAGGAAGCCCGCCAACAACAACGCTATCACGATGAAGCCGGGAATTGCGTCCGGTTCCGGCGTGCTGCCACCGCTGAAAACACTACCCGTCGTGATTGGCGTCGCCGGCTCACCGTAGGCCAGTGCGGTTGTTCCCGTGACCTGCGCCACGGGCACCGGCACCGTGGGTGTATCAATCGGGCTGGGATTATAAATCTTCTCCGACACGGCGACGAACGCAGTCCACTTCGTTACCAGCGCAAAGTTCAGCCCCAACTCAGTGATGCGCTGCTTGAGGGTGTCAGCATTCACGTCCTCACCGCGAAGCAGACGGCGGCCCGTTGTCAACTGATGCATGAGATCGCCGATCAGGGAACGCGCCCAGAGGATTGGCACCGCCTCGCCCTGGGTGCTGGTTTCCGGTAGCTCGATCTGTAGAGGCAAGGTCGCGGGGTGTCCCTGTACCCGGCCTCGTACCTTGACCTCGTACCGGCCGGGGCGGCCATAACGTCCCTGAATCCGCAACGACTGTCCGGCGAACAGATCGGGCAATGGGCCGGGGCTGAGCTCGCTCACGTCCAAACCGCCCCAGTCAATCTGAATGTCGGTCAACACAGGCGATTGCAAGCGCTCAGCCAATTCTCCGGCAACCTTTTCCTGATCCTCGGTGGGGTCCATGTAGCGGGCGAAACCGCGCCCAACCCGGCCCATCTCGCTCAGAAGATAACGGTTAACGCCCGCACCGGCACCAAAGGCATACAGTCGCGCATTGCCTAAATGGGTTCTGATCAGCGCCAGAATTTCAGCTTCGTTGCCAATATAACCGTCGGTCAGAAAGGTAACGATGCGCAACGATCCCGCAGGGACCGGCAGAGCCAACGCCTGACGGATGCCGGTACTCATCTCGGTGCCGCCTTCGCCGTTGAGCGCATCGATGTAGTGCAGACCCGCCTGAATATTCCCGGGTGTCGCTGGCAATGGCTGCGCGGAAAACTCGGTCGCGGCATCGCTGAAGCGGATGATGCGGAAACTATCTGTGGACCGCAGCCGGCGCAGCGCGATTCTCATAAAGGCCTTACTGGTTTCAATCGGCAGGCCGCTCATCGAGCCGGAGCAATCCAAGACAAATACCATCTCGCGCGGCGTGATGTCCGTCTCGGCCGGAGCCTGCGGCGGTTCGAGCAACAGGCTGAAAAAACCGCCGCGCGCGTCGCGGTAAGCCAGCAAACCGGCCTGGGTGCGTGTCCCGGCCAGGGTGTAGCGCAGGACGAAATCACGATTATCGAGCGTGCGGCCATTGGCCAGCCGCACTTCGGCGCGCCCATTCTCCAGAATCCCGGTGGTGATCGGATGGGTGCGGCTGTCGATGGCGGCAATGGCCATGCCCGCGTTGAGATGGACGGTCAAACCGACTCGCTCCGGGTCAATTTGTTCAGGCACGTTTAATTCAAAGACGGGGGGATATGCAGGCAATTGCTCGACCTCCCACTGCCCATAGGCGGTTTGGCTGTGAGCCGCCGCCGCACCGCTGGCAGTCCCGGTCTGAGCATTCCAGTGTTGAACGCCACCCCGTAGCATGGGTTCACCCGGCGCAACACCAGCGCCTTGCGGCTGATAGCGCGGTCCTACAACTAGCGGAATAACCAATTCATAGGCACCGTCCAGCCGAGGCACGGTTTGAGCATATTTCAGCGTCACTTTGACCGGCAGACCCGGCATCAGATTGGCGATATCCTGGGTAAACATATTCGGGCGATGCTGACTGAGCAAGGCGGCGCTGCGGCCTTGGCCTTTCGCTTTCTCGAAAGTGGCGCGGGCCTCCTCGATGCGCTGGATTTTGGCTTGAATGCGCTCGTCGCCGACATCTAGGGTCATGGCGTTGACAGCGGCATTTTCATTGAGTGGAAACAAATAAGTCGCATGAATCGCCTGATTCAGCGGATTGGCAAAGGTTTGTGTCACGGTGACCAGCGCCAAGTCGCCCTGAAGGTCAGCGTTGATATCGGTCTTGAGCAAGGGCAAGGTCATCGGTTTACCGTCCACTTCTGTTTCGATGCGACCGCCCAGATCGCCGGGAACGACAGCGAGCGCGGTGGTCCAGGGGAACCAAAACAGGCTAGTGATCAGAAAAAATGCAGTGTTCTTCATGGATTTTTCCTCTATCAATCAAAGTTTCATAAAACGGGTTTCAGAGTTAGCACGGGTGAGGGGGGGGCGTTACATCCAGCGCCCGCCACACGGCGCTATCGAAAGTTTCCGCCGCATCCACCGGCAGTTCCCAAGGGGTGATGCGTTCGATCATCCGCCAAGCCGTGCCTGGCGCTTGTAACCAGAGCCACACTGCCTGAGCAACATGGATCGCTTGTTCACCACGTTCCGAGACATAACTCACAGCGACCCGCCAGACCCGTCCCTGCGGATCGGTGCTGCGATACACTGCGCTGGGAATCGGGCCGCCGGTCTGGCCGAGATAACGCACCGTGTGACCGCGACCGGTCAGGCATTCGTCGGGCGCATGGAGATGGCGCAGCGGCGCGGAGGTGCTGACCACCAGCAATCCATAGGGGCCATAGGCGGCCCGCGCCGCGCCGCCGCCGTAACGGGTGAAGTACTCGCGTTCCTGGGAAGTGAGCACGCCGGGTTGCGCGATGAAGGCCGCGATGCGATCAGGCAACTGTGGTGCGGGGAGTGAATGGGCGATATCCACCGGTCGTGCCGGCAAGGACACGATCACGGCACACGCGCTCAGAAAAGCTAGGCCGGTGACTGGTTGCACAGACCAGAATCGCTGTGCGTTAGCTGTTGCCTGACCCGGTAAGGAAAGAGGCATGGCCGGTCCGGCCCGGCGGAGCCGGACCCAAAATAGAAGCGGCAGCGCTGAGAGGCTCAAAGTGATCAAGCCAATCGCACTGTGCCACGGCTCGGCAAGCACATCCACGCCACCTCCCGTCTCGCGGTGGACCAGACCCAGGGCGATGGCAACAATACGCAGACTATTGCCCACGGCCGCCGCTGCCAGCGTTAGCAATAGACCCAGGCACGCCCGCCCGGACGAGGGACGGGTGAAAGCGGCAACCGCAGCGAATAGCAGGAGCAGCAGTAATAGACCGCGCGTCCCGGAACAAGGCAAATCGACCAACAGTGTTTGCCCCTGCCACTGCAACTGAATGCCTTCGCACTGCACGGGTGCAGCTCCTAGCTGGAGCGCAGCGCAGGCACCGGCGGCGGAGATCTGTTGCAGAAGGAACCCAAAACCGCGTTGCAGAATGCGTTCAATGGGCAGCGCAAACATGAAGAGCACCGCCAACCAGCCTGGAGATAGCGGGCGGGCGCGGCGGTCCAGACCTAGCAGCAAACCGATGGCGTAGATATCCACAGCCAAAGCCGCTGCACCGATTGTGTTGATCCCGAGCCATTGTCCGAGCAGACGCACGATGGCGGTCAATGCCAGCAGGTAGAATCCGTTATAGCGTTGCGAGACGCCAGGCGTACGCAGCGGGCTGGCCGTGCTCCATAGCAAGAGCATACTGGTCAGCACCGCCACCCACAAACCGTAGGAATCGTAGGCCGGATCAAGCCAGGTTCCCGCCAGCCAGACCAGTGGATGAATGGCTAATAGAACAAGGCCCAGAATCAAGCTCATTGGACCGGGCTGAGAATAGAATTTGAAGCGCATGGCGTGACTCCTTGAGTTCGCCCGCGCAGTATGCAAATCGAGTGTGTGCGCTTCGTGGCGCATGTGTGCAAGATTGCAAAATGATCGTGCAAATCCGGTGCAAATTATTCCGCTGCTGGTGTGACGACGCTAAGCCGTCTCCGGAAAGCGTTCGCTTAGCTGGCCCTGCGTGCCTCCCGGTTTATCCGTAAGATTCTTCAAAATCCCTTTTATTTTTGATCACTTATCTTCATAGATTGGTGGCCTGGCCGGGCGCTGAAGATAAATGGCAAGGGCTGCGCCGTTGCCCGGCCAACCGCGCGGACCGTGCAGGCAAGGAGCAAGGCCAGCAGCGAGACCATGCTCATGCCAATAAGGATGAGGAAGCCGATTCCGGTGCCCATCGCGTCATCCGCTTCAAGATGACAGGGACCGGATACCCGGGACAATGTATAGGACACGAGGGCTAGCGGACTCAGAGCGGCAACGAGACCGGCCACATGAACGGCGAACGCACCTAGTATGGATGGGTGCCGTTTCCACGCAAGATACGCGCTCACCGGCACGGCAGCCGCCCCAAACAGAGCGGCTGCGAACACAGGTAAGCGAGAACACAGATTGTATTGGAAGAACGAATCGCTGGATGCAAAGCTGAAGACCCAGAACCAAAAACCCAGCCATCCCAGTGCAACAGCAGATTGCCAGATTGTTCGGCCCATGCCGCGGAGTCCTTCGGTTGAAGTCTGCGTGCCGTCTGTCATTCTCTTAACCTCAGCATCGCTACTTTAGCGCTCAGTTAACTGAATAGATTCCATATTATTTTTCCAAAAATACAAAGCAACCTAAGAAGGATTGACGGATACAATGCCAAAATGGAACCGGTGGCCCGTGATGGCGCTCCTTGATGTAAAAGTTAGCCTAAATCGATCACTACCTGAATCATTGGCAAGTCAGCTTCCGCTGACCAGGATTTGGTATTCTTTCCTGCAAATAAGTAACGCGCCGTTATGGAACAGCCTCATGCCCACCATCCTGGTCGTTGATGACGATCCCCATATCCGTGAAATCATCTGCTTCGCCCTGCACAAGGACGGCTTCGCCACTGTAGAAGCCGGGAACGGGGAACAAGCACTGGCGCGATTCCAGGCGGCTGGCCCTGATTTAGTGGTGCTCGACATCATCATGCCAGAACTGGATGGTACCGAGGTCTGCCGCGCCCTGCGCCGCATCAGCACGGTTCCCATTGTGTTTTTATCATCGCGCGATGACGAAGTGGATCGCATCATCGGCCTGGAACTCGGCGGCGATGACTACGTGACTAAGCCGTTCAGTCCTCGCGAGCTGACAGCGCGCGTCCGGGCGATTTTGCGGCGCGGTAAAGGTGAATGGCACGACCCCACACCCGGACACCTGCTCGAATACGGACGGTTACGGCTGGACCTGGAGCGCTATACCGCAGATTGGCAGGGACAGGAGATTGCACTGACCCTGACGGAGTTCGGTATCCTGCGCACGCTATTAAGCCACCCCGGCAAGGTATTCAGCCGGGATCAATTAATGGATGGCAGCTACCAGGACTATCGAGTGGTAAGCGACCGCACCATCGACAGCCATGTACGCCGGGTGCGTTCGAAATTTAAAGTCTTGGGCGCCGACCCCATTGAAACCCTGCATGGCATTGGTTACCGGCTGGGACCCTGCTGAATGGTGCGATCCCTGCCTCGCCTCAAGCTGCGCTATCTACTGCTGGCGGTCAATCTGACCGCGTTATGGCTGCCCTTGCTAGGGCTGGAGGCGCTACGCCTGTACGAAAGCGCTCTGGTGCGTCAGACCGAATCTGAATTGGTGGCTCAAGCGGCATTCGTTGCCGCCAGTTACCGCGCAGCCCTCGCCCGATTGGCGCCACAGGCGGTGGCCGATCCAGCATATGGTTTACCTCTTGCCACTCCTTGGCGGGAACAGTATGACCATGAAACCCGCTGGCGGCCGCGCCCGGCGCAGTTGGACCTGGCTGAAGACCCGGTTTATCCTCCACCCCCGGAAACCATCCCTCCATCCAGCCCGCCTGATCCTCACGCCCAGGCCACCGGCGAAGAATTGCAGTCGCTGTTGCACGATGCCCAAGTCATCACCTTAGCGGGCATTGCCATAGCAGACACGCAGGGTACAGTCGTGGCGACAACTGGACCCAGTTTAGGCCGTTCCCTGATGGCGCTGGAAGAAGTGCAACGGGCGCTGACGGGCGAACATATGAGCCGGTTGCGCCAGCGCCTTCCTGATAGTGAATCCCCTGCACTCGATTCCATCAGTCGCGGCGCTCGATTGCGCGTGTTCGTCGCTGCGCCAGTTCTGCAAGGACAACGTATCGTTGCAGTGACTCTTCTATGGCGTACACCGATCTCGCTGATACAAGTGCTGTACGGCAAGCGCTACCATTTGATGCTGGCAACTGCATTGCTGCTGGGCACCAGCGTCATCATGTCAGTGTTGACCTCCTTTGCGGTGGTGCGGCCACTCCAGACACTGGTGAGCCTGGCCCAGCGCGTCACCGCCGGGGAACAGGGAGTCGTGGTGGCGCTGGCCCGGCCAGTCACCCGGGAGGCCGCCGAATTGTCGCAAGCTGTAGCGACGATGGCCCAGCATCTGGAACAGCGTGCCGATTATATCCGCGCCTTTGCGGCCCACGTTTCACACGAATTCAAAACGCCTTTGGCGGCTATCCGCGGAGCGGTGGAGCTGCTGCGCGACCATATCGGCACCATGACCCTGGCCGAGCGCGAACGGTTTTTAGGCAATCTCGATCAGGACGCCGAACGCCTGGAGCGTCTGGTGCGGCGGTTGCTGGAGCTGGCCCGCGCCGACGTGATGCAGGCAACCTTGACCGATAGCACCGATGTTGCCACCGTGGTGCGGCAACTTGCCATCCATTACCAGAATATTGGTCTAACCGCTACCGTGCTTGAACCCCTTCCGCGCGTCAAAGCCGCCATGAGTGAGGACGTGCTGGAGTCTATCTTGACCAATCTGCTGGATAATACACGGCAACACGGTGGCGACACCGTCACCCTGGCCGTGACTTACCCAGTGCCTGATGCGGAACTCGACACTGCGCTCCTCATTGAGGTCAGTGATAATGGTCCCGGCATCTCAGCGGCCAACGCAGCGCGTGTCTTCGAGCCTTTTTTTACCACCGCCCGCTCACGAGGCGGCACCGGCCTGGGTCTAGCGGTGGTCAAGTCGTTGTTGACTGCGCACCGGGGCACGATCCAATTGGGGGAAACATCCACGGGGACGCGGATGCAGATTCGCTTACCGGTCAGCCGCTCCAGCCAAATTTAAGGGTTGAAAACGCGTCTTGGATTTTTGCGGAATGATGCCAGCGCGACCTCAGCGATCATCGACACTGGCTCCCCGGAATCCATGTTACTTAGGGTTGGACGTTCGATAGCCAGGGTGAGAGGTGGCATCAGGCCCTGGCGCTAGCCAAGCGGCAGCAAAGTCCTCGGCCGGCACAGGCCGGTCAAACAGATAACCCTGCGCCAGATCACAGCCCTGTTCTAAGAGGCAGCGGCGCTGGTCCTCAGTTTCCACTCCTTCAGCCACGACCACCAGTTCCATCTGATGGCCAAGGGTGACGATAGTCGCGGCCAAGATGCGATCATCGGAGTCATCCACCACATTGCGCACGAAACTTTGGTCAATTTTCAGAGCGGTGAGTGGCAAGCGTTTGAGGTAACTCAGACTCGAATAGCCGGTGCCAAAGTCGTCGATGGCCAGCCCAATCCCGAGCCGTTCCAACGCAGCCAGGGTATCCGCCGTCTGTGCCCCCGTCTCCAATAAGGTAGATTCGGTCAGTTCCAGTTCCAAGGCGTGCGGCGGTAAGTCATGAGCTGCCAACAAACCACTAATCTGATTAGCAAGCGCCGGCCGGCAGAAATGCCGGGCCGCCAGATTGACCGCAACTGTCAGGGGTGGCCGGCCTTGTTGCTGCCAAACGGCCAGTTGCCGGCAAACTTCGGTCAACATCCACTCCCCAAGATCAACGATCAGATCGCTGGCTTCTGCTAAGGGGATAAATTGCCCAGGCGGGATCGCACCGCGCTCGGGGTGAAACCAGCGTATCAGGGCTTCGGCGCCGGCTAGCGTGCCGTCAGCCAAACGTACCTTCGGCTGAAAATAGGCACACAAATGCCCGGCTGCCAAAGCCTTACGCAGCTCTGCTTCCAGCAGAAGCCGCTCGAAAGTCGCCACGTTCATCTGCCGGTCATAGAACGCTCGGGTGTTGCGGCCGTCCTGCTTCGCTTGGTAAAGCGCCGTGTCGGCATTCTTGAGCAGTTCAGCGAAATCAGCGCCGTCATGCGGGTAAAGCGCGATGCCAATGGAGACCGTCACCTGCAAAGCGTGGGTAGCCACGGTGAACGGCTGGCGAAATGCCGCCAGTACTTTATCAGCCACCCGTAGCGCGCCCGCCTGGTTGGCCTCGGGCAACAACAATACGAACTCGTCACCCCCCAACCGGCAGACGGTATCCTCTCCTCGCGTGAGCGTCTTCAGGCGAGCCGCTACCTGGACCAGCAAGGCATCGCCCTCGGCGTGGCCCAATGAATCGTTGACTTCCTTGAACCGATCCAGGTCGAGAAACAGCACTGCTAAAACAGCATGATGCCGCTCGGCCAGCGCCAATGCTAGTTCGGCGCGCTCAGCCAGCAACGCTCGATTCGGCAGAGTGGTCAGCGCGTCGAAAAAGGCTAGATGTTCGATGCGTTGTTTGGCTTCCTTGACCTCGGTGATGTCATGGGCGATGCCAAACAAGAGTGTCTCATTGACGGGGATTGCACTGAGTAACGCCGTGCGGAAAGTGCCATTCGGTTGCAGATACTCGACTTCGCCTAATTGGTAGGCGACTTCGCTCAATTGAAGCGTTTCATACTAAATTGCGTTCAA
>DDST01000181.1 GCA_002343485.1 Proteobacteria bacterium UBA2383
TATTAAAACTACCTCAAGGGTTTTCTTGACAGTCCGGGGTTTGCCTTTCTATAGTTAGTGGTAGAAAGTGGGCGAAAGTGGGGCGTGAGGGTACCAAGATTACGCGAAAGGTGCGATATTGTTTCGGGGCATCAATCCATTGTCGCTGGATAACAAGGGCCGGTTATCGGTGCCAGTTCGCTATCGCCAGCAATTGCTGAATACAGCCGAAGGTGAATTGATCCTGACAGTTGATTTCGATCGTTGCCTGTTGCTGTATCCATTGTCAGTCTGGATGGACGTCGAGCAGAAGCTCATTCAGCTTTCCAGTACCCATCCCCGCGCTCGCGCCCTGAAACGCTTGTTACTGGGGCATGCAGAGGAATGCAATATGGACGCTAGCGGTCGAATCTTGCTGCCTGCACCGTTACGGGAATTTGCCCGCCTGGATAAGCGGGCCGTGCTGGTGGGACAAGGTAACAAATTTGAAATCTGGGACGAGCAGGCTTGGCATGTCTGGCGTGAGGCGCTGTTAGCGGGTGGCGGGGATGAAGATAGCGAGCCCTTGCCTGGTCTGGATTCGCTAGCGTTTTAAAACATCGATGGATGCAGAAAAGTGTTACACCAGCCAGTTTTGTTGGCAGAGACGCTAGCGGCGCTTGATATTAAGCCTAACAAATATTACGTCGATGGCGCTTTTGGGCGAGGCGGACATGCTGCAGTTATTCTAGAGCGGTTAGGTCCTGAAGGGCGATTGCTGGCCTTGGATAGAGATCCTGCAGCGGAAGCATGCGCGACTGCTCGTTTTGGCGATGATCACCGGTTTGCTTTTGTGCGACGGCCCTTCAGTCAGTTAGCCGAAGTGGTGGCTGAGCGAGGATGGACGGGCCAGGTGCATGGATTGCTACTTGATTTGGGGGTGTCGTCGCCACAACTGGATGATCCGGCGCGAGGCTTCAGCTTTAGTCGTGATGGACCGCTGGATATGCGTATGGATCCGACTACGGGCGTCAGCGCGGCAGAATGGCTGGCACAGGTTAATGAAAAAGAACTGGCGCGGGTGTTTGCGGAATTTGGTGAAGAGCGGTTTCATCGGCGTATTGCCCGTGCCATCGTCGCCGCTCGTCAGCAGGCGCCTATTGTGAGTACGGCGCGATTGGCGGAACTCATCGCTGCGGCAGCGCCCACTCGTGAACCAGGCAAGCATCCGGCAACGCGGGCTTTTCAGGCAATCCGGATTGTAGTTAATGATGAACTGGGTGAATTGTCGGCAGTCCTGCTGCAATCAGTGCAGATCTTGGCGCCAGGTGGGCGATTAGCCGTTATCAGCTTTCATTCGCTGGAGGATCGGATGGTCAAGCAGTTCCTGCGCGAGCAGGTTCATGGGCAGGAATGGCCGCTAGATTTACCGGTTACTGGATCACCGGCAGGTATGACTTTACGGATGGCGGGCCGGCCTGTACGGCCCAGCGCTGCTGAGGTAGCAGCCAATCCTCGTGCTCGCAGCGCTCTCCTGCGTGTTGCGGAACGGTTGGCATGATCAGCCCCTTTAGCCAGGTTGTGCTACTGACCGGTGCGGTGCTCGCCTCTGGGGTAGGCGTGGTTTACACACAGCACACTAATCGGCAACAGTTTATTCAACTACAAAAACTGCAGGCGGAACGGGATCAACTGGAGATCGAATGGGAATTATTACAGCTCGAGCAAAGCACGCTAGTGACCGATATCGCCGTCGAGGAAACGGCGCGGACGCGGTTACAAATGCGGATCCCAGACCCTGGTGAAGTCTTGTATATCGCACCTTATGAATCGGGCAAAAAATAGCGTCTTTGGCCGTGGAGGCCGGGTTTCAGGAATGCGGTTGCGCAAGCCCTGGATCTGGACGATGACTCGCGCCGGATTGGTTTTGAGTCTGCTGGCGCTGGTGACGGCGAGTATCGTCGTGCGCGCTGCCTACTTGCAACTCGTCCATAAGGACTTTCTGCAAGAACAAGGCGACGAGCGCTTCCTGCGGGTAGTCGAAGTGCCAGCACACCGGGGCATGATCGTGGATCGCAACGGAGAACCGTTGGCGGTCAGTTCACCGGTGGATTCTATTTGGGCAGAGCCAAAGGCTTTTCTGGAGCAACATGCCCGCTGGCCGCAATTGGCTGCGGCGTTGGGTATGACGGCAGCAGACCTGGAAAAAAAACTGGCGCCAGATATCGAACGGCAATCGGTAAACGAAAAACCTCGCCAGTTCGTTTACTTGCGCCGGCATCTGGCACCTGACGAAGCGCGGCGTGTTTTACAGCTTGACATTCCTGGCGTGTACGCGCAGCGCGAATACCGCCGCTACTACCCAGATGCTGAGGTGACGTCGCATCTATTGGGGTTCACCGATATCGACGATGTTGGGCAAGAAGGTCTGGAAAAGACTTTCGATACACAATTGCGCGGCATCCCTGGCCAAAAGCGGGTCATCAAGGACCGGCTGGGCCGGATTGTCGAAGATGTCGAAAATATCCAGTCGCCGCAGCCGGGTCGGAAACTGACGCTGAGCATCGACCGGCGTTTGCAGTACCAGTCCTATCGCGCACTCAAGGCAGCGGTTATGGAACATAACGCCAAAGCTGGCTCAGCGGTGATCGTTGATGTTAAGACTGGGGAAATTCTGGCAATGGTCGATCAACCTGCAGGCAATCCCAACAATCGTGCGGATCTCAAGAGCGATCTGTTGCGTAACCGGGCCGTCACGGATGCTTACGAACCCGGGTCGACTGTGAAGGCCTTCACTATCGCAATGGCCTTGGAGAGTGGTAAATGGGCCCCGGCTAGTTTGGTTGATACACGAGGCCCATTGCGGATCGGCCGTTACCGGGTGCGTGATGTTCACAACTACGGCACCCTTGACGTCACCCATATCATCAGCAAATCCAGCAATATTGGCACCACCAAAATTGCTTTGTCGCTGCCTGCAGAACGGTTGTGGAAGGTATTTAAGGATATCGGCTTTGGCGCTCTGACCGGGTTGGGTCTGATCGGAGAGCAGCCTGGCGTATTGCGCCACTTCAATAAGTGGGGCGGCGAAATCGGCCATGCTAACCACTCGTTTGGCTATGGTTTTTCAGTCAATATGTTGCAACTGGCCCAGGCCTATACTGTACTGGCGGCAGATGGTGTCCGCCGTCCATTGACCATTCTCAAACGCCAGGAGCCTCTTGATCCCGCCCTTGAACGGCGGGTGTTGCCGGCCAAAGTAACGCAACAGGTGCGGGCGATGCTAGAACAGGCGGTAACGAGTCAGGGCACCGGCGCCAAGGCCGATGTCCCCGGTTACCGGGTGGCGGGCAAGACCGGCACAGTGCATAAGAGTATTGGTGGCCGCTATGCCAAAAACCGTTATTTCTCCTTGTTCGCCGGTATGGTCCCAGCCAGCGATCCTCGCCTGGTGATGGTGATTATCGTTGATGAACCCAAGGGAGGAGCTTACTACGGGGGCACGGTGGCAGCACCGGTGTTTGGCCGGACCATGGGTGGGGTATTGCGAATCTTGAACGTCACCCCGGACGATATGCCGACCATGAAAATTGCTGGGGCAGATCAGTCCGTAGTGAGGACAGCCCCATGAGCGGTATGGCTTCACTGACGTTGGGCGAGTTGCTGGCGGGGTTTGCCAGGACGCCGGTGCCGTGGGCTGGCCGGCCGGTAGAAGGTTTAGCTGCTGACAGCCGGACTGTACATCCAGGCGACGTTTTTTTCGCAGTGCGCGGTGGCCAGCGGCATGGTTTAGAGTTCCTGGAATCAGTGCGGTCTGCTGGGGTGCTGGCAGTGCTCTGGGAACCGCCTTGGGATGGGGCATTGCCAGCTGATGACACATTACTGCTATTGGCTATTCCGGAGCTGCGTCAGAAGCTAGGTTGGATTGCCAGCCGGTTTTACGGTGAACCCTCCCGGCGTTTGCCCGTTATCGGCATCACCGGCACTGATGGCAAAACGTCTTGTGCTCACTTTCTCGCTCAAGCGCTCAGCGATGCCGGAACCGGACCTTGCGGCATTCTGGGTACGCTGGGCAATGGCGTTCATGGCCAGACTACGCCTTCATTACACACCACTCCAGATACGCTTGCTGTGCAGCGTTGGCTGGCTGGCTTAGTGGCGGATAGCCGGCGGTACGCAGTGATGGAAGTTTCTTCGCACGCCTTGGATCAAGGCCGGGTGAACGGGGTTGATTTTGCAGTCGCAGTATTGACTCAGTTAAGCCGCGATCATTTGGATTATCACGGGACACTCGATGCCTATGCAGCGGCTAAACGCCGGCTGTTTGTCGATCATCGGCCCGGTTGGGCTGTACTGAACGGTGATGACAGTTTTGGGCGGCAGCTCATGAAAGAAACACGCATGCGGAGCGGTATCATCGTTTATGGTCTTCATGAGCGTCCAACGCTGCCGGAGCGGTGGATTTGGAGCGAGCATCTGGAATTGACAATGAATGGGTTACGTATGCAAATCCGCTCGTCCTGGGGCAATGGTGAGTTGCAGGCAGGGCTGCTGGGGCGCTTTAACGCCAGCAACCTATTGGCAGCCCTGGCCGTTTTGCTAGCACTGGACATGCCGTTTGATGAAGCACTGATGCGGTTGGCGCGAACAGAAACGGTACCAGGGCGGATGGAGCGTTTGGGCGGCGAGGCTGGCCAGCCGCTGGTGGTGATCGACTATGCCCATACGCCGCATGCCTTGGAGCAGGTGTTGCGTGCCCTGCGCGAGCATGGCCGTCGAAACCGGCTGTGGTGCGTGTTCGGTTGCGGAGGTGATCGCGACCCCGGTAAGCGGCCATTGATGGGGGCTGTTGCTGAGCGGTTTGCGGACCGGGTGATCGTGACTGACGACAATCCGCGTACTGAGAATGCGAAATGCATTGTCGAGGATATTCTGGCTGGGATGCAGCATCCACAAGCGATAACAGTCATCCACGACCGGCGTGCCGCCATTCTTGGTGCGCTGGCCAAAGCTGAAGCAGACGATATCGTGCTAATTGCTGGCAAAGGGCATGAGGACTATCAAATCATTGGCGTCGAGCGCTTGCCCTTCAGCGATCAGACGGTGGCGCGCGAATTTCTATTTTCCACTGAGCGTGAGGTTGCGTAAGTGACGGACTTATCGACGCCTTTTTGCTTACAGGAAATGGCCGGACTTTTGAGTGGCGCATGGAGCGGGAGTAACGTGTTTTTTACTACGGTCAGTACGGACAGCCGCCGGTTACCCCCCGGTGCGTTATTTGTTGCGCTGACCGGGCCGAATTTCGATGGTCATGATTTCATTCCTTTTGCTCGCGAACAAGGGGCTTGTGCAGCACTTGTCAGCCGGTTAATAGCTGATCCGCTGCCTCAGGTACGGGTCGCGGACACCCGGCTGGCGTTGGGCCAACTGGCTGCAGCATGGCGCTCCCGCTTTAAGCAACCCTTGATCGCGTTAACCGGAAGTAATGGCAAGACCACGCTTAAGGAGATGATAGCCGCCATTCTGCGAGTGCGTGGCCCGGCTTTGGCGACCGAAGGTAACCTGAACAATGACATTGGTGTTCCACTGACTCTATTGCGTTTGCAAGAAGAGCATGCTTATGCAGTGATTGAAATGGGCGCCAATCATCATGGTGAAATTGCTTACCTGACGAGGCTAGCACGGCCTGATGTGGCAATCATTAATAATGCCGGCCCCTGTCATTTGGAAGGCTTTGGCGACGTTGCCGGGGTAGCACGTGGCAAGAGTGAGATTTTTCAAGGGCTTGATGCGGCTGGTGTGGCGATTATCAACCGGGATGATCCGTATGCGGATTACTGGGTAGATTTGAATGCAGGGCGGCGAGTGGTCGATTTTGGGCTGGATCAGCCTGCGGCGGTGAGTGGCCGGGTCCTGGACGCCACTGCGTCTCGTTTTCAACTAACCACAGCGGCTGGTGAGGTTGAGATTCGTCTCCCCGTGCCAGGCCGGCACAATATCCGCAATGCGTTGGCCGCGGCAGCCGCAGCGCTGGTGGTGGGTGCAACGCTGGACGAGGTATGCCAGGGGCTGGAAGGATTACAAGGTGTCAGCGGCCGTTTGCAGCGCTTGCGCGGCCGGCAGGATGGTGTGGTGGTGATTCATGACGCCTACAATGCCAACCCTGCTTCGCTGACAGCAGCGCTGCAGACGGTCAGTGGCGAGCCAGGCCACAAGTGGCTGGTGCTTGGCGATATGCGGGAGCTGGGGCCGTCTGCGGATACATTGCACGCCAAATCCGGGCAAGATGCCCGCACGGCGGGTTTCGAACGATTGTATGCGCTAGGTGAACATAGCCGGGCAGCCGTTGACGCATTTGGCGCGGGCGGGGAACATTTTGCAACGATAGAGACGCTGATTGCCGTGCTGGATCGCGATCTCCAGAACAAGGGCGAAGCGTCAGTGATATTGGTTAAAGGTTCACGGGGGATGCGGATGGAACGGGTAGTAACAGCGTTAGCGGCACCAGAAGGATTTTCTGGTGAACAGGGGGGACATGGCTGATGCTGGTGTTGCTGACCGAGTGGCTGACACAAAATGTGTATACAGGTTTTAATGTTTTCCAATACTTGACCTTACGAGGAATTTTGGGTGTTCTGACGGCGTTGTTTATTTCGCTGATCGTCGGGCCCGCCATGATCCGGCGTTTGAGCCGCTATCAGATTGGCCAGCACATCCGCGAGGATGGTCCCAAGAGCCATTTTTCCAAAGCAGGTACTCCGACTATGGGCGGGGCGCTCATCCTGGTAGCGATTGCCATTGCCACCTTGCTGTGGGCGGACCCGCGCAACCGCTATGTCTGGATTGTGCTGCTCACCACCTTGGCGTTCGGTGCGATTGGCTGGGTGGATGATTATAAGAAGTTGATTCTCCGGAATTCCAAGGGCTTATCAGCGCGTGCCAAGTATTCCTGGCAATCCTGTGCTGGGCTGGCGGCAGCGGCATTACTGTACTTTACTGCCCAAACGCCGGTGGAAACGGATTTAATCGTCCCATTTTTCAAAAGCGTAGCAATTAATCTTAGCTGGCTGTTTATTCCTGTGACGTATTTCGTCATTGTCGGCTCCAGTAACGCTGTCAATCTCACAGACGGATTGGATGGGCTGGCGATTGTGCCTACTACCATGGTTGCCGGAGCACTGGCGGTGTTCTGCTACGCTTCCGGTAACCGGATTTTTGCCGAGTATCTCGGTATTCCAGATGTACCAGGCGTAGGCGAATTAATGGTGTTCTGCGGAGCGCTGGTGGGTGCTGGGTTGGGATTCCTTTGGTTCAATGCCTATCCAGCCCAGGTGTTTATGGGCGATGTTGGCGCACTGGCACTAGGCGCGGCATTGGGGGTCGTTGCTGTGGCAGTACGCCAAGAGCTGGTGCTGTTCGTGATGGGTGGCGTCTTTGTGATGGAAACCGTATCAGTGATCTTGCAGGTGGCTTCTTTTAAGCTGACAGGCCGGCGCATCTTCCGCATGGCTCCATTGCATCATCACTTCGAACTGCAGGGTTGGCCGGAGCCGCGCGTGATTGTCCGTTTCTGGATCATCACCATTGTGCTGGTGCTTTTTGGGCTGGCAACGTTGAAAATTCGTTAAGGCTTTAGCGCTTAAAGTTTATATATGTTGCGACTGGATGGAATGACACTGGTGATTGGGCTCGGCAAAAGCGGCTTGTCGGCTGCGCGGGCGCTGAAAGCGCTGGGCACAGCGTTTGCCGTGATCGATAGCCGTATTAACCCCCCCGGTCTGGCGGCATTCCAGATGGAGTTCTCAGAGGTGCCTTGCTATTTGGGTGGCTTTGATCCAGCGCTGTTTGCGCGTGCTTCGCGATTGATCGTCAGCCCGGGTGTGTCCGTGAAAACGCCGGTTATTGCTGAAGCGGCAGCGCAAGGTATTCCTGTTTGGGGCGATATCGAATTACTAGCGCGCCTGACCAAAGCACCTATCGCTGCCATCACTGGTTCCAATGGCAAGAGCACCGTCACGACTCTGCTGGGATTGATGGCCGGGCAAAGCGGGGTCCCAGCGGCGGTCGGTGGCAATCTCGGGATGCCGGCGCTGGATTTGTGGCTGCAGGCTGATTTATCTGCGTTATACGTGCTGGAGTTGTCCAGCTTTCAATTGGAGACGACGCATAATCTGAATGCACACGTGGCCACAGTATTGAACATTAGCCCGGATCATATGGATCGCTACGACAGCCTGGACGAATACATCGCTGCCAAACGGCGGATTTTCCGGGGTGATGGCGTAATGGTGGTCAATGCCGATGATCCAGCGGTGATGGCGATGGTCGAGCCGGGGCGTGAGGTGCTGCGTTTTACGCTGGGGGAGCCGGGTGAGGGTGCTTTTGGCCTGCGCCGGAAAGGTGGTGAGACGTGGCTGGCCTGCGGTCGCGAACACTGGATTGAGGCGTCAGAGTTGAAGATCAGCGGCGGCCATAATCTGGCGAATGCGCTAGCAGCACTGGCGATGGGTCATGCGCTCGGTTTGAAACGGGAGGGAATGCTAGCCGCGCTGCGAAAATTCACGGGCTTGGCGCATCGTACTGCTCTGGTACGGGAACGTGATGGAGTACGCTGGTTCGACGACTCTAAAGGCACCAATGTTGGTGCAACCATAGCGGCAGTGCGCGGCCTGCCAGGCCAGGTGGTACTGATCGCCGGTGGCGATGGCAAAAATCAAGACTTCATGCCGTTGCGTGCGGCTTTGACCGGCAAAGCGCGGGCGGTGGTGCTGATCGGCCGTGATGCATCATTGATTGCAGCCGCATTGAGCGGCAGCGTCCCGTTACATCCTGCCGCCGATATGGAACAGGCTGTGGTGAAGGCGGGAGAATTGGCACAAGCAGGCGACAGTGTATTGCTTTCGCCTGCTTGTGCCAGTTTCGACATGTTCAGCGGTTATGAAGAGCGCGGTGCGGTGTTCGCTGAGGCGGTCAAGAGGCTCGCGCCATGCTGAATGTCGCTGCATTCTTGTATCGTGATAAAACACCCCAGGCCGGCGAAAGCCGGAGCGCGCTGCCATTTCCCGATCCGTGGGTTCTGATGGCGGCCTTGCTGTTGCTCGCGTTGGGTTTGTTGATGGTCACTTCGGCGTCGATGCCAATTGCTCACCGGGAGACCGGCCAGCCCTTCTATTTCCTGATCCGGCAAGGCGCTTTCGTCTTGATTGGTCTATTCGCTGCAGGCGCGGTCTTTCAGATTCCGCTGGCGCGCTGGCAGCAGGCAAGTCCGCTGTTGTTAATGGTAGCTATTGGATTACTGGTGCTGGTGCTGATACCAGGAATTGGTAAGGAAGTGAATGGCAGTTTACGATGGATTCGCATCGGCCCGATCAATATCCAAGTGTCAGAAATCGCTAAGTTGTTTACATTGATTTATATCGCTGATTATCTGAAACGGCATGGTGCGGAATTACAGACTGCCGATTTCCGGGTTTCAGCGCTGGCGCTTCTGCGGCCTATGGCGGTGTTAGCGGTGTTAGCGGTGTTGTTATTGCTGGAGCCCGATTTTGGCAGCGTGGTGGTATTGATGGCTGCCGCGATGGGTATGGTATTCCTAGCTGGCGTTAATCTCTGGCAATTTGGGACACTGATGATGGGCACTTCGGCAGTGATGGCCGTGTTGCTCTGGTCTTCACCCTATCGGCGGGCACGGCTGATCAGTTTTCTAAACCCTTGGGATGATCCCTTTGCCAGCGGCTTTCAACTCACTCAGTCATTGATTGCGATCGGTCGTGGTGAGCTGTTTGGAGTTGGATTGGGTGAGAGTGTGCAGAAGCTTTTCTATTTGCCCGAAGCCTATACAGACTTCCTGTTTGCGGTATTGGCCGAGGAACTAGGGTTAGCGGGTATTTTGACCATCATCGCCTTATTTATAACGCTGGTTTGGCGAGCATTTCATATCGGCCAGCGAGCCGAACGGCTGGGTAAGAAATTTTCCGCTTGGCTTGCCTATGGAGTCGGTTTGTGGCTTGGCATCCAGTCGCTGTTCAACATGGGTGTCAATATGGGCGTGTTGCCGACCAAAGGCTTGACCCTGCCCTTAATGAGCTATGGCGGCAGTAGTGTCGTGGTGATGTGCATGGCACTGGCGCTATTGTTACGGGTTGATGTGGAAACCCGGGCAAACAAGGTGCATAAGGAATGAGCAAGCAACGCTCAGTCTTGATCATGGCGGGCGGCACTGGCGGTCATGTGTTCCCGGCGCTGGCGGTGGCTGAGCGGCTGCAAGCGCATGGCGCGGCGGTGACTTGGATGGGTACCCGGCGTGGTCTGGAGGCGATCTTGGTGCCGAAGGCGGGTATTTCTATGGAATGGATCGGGGCTACAGGTCTGCGTGGCAAGAGTTTGCGTCAACGCTTGTTAATACCAATTATGCTCGGGCGGGCGTTGTGGCAGGCTGGCGCGATCCTGCGCCGTCTGCGGCCTGCTGTGGTATTGGGTATGGGTGGCTTTGCCAGCGGTCCGGGCGGATTGATGGCCCGTTTGCTGGGAATTCCGCTGGTGGTGCATGAGCAGAACGCTATCGCTGGATTAACCAATCGCTGGCTGGCGCGAATCGCCGGACGGGTATTTGAGGCGTTTCCAACTGCATTTCCAGCGGCGCGGCAGGCCGTAATCGTCGGCAATCCGGTGCGGGAAACCATTGCCAGCCTGCCACCCCCAAAAGAGCGGTTCGTCCGTCGCCAAGGGGGCCAGCGTCGATTGTTGGTATTAGGTGGCAGCCAAGGTGCGTTGGCGTTGAATCAGCGTGTTCCGCGAGCGCTGGCGCTGTTTAAAGAGAATGAACGCCCGGAGGTTTGGCATCAGGCTGGAGGCCAGTTGCATGAGGCTGCTGAAGTTGCCTACCGGGAGGCTGGTGTACCGGCGCGATTGACGCCGTTTATCGAGAACATGGCTGAGGCTTATGGCTGGGCCGATTTGGTGCTGTGCCGGGCGGGAGCGTTGACGATCGCCGAATTGGCGGCGGCAGGCATCGGTGCAGTCCTCGTGCCGTTTCCGTTTGCGGTAGACGACCATCAAACCGCTAATGCCCGGTTTCTAGAGCGGGATGGCGCGGCCTGCGTATGCCAGCAGGCAGAGTTGACAGCAGAGCGTTTGGCAGCAGTGCTTCGAGAGCTTTTAAACGACCCTGACCGGTTATTGCGCATGGCCGAAGCCGCGCGGCGGCTGGCGAAGGTGGATGCCGCCGAACAAGTGGCGTTAGCCTGTTTGGAACAAGTTGACCACTGAGAGGCTGCGACGTGAAAGCTAACTGCATTGTGGTAGAAACCCGCTGACGCGCAATCGGCTGGCCCCATGGTTCGAGAAGGGGATTCTTTGTGGGTAATACCATGATTTTATAGTGGTATTTTTAATTATGATCTCTAATTGCAATCGCAAAAAACAACTGGTTCATGAATAAACCTGCACTGGCTGCCACCAGCCCTGAAGCGTGGCGCGATATGCGCCGGATTCGCCATTTACATTTTGTCGGTATTGGCGGAGCCGGTATGAGTGGTATCGCTGAAGTATTGCTAAATTTGGGCTACAGCGTGTCTGGTTCCGATCTACGCACGAGTGCAGTGACCACTCGCTTGGTGCAGTTGGGCGTGATCATTCGCTTGGGCCATGCCGCCGAAAATATCGCCGGTTGCGATGCCGTAGTGATCTCCAGCGCTGTGGCCGAAGATAATCCCGAAGTGGCGGCAGCGCGAGCAGCCCGGATTCCTGTGGTGCCTCGCGCTGAAATGCTGGCGGAACTGATGCGCTTTCGCTATGGCATCGCTGTTGCCGGCACGCACGGCAAGACGACGACGACCAGCCTGATTGCCAGCTTATTGGCTGAAGGTGGTTTAGACCCGACCTTTGTCATCGGAGGCCGGTTGAACAGCGCCGGAGCCAATGCCCGTTTGGGGGCTGGCCGTGTTCTGGTCGCCGAGGCTGACGAGAGCGATGCTTCGTTTCTGTTTCTGCAACCAATGCTGGCGGTGGTTACCAACATTGATGCAGATCATCTGCCCACCTATGGTGGCGACTTTGAGAGGCTGCGCGAGACGTTCATCGAATTCCTCCACCATCTGCCATTCTACGGGCTGGCCGTATTATGCGCTGACGATCCGCAGGTACGGGCGATTTTGCCCTTGTTGAGCCGGCCGGTCTTAAGCTACGGCTTTGATGAAGATTGCGATGTGCGGGCGAGCGACATCGTGCGGGATGGTTTACGCACCCGCTTTCTGGTCCGCCTGCCGCATCTTGCGATGCCATTGCCTATCACTTTGAACCTGCCGGGGCGGCACAGTGTGCTGAATGCGTTGGCGGCCATTGCGGTCGCGCACGAATTGGGGGTGCCGGAAACAGCGATTTGCCGGGCGTTGATGAATTTTCAGGGTATTGACCGGCGATTCCAACAGCATGGCGAGCTGATTCTGCCTGGCGGTGGCCATGTAACCATGATGGATGATTATGGCCACCATCCTCGGGAGATCCAGGCGGTTTTAGAGGCTGTCCGTGGCGCTTGGCCGGAACGGCGGCTCGTGCTGGCCTTTCAACCACACCGCTTTACCCGCACCCGTGATTTATTCGACGATTTCGCTCAAGTGCTCTCCGAAGTGGACACACTGATTCTGCTAGACGTCTATCCGGCGGGGGAAAAACCTATCGCCGGCGCTGACGGACGTAGTTTGAGCCGGGCGATTCGCACCCGGGGCAAGGTTGATCCGGTATTTGTGGAACAAACTGCCGATTTGCCAACCGTGTTGCCGGACCTGTTGAGCGACGGTGATTTGCTGTTAATGATGGGCGCTGGTGATATCGGGGCAATGGCGGCACAACTGGGCCGCGAAGGTTTGTCCATGGTCTCTCATCCCTAATTGCCAATTTCTATCTGATGGAGGAGAGATGCATGCGACAGATACAACAGCGCACAGCGGCACATCCGGCTGAATTTGGCAAAGTGGCTGTTTTGATGGGTGGCTGGTCGGCGGAACGGGACATTTCGCTGAAAAGTGGCAGGGCGGTGCTAGAAGCCTTGCGGGCACGCGGTGTGGATGCACACGGTATCGATGCTGACCGGCAGATTGCCCAGGCGCTGGCCAATGGTGGATTTGACCGGGTATTCATCGCCCTGCACGGGCGGGGCGGCGAGGATGGGGTGATCCAAGGTGCGCTGGAACTTCAGAATCTGCCTTATACCGGTAGTGGGGTACTGGCCTCGGCACTGGGTATGGACAAACTGCGCACCAAGCAAGTCTGGCAAGGCGTGGGTTTGCCAACGCCTCCCTGGCGGCTAGTAGCGAGCTCTACAGAACTCGCTGCAGCCGCTGATGATCTTGGTCTGCCGCTGGCGGTCAAGCCGTCTCGCGAGGGTTCTAGTATTGGTATCAGCCGGATCAACGAGCCGGGACAGTTCCAGGCCGCTTGGGAAAGAGCCACTGCTTGTCATTCACCCGTGCTGGTAGAGCCCTGGATTCAGGGCCAGGAGTATACCGGTGCTTGGTTGCAAGGTGAGACGCTGCCGCTGATCCGGTTGGAGACCCCTCGGGAATTTTATGATTACCAAGCCAAGTATCATGCAAATGACACATGCTACCGCTGTCCCTGTGGGTTGTCCAAGACGCGGGAAGCCGAATTGCAAGATTTGGTGCGCCAAGCCTTTATCGCTGTGGATGGTTCAGGCTGGGGCCGGGTGGATCTGATGGTCGATGATCATGATCAACCCTGGTTGCTGGAAGTCAACACGGTGCCCGGTATGACCGATCATAGCCTTGTACCGATGGCGGCCCGGGCGGCTGGCCTGAGTTTTGAAGATCTGGTCTGGCGTATTCTAGAAACCAGTTTGACGTTGCCCGAGTAAAGGGACACAGCATGCAGTTCGCAAAAAAGCGGCGTCGCCGGGGTGCAACAGTGCTTAAGCGCCAACCGGTCGATATGCCGGGACAATGGAAGGCGATCTGGGGAACATTATTACGTTGGTTGGGGGTGGTGCTGGTTTTGACAGGAGTCGGTTACGGTTTATGGATTGGCGCAGAGAAGTTGCGTGATCCTAATGCCTTTCCGTTACGCCATGTTCGCATTGAAGGCGAGTTGCGTAACTTAGCCGAAGGGGATTTGCAGCCGGTTGCTGCTGAAGTTTTGGGGCAGAACTTCTTCATGGCGGACTTGGACGCATTGCGTACGACACTGGCGAACAATCCCTGGGTTGAGAAGATCATTGTTCGTCGCGGGTGGCCGGATGTAGTGGAAATTGAACTGCGCGAGCGGGTCGCCTTCGGTTATTGGGGTGACGGTGAAATGGTGGATGTGAACGGCTTACGGTTTAAGCCACTTGTCTTACGCCAACCTGGCCCCTGGCCACGCTTATCGGGTCCTAGCGGCCATGAAACGGCGCTGATCAAGACGTATGGGGACGTTCGCGCCCTGTTTGAGCCCGTGGGGTTGCGGTTGGCGAAATTGCGGCAGGATGAACGGCGGGCCTGGTGGCTGACCTTTGACAATGGCTTGGAGGTTTATGTTGGACGTGAGCAGTTCGAACAACGGCTACAGCGCTTAGTGCAACTTTATCCGCGAATCCTGTCTGCCCAGATCGACCGGATTGCGGTCGTCGATTTGCGTTATGGCAACGGCTTTGTTGTGCGGTGGAAGACGGCGGGATCGCCAATTCCGGTCGCGGGCTAGGCCGTTGTAAAAATATGGAGCGGTTATGTCCAAAAAAGAAGATAAAAGCCTGATTGTCGGGCTGGATATCGGCACCTCGAAAGTCGTTGTAATTGTCGGCGAGGTCAATGTGAACGGCGCCATTGAAGTTGTTGGTATCGGTAGCCATCCCTCGCGAGGTTTGAAGAAGGGAGTTGTGGTCAATATCGAATCGACGGTCCAGTCGATCCAACATGCGGTAGACGAAGCCGAACACATGGCGGGTTGCCGGATTCACTCCGCTTATACCGGTATTTCTGGCAGCCATATTCGCGGGCTCAATTCGCATGGTGTCACCGCTATCAAGAATCATGAGGTTACTCCGGGAGATGTGGAACGGGTGATTGAAGCTGCGCGAGTGGTGGCAATTCCGGCAGATCAGAAGATCCTGCATATCCTGCCCCAGGAATTTATCATTGATAATCAAGAAGGTATCCAGGATCCGATTGGCATGTCCGGTGTGCGGCTAGAGGCGCGGGTACATATCGTCACCGGCGCTGTCAGCGCTGCTCAGAACATCGTGAAGTGTGTGCAACGCTGTGGATTGGAAGTCGATGACATTATCTTGCAGCAACTGGCTTCTAGCCGGGCGGTGTTGAATCCGGATGAAAAAGAACTGGGCGTTTGTCTGCTTGATCTCGGTGGCGGCACCAGTGATTTAGCGGTGTTCACCCATGGTGCGATCAGCCACACTTCCGTTATTCCCATCGCAGGCGATCAGGTGACGAACGATATCGCGGTTGCCTTTCGCACCCCCACCCAGTCGGCTGAAGAAATCAAGATCAAACATGCTTGTTGCCTCAAACATCTGACAGGATCGGACGAGCGGATTGATGTGGCCAGTGTCGGTGACCGGGCTGCCCGGTCATTTTCCCGCTATGACTTGGCTGAGGTAGTGGAGCCGCGTTATGCGGAGTTTTTTGAGTTTGCCCAAAAAGAATTACAACGCAGCGGTTTCGAAAACCTGATGGCAGCAGGCATGGTATTAACCGGTGGTAGCGCCAAGATGGAGGGTGTTGTGGAGCTGGCTGAGGACGTGTTTCACATGCCAGTGCGTTTGGGTTTACCGCATGATGTAACGGGTATGGAGGACTTGGTGCGGAATCCGGTTTACTCCACAGCAGTGGGGTTGTTGCTGTTTGGTAACGAGAACCAGCCACTCAGAATGGGGCCGGTGTCGAGAGTGGGCCGTAAAGATTTATGGACGCGGATGAAAGGCTGGTTTCAGGGGAATTTTTAGCGGTTGAGTCGATGAGCGTTTGGGTTGATGGCCACTGATTGAGGAGAGACAGTTATGTTTGAGTTGGTAGATAGTCAATCAAAGAGTGAAGTGATCAAAGTCATTGGCGTCGGCGGCGGCGGCAGCAATGCAGTACAGCACATGCTAGGCGCCAATATTGAGGGAGTGGAATTTATCTGCGCCAATACCGATGCACAGGCGCTGAAGATTTCCTCGGTACCCGTCACATTGCAAATTGGGAGCAATATCACCAAGGGGTTGGGAGCTGGGGCTAATCCCGAAGTAGGCCGGCAGTCGGCGCAGGAGGATTGCGAACGCATCAAGGAAATTTTGCAAGGTGCGGATATGGTGTTTATCACCGCGGGCATGGGGGGGGGCACCGGCACTGGCGCAGCGCCGGTTGTGGCGGAATTGGCCAGAGAAATGGGCATCCTGACGGTGGCGGTGGTGACCAAGCCATTTCCCTTTGAGGGCCGGAAGCGAATGGAAGTTGCGGTGCGTGGGATTGCCGAACTGAGCAAAGCTGTTGATTCCTTGATTATCATTCCCAACGAAAAATTGCTGACCGTATTAGGCAAGGCGGCCAGCCTGCTGGATGCTTTCAAGGCCGCCAATGACGTGCTATTAGGCGCAGTGCAGGGTATTGCGGAACTGATCACCAATCCTGGCCTGATCAATGTAGATTTCGCTGACGTACGTACCGTGATGTCAGAAATGGGTATGGCCATGATGGGTACAGGCCGGGCGGTGGGTGATGGCCGTGCCCGCGAAGCGGCTGAAGCAGCGATTGCTAGTCCGTTGTTAGAGAATGTGAACCTTTCAGGTGCCAAAGGGTTACTGGTTAGTATCACCGGTGGCATGGATATGACCATTGGTGAATTCGAGGAAGTTGGAAACACGATCAAGGATCTGGCGTCTGACGATGCCAATGTGGTCGTCGGCACAACGATTGATCATGAGATGCAAAATGAGTTGCGGGTGACCATCGTCGCCACCGGCATCGGTCAAGGTGCTCCAGCAGCCGCTAAATCAGCCAGCGGGCGCGACCGGGATAAGATTCCTGCTATCAATCTGGTGCGGGGCGATCCGGATTCACACTCCCGCTTCGGTGCACAGCGCTCGCCAGTGCGCCGGCCGGTGGGTGATGAGTTGAGCGAGCAACGAAACAACAGTGATGCTGATCTGGAGTATTTGGATATTCCAGCATTTCTACGCCGCCAGGCTGAGTAAACGGCACCTCTCAGGTTTACGGTCATTCCTCATCTACTCCAAGCCCTTTCCCAAGGAGGAGAGGGCATATAGGGATATAAGATTTTCGTAAGTAAGCAACAAATGCCGTTGCGAAAGAGAAACAAAAGTTGCCGTATCACCACGTAATGTGGTAGATTCGTTGCAGTGCATGAAGATACAGCGGCAGCGAGCCAACAGTATTGGTTGCTTAGGATTCTTATTAGCGAAGACCATCGGTATTCAGGCGATGATTCGCAGCATCATGCTTCAGATCAATTGACGTGTTGGGGGGACCTAAGATGATTAGGCAGAGAACCTTAAAAAACGCCATTCGGGCGACAGGCGTCGGGCTGCATACCGGTGAGAAAGTCTATTTGACCTTGCGGCCAGCAGCGCCCGATGCCGGTATTGTTTTTCGGCGCGTCGATTTGCCTGAACCGGTGGAGATTAAGGCCTGTCCGCAGAATGTGGGAGATACACAACTTTCCACATCACTGGTCAGGGGAAAAGCTCGCATTTCCACAGTTGAGCATCTGCTGTCTGCCTTTGCGGGGTTGGGCATTGATAATGCTTATGTTGATGTGAGTGCTGCCGAAGTGCCCATCATGGATGGTAGCGCCGGGCCATTTGTCTTTTTAATCCAGTCGGCAGGTATTCAGGAACAGAATACCCTCAAGCGGTTTATCCGCATTAAAAAATCGGTGATGGTCGAAGACGGAGATAAGCAGGCACGGTTTGATCCCTTCCCGGGTTTCAAGGTTGATTTTACTATCGCTTTCGATCATCCACTGTTTCGTGGCCGTAATCAGCATGCGGTTGTGGATTTCTCAACGACCTCTTTTGTCAAGGAGGTCAGCCGGGCACGGACTTTCGGCTTCATGCGGGATATCGAGTATTTGCGCGAGCGGCGATTGGCGCTCGGCGGTACCCTGGATAATGCTATCGTGGTGGACGACTATCGAATTCTCAATGAGGACGGACTCCGCTATGAAGACGAGTTCGTCAAGCACAAGATTCTGGACGCAATTGGCGACTTGTATCTTTTAGGTTGCAGTCTCATTGGCGCTTTTACCGGCTACAAGTCGGGCCATGCGTTGAATAATCGCCTGCTCCGGGAACTTTTAGCCGACCGTGCGGCTTGGGAGGAAGTGACGTTCAGCGATGAACGGCAGGCACCGATCTCGTATCTACAGCCGGCTCAGGCAACCCGCTGAGGCCCCGCTGGTTTCTATTTCCCCTTAGCTTGACATTGACAGCTTTCCGGTCGGATCTGGGAAGCTGTTTTTTATTACTCTTCGCGCATTCCAGCCCAAAAAGCGGCGATTAGGGTATCATTACCTTTCTCTAACTGGCCACTCCGTTTTGGTTGAGTTGCTGCCCATCTGCATGATACTGGCTGCCGTTCCCGCCACGCTGAATTGTCACCCGCAATACCGATGAATTCGCTCGTGTCCCTGGTGTAAGACTGAAAGAATGGTAGGCTGAACTATCCCGCTTCGTGAGAAAAATTGATGAATATTCTGAAAACTCTGTTTGGCAGCCGCAATGATCGCGTACTTCGCGGGATGCGCAAGGTGGTTAGTACCATTAATGCCTTGGAACCGGGCATTGCCGCCTTGAGTGACGCTGATTTGCGCGCTAAGACCAACGAATTCAAAACCCGCTTTATCAAGGGTGAAACCCTTGATGCGCTGTTGCCCGAAGCCTTTGCTGTGGTGCGCGAAGCCAGCAAGCGTACTTTGGAAATGCGCCATTTCGATGTGCAATTGATTGGCGGCATGGTGCTGCACGAAGGGAAAATTGCCGAGATGCGCACTGGGGAAGGCAAAACCTTAGTTGCGACTCTGGCGGTTTACCTCAACGCCTTGACTGGAAAAGGTGTTCATGTCATCACGGTTAACGACTATCTGGCTCGCCGCGATGCCGATTGGATGGGCCAGATTTACCGCTTTCTTGGCATGACGGTTGGCGTGGTCATCGCTGGCATGAGTCCTGAGGAAAAACGTGCTGCTTACGGTTCTGACATTACCTATGGCACTAATAATGAGTACGGTTTCGACTACCTGCGCGATAACATGGCCTTTAGCCTTGAGCAAAAGGTGCAACGGGAGCTGCACTATGCCCTAGTCGACGAAGTGGATTCGATCCTAATCGATGAAGCCCGTACTCCTCTGATTATCTCTGGCCCAGCGGAAGAAAGCTCTGAATTATACCGGCGGATCAATGAGATTGTGCCTCGTCTGGCTCGCCAAGAAGAGGAAGAAGGGCCAGGCGACTACTCGGTGGATGAAAAAGTCAAGCAAGTTTACCTCACCGAAGATGGCCATCAAAAAGTTGAAGAACTGTTGCTGGAAGCGGGTCTGCTGCGCGAGGGAGATAGCTTGTATGACGCTGCCCATCTGGGTGTCTTCCATCATCTCAATGCCTGCCTGCGTGCGAATGCGTTGTTTCACCGCGATGTGGAATACATCGTTCGCAACGGTGAAGTGATCATTGTTGACGAGTTCACCGGGCGCACCATGCCCGGCCGGCGCTGGTCAGACGGTTTGCATCAGGCTATCGAAGCCAAGGAAGGAGTGCCAATCCAGGCTGAAAACCAGACCTTGGCCTCGATCACTTTTCAAAACTATTTCCGTCTGTACGGCAAACTGGCCGGTATGACCGGTACTGCCGATACTGAAGCCTTTGAATTCCAGCAAATCTACAATTTGGAAGTCATCGTTGTGCCTACCCACCTGCCAATGATTCGCAAGGATCACGGTGATCTGGTGTTCTTGACCCAGGAAGAGAAATACCAGGCGGTGCTGGAAGATATCCGTGATTGCCGCAAGCGTGGCCAGCCGGCCCTGGTGGGTACGACCTCCATTGAAGTCTCTGAATTACTTGCTGGTTTGTTGCGCAAGGAAAAAATTCCGCATGAAGTGCTCAACGCCAAGCAACATGAGCGGGAAGCCGAAATTATTGTCCAGGCTGGCCGGCCCGGTGCTGTCACAATTGCGACCAACATGGCGGGTCGTGGTACCGATATCGTTCTGGGTGGCAACTTGCAAGCTGAGCTTAAGGTGCTAGGACTGGATGCCGGGCCGTCCGCTCATGATGACATCCGCCAAGACTGGCAACAACGTCATGAACAGGTGGTTGCTGCCGGTGGTTTGCACGTTATCGGCACCGAGCGCCACGAATCACGACGCATTGATAACCAGCTGCGTGGGCGTTCCGGCCGTCAGGGGGACCCTGGCTCTAGCCGTTTTTACCTGTCGTTAGAAGATAATCTGCTACGCATCTTCGCTTCCGACCGGGTGGCCGGGCTGATGCAAAAGCTTGGCATGGAGAAGAACGAAGCCATCGAACATCCCTGGGTGACCAAGGCCATCGAAAATGCGCAGCGTAAGGTTGAGGCCCATAACTTCGACATCCGTAAGAATCTCCTGGAGTTTGACGATGTCGCCAATGACCAGCGTAAGGTTATGTACCGCTGGCGCAATGAATTGATGGAAGCAGAGGACATTTCAGCTACTCTCAAGGAGATGCGTGCTGATGTGCTCAGACAGACAATCGATCTGTATATTCCATCACAAAGCTTAGAGGAGCAGTGGAATATCCCGGAACTGGAAGAAGCGCTGGCCAAAGACTTTGATTTGCAACTGCCGATCCGCGCATGGCTGGACGCAGATCATGATCTGCACGAAGAACCCTTGCGTGAACGCATTCATGATGAACTGGCACAGGTTTGTGCTGCAAAAGAGGCGCTCGTCGGCGCACCGTGGATGCGACAGTTTGAGAAAGCCGTGTTGTTGCAAGTGCTAGACAGCCATTGGCGCGAGCATCTGGCGGCCATGGATTATCTGCGTCAAGGTATTCATTTGCGCGGTTACGCCCAAAAAAACCCCAAGCAGGAGTATAAGCGCGAGTCGTTCGAGATGTTCCAGGCGCTTGTGCAACGCATTCACCAGGAGGCGGTCAGTTTTCTGGTCCGTGCGCAGTTTCAGGCGGAGCCGGAACCAGTTCCAGAACCACGGCGGCCTGCCCCGGCTGCCATGCACTTTGAACATGCCGAAATTTCCGCATTGGCGGAAGATGAAAGAAATGATGATTCAGGCATCGAAATTCGCCAGCAACAAGAAGAGGAGGCTACGCATACGCCGTTTGTCCGTGATGGCCGCAAAATCGGGCGTAATGAACCTTGTCCCTGTGGTTCGGGCAAGAAGTACAAGCATTGTCACGGGCAATTAGATTGATTGTGTCTCCTACCGCCAGCTTATCTCCCTCAAAAGGAGAGGGGAATTTCATGGATGCTATCCAACCGCTTAATGTTGCCGGTATTCGACTCGGCATCGCTTGCGCTGGCATCAAATATTCTGACCGTCGCGACCTGGTTGTTATCGAGGCTGCGGTTGGAACCCGCGCCGCCGCTGTATTTACCCAAAATGCTTTTTGCGCGGCTCCAGTCACCGTGGCGCGGGCGCATCTGACACAGACCTCGCCGCGTTATCTGGTCATTAATACCGGTAATGCTAATGCCGGTACCGGTGCGCATGGGGTGGCTGATGCTGAGATGGCTTGCCAGGTGTTGGCCGGGCATACTCATTGCCGCCCTGAAGAAATCTTGCCGTTCTCCACCGGGGTTATTGGTGAACCATTGCCGTTGGAACGATTAATCGCGGGTTTCCCAGCCGCTCTGGCAACGTTGCGTCCCGAAGGCTGGGTGGAGGCTGCTCACGGTATCATGACCACCGATACCCGGCCCAAGTGGGCATCGCGACGATTGAAGCTTGGCGGACAGGATATAACGGTGACCGGCATAGCCAAGGGTGCTGGTATGATTTGCCCGAACATGGCGACCCTGCTGGCCTTTGTCGCTACTGACGCCGACGTCGATCAAATTCTGCTCCAGCAGGTGCTTAACGATGCTGCCGCCGATTCCTTCAATGCCATCACCGTAGACGGCGACACCTCGACCAACGATGCGTTAGTGTTGTTGGCGACCGGCCAGTCCAGAGTGAGCATACCCATGAACGGTGAGGATTATGAGCACTTTGCTGGCGCAGTGCGGGATGTCTGCATTGAACTGGCACAAGCCATCATCCGCGATGGCGAGGGTGCTACTAAGTTCATCACCATTCACGTTGAAGAAGGCCGGAATGTTGCAGAATGCCGCCAGGTTGCTTACACCATAGCCCATTCGCCGCTGGTCAAAACCGCTTTTTTCGCTTCTGATCCCAACTGGGGACGGATTTTAGCGGCGGCGGGCCGGGCTGGATTAGCCGATCTTAGTCTAGAGCACGTGGCTATCTATCTGGATGAGGTCTGTATCGTTCGCGCCGGTGGTCGCGCCCCGGACTATACCGAGGCGCAGGGACAACGGGTCATGGCCCGCCCTGACATTACCATTCGGATTGAACTCGGCCGAGGCGCGGCGGCAGCGCGAATTTGGACGACCGATCTGTCTTTCGATTATGTGCGCATCAATGCCGAGTACCGGACGTGAAAATCATTCATGTTGCGGTGGGCATTCTCACCAATGTTGCTGGCGAAGTGCTGATAACCCGCCGACCCGATCACGTCCATCAAGGCGGGTTATGGGAATTTCCTGGCGGCAAGGTGGAAGAGGGCGAACCGGTCGCCGCTGCGCTGAGCCGGGAATTGCATGAAGAATTAGGCATCACGGTGCAAGCCGCTGAACCTTGGTTACGCGTGCGGCATGACTATCCTGACCAGTGCGTATTTCTGGATGTGTGGCGGGTTGTCGTCTGGCGGGGTGAGCCGCATGGCCGGGAAGGTCAGCCGCTGACTTGGGTATTGCCGGCCGGATTGGAGACGCTGGCCTTTCCCGCCGCCGATGAACCAATCATTACTGCCTTGACGGATACCAAACCAGTGAAATGAAATAGCTGACGGCCTGATACCTGCTACTCCTGCAAGGGAGAGGGTGGTCTAGATCACGCAACAGGCCAGATCGAAGGCGACATCCGATGAAATGGGCGTAGCCCGGTGATGAGGGTTAGGTTGCTCTACAAAGTGAATGGTGAAACGGTGCCGGCCACCGCTGATCTCGGGGAATCGAGGGTCGTCGCAGGGTAGCCAGACCCGGATCAATTGATTTGGAACATTTGGATCTAGTCCGCGTTGAAAAAACCCTCGTATAGCCGTTTCCGTCTGCGGTATTGCGCTGTTGCGAATCAGACGTAAAACCAAAAAAACGGCATCTCGCATGGGCGTAAACGGCGCCAGCCATTCCTGTAAGTTCCGAGTGCGGATCTCAGGTTTTTGTTGCAGCCAATGATGTAAGGCAGGCAGGTCAAACCGGCAGGTGCCGCCTGGAATCTGAATCCGGTTTTGGATGGCGCCGAGAAATTCGCTTTGGCGCACGGTGTCCAGCGCTAGGCTGTTTGGCCGGTGAATCTGATTGATGACCTCACTGATCTCCGTCAGCACGGACGACAAGGTAGTTTCATCGATTCCAGGACTTTGCCGCAAGCGGCCCAGTGTGCTGGCATGCCGCTCTAACTCCTTGAGCAACTCCTTCTTAAATTCATTACGCCCGGTTACGGCAAGAATGTCGAACAAGCCTTGCAGTGCTGCCCGGCTGTCCCACGTTGATGGGCCTGACAGTGCATGGTGGATTTGCTGGAACAGAAACTCCAGTCGTAATAGAGCGCGGGCGCGTTCATTAAGTGGCTGCTCGTAGCAGATAGACTGGGACACAGGTGGTAGGCCTCGTAGGGACGATGATCGATCAACACTGTGACCGCATATCATGCCGGCAGAAGGGCTTACAAAAGCCGGTGAGTGGCCAAGCATAGATAATGCTGATGCAGGTCGGCGATCTGTAATTTCAGTTTCACAAAGTCCCCGGAATTTTCCAGTACTTCATCGGCTAGCGCCAACCGTTGGTCGCGGCGGGCCTGTGCGGCCAGAATGCGCCGGGTTTGGGCTTCATCAATCTGGTCGCGGGTCATTACCCGGCGGATTTGCTCCTCCTCAGGTGCGTCCACCACCAATACTCGATCAACGAGATCAGTCATCCCTGTTTCTGCCAGCAACGGAATTACCAGCAGGCAGTAGGGTGCTGTCAGAGCGGCAATCCGTTGCCGCGCCATTGTCCGGATTCGGGGATGCAGAATTGCTTCCAAGCGTCGCCGGCCTTTATCATCGGCAAATACACGCTGACGCAGGCGGGCGCGATCAATACGGCCCTGATCATCCAAGCAGTCCACTCCAAATCCGGCAGCAATTTCTGCCAACGCCGACTGTCCGGGCTCAACCAATTCGCGAGCGATTAGATCAGTATCAATGACCGGTATGCCCAACTGAGCGAATCGATCGCTGACCGCTGTCTTGCCGCTACCGATGCCGCCGGTCAATCCGACCACTAGCACCCTCATCCTCCCAGCCAGCGCAGGTAAGCTGTGTTGATCGGTTCCCCCCATAACAACGCAATCCATCCGGCAGCTGCCAGGAAAGGACCAAATGGCATCGGAACTTGACGATCCTGTTTTCGGAACAGAATCAGTATTAACCCGAACAATGCGCCGGCCAGCGATGACAAGATAACGATAGTGATCAGGTATTGCCAGCCGGTCCAGGCGCCCAGTGCTCCCAGCAGCTTGAAATCGCCAAAGCCCATGCCTTCTTTGCCAGTCAGTAAGCGGAAGAATTGATAAACCAACCAGAGCGATAGATAGCCTGCCATTGCTCCAATTACGGCGCTAGGCAAATCGGCGAATAGCCCAAATAGCGCTATACCCAGACCCAGCCAGAGCAACGGCAAGGTTAAGTCATCGGGTAGTAGTTGGTGGCGGAAATCGATGACGCTGGCCGCCAAGAGTACCCAGGTAAAGACCAGCGCTGCTGCCGCGGGCCAACCGAAACCGAACTTCCAGGCGACAATGCCTGCCAACAATCCGCTCACAGCTTCCACGAGTGGATACTGAATGCTAATTGTTGCCTGGCAATGGGTGCAGCGACCGCCTTGCAGCGCATAACTCAGCAACGGAATGTTCTCTATCGCCCGGATTAAATGTCCGCAGTGTGGGCAGCGCGAGCGTGGCCGCCATAGGTTCAGAGGAGGTTGATCATTTTCAGGGAGTGATTGACCGGACAATTCCGCACATTGTCTGCGCCATTCCCGCTCCATCATCAAAGGCAGCCGATGAATGACTACATTAAGGAAGCTGCCGGTCATCAGGCCCAGCAAGATAGTCAGAAATATGAACAGCGGTGGCGAGCTGGCCAACAGTTCCATGAGAGTCATCTGGGAGCTACCATCAAATGGCCGCTCCCAGCTTAAAGATGGGCAGATACATGGCGACTACCAAGGTGCCGACCACGCCAGCCAGGAAGGCCATGAGTAAGGGTTCGATCATCGTGGTTAGCGTATCCACTTTTTGATCCACTTCTGCCTCGTAAAAATCAGCGACCTTGGCCAGCATGTCGCCCAGCGACCCCGCCTCTTCGCCGATGGCCACCATTTGAATCACCATATCAGGAAAGAGGTTGCTCTGGCGCATGGCGAAATTGAGTTGCTGGCCAATGGAGACCGATTCACGCATCTCCATGACTGCTTTCTCATAAACGTAGTTGCCAGTTGCGCCGGCCACGCTCTGCAGGGCATCCACGAGTGGCACGCCGCCACTGAACAGGGTAGACAGGGTACGGGCGAAACGGGCATTGGCCGAAGTTGCCACCAAATCGCCAATGAGCGGAACTTGTAGTACCCAGCGATCCACCAATTGATAGAATTTGCGGGAGCGCTTGCGAGCTTCCAGGAAGCCGACAATAGCTACCACGGGTGTACCGAGAATAAAATACCAGTGTTCCTGGAACGTTGCGGATAAGTCGATAACAAACTGGGTTAGAGCAGGCAGTTCGGCACCGAAGCCCTTGAACAGATCTTCAAAGGTCGGGATAACGAAAAGCAGCAGGATCGCAGTGACGACAAAGGCGAACACCAGCACGATAGCGGGGTAGGTGAGCGCCTTCTTGACCTTGGCCTTTAGCGCCTCGGATTTTTCTAGATAGGTGGCGATCTTATCGAGCAGCACCTCCAGGACCCCGGCTTCCTCGCCAGCATGCACCAAACTGCAATACAGATCGTTGAAGTAAAGGTGGTGTTTAGAGAAGGCTTTAGACAGGGCGGTGCCGCTTTCCACCTCGGCCTTGATATCAAGAATGAGTTCTTTGACCTTGGGCTTACGGTTGCTGTGTCCAACCATATCCAGCGCCTGAACCACGGCGATGCCAGATGACAACATCGTGCAAAGCTGACGGGTGAACAGCATGATGTCTTTCGGGACAATACTGTCGCCAAAGGTGAATAGCGGCTTGGCCTTTTTCTTGACGCTCAGCGGGACAATACCTTGCCGGCGTAGTTCAGCTTTGATCAGGTTCTGATTCGCCCCCCGCAACTCACCTTTAACCCGGGTTCCCCGTTTGTCAGTGCCTTCCCACTTAAAAGTCGGTTCTTCATCTTTTTTCTTGGCTTTTTTTGCCAGCGTCGGTTGCTTAGCCACGGTGGTTATTCCGTTGTTACTCGGTTGATTTCTTCAAGACTGGTCATTCCCATACGGACCTTGTTGAGTCCTGATTGACGCAGATCATTAATGCCTTCACGGCGCGCTTGGTCGGCGATCTGGATCGAGTTACCACCTTCCATGATGATCCGGCCCATTTCCTCGGAAAGCGGCATGACTTCGTAGATACCAACCCGGCCCTTGTAACCACGGTTGCATTGATCACAGCCGGCGGCTTTGTAAATCGTTAAATCTTTGAGTTCGTCTTCGCGGAAGCCTTGATGGATCAATTCCTCTGGAGGAATGTGGATTTCTTCCTTGCAATGATTGCATAGCCGTCGCCCAAGCCGCTGAGCAATGATTAATGTGACACTGGAGGCGATGTTATAGGCGGCTACTCCCATGTTCATTAATCGGTTCAGGGTCTGAGGAGCGCTGTTGGTGTGCAGAGTGGACAGTACCATATGGCCTGTCTGGGCGGCTTTAATCGAGATTTCAGCAGTTTCCAGGTCGCGGATTTCGCCAACCATCACGATGTCCGGGTCCTGGCGGAGAAAAGCGCGCAAGGCACTGGCGAAAGTCATGCCGACTTTTGGGTTGACATTCACTTGGTTGATACCGGGGAGGTTAATTTCTACCGGGTCTTCGGCGGTGGAGATGTTGACTTCAGGGGTATTCAGGATGTTGAGCGCGGTATAGAGCGACACCGTTTTGCCGCTGCCTGTCGGGCCAGTCACCAGCACCATGCCTTGTGGCTTATGAATGGCCTTTAAAAACAGTTCCTTTTGACGTTCTTCATAACCCAATGCATCGATGCCCATTTGGGCACTGGAGGGATCGAGCAGGCGCAGCACTACCTTTTCACCGTACAAAGTCGGCATGGTATTGACGCGGAAATCGATAGCTCGCTGCTTGGTCAGATATAGCTTGAGACGCCCGTCCTGTGGTACCCGGCGCTCAGCGATATCGAGTTGAGCCATGATTTTAAGGCGGGCAGCCAAGCGCGGCGACATGGTGACTGGCGGCTTGTAGACTTCATCCAACATGCCGTCTTGACGGAAGCGCACCCGGTAGATTTTTTCGTAGGGTTCAAAGTGAATATCGGATGCACCGCGATTGATAGCTTGCAAAATAACCTGATTAATAAAACGAACCACAGGTGCATCATCAGCATCCGATTGTGTCAGAGTTTCAACCCGGGAGCTGTCGCTCTCGGTGCTGAAGTCAAGATCGCCAATCTCCTGGTCGACCATCGCTGCTGCCTGGGTATCGATCGCGCTTTCGATCGCCTTGGCCCACTGCGTTTCGCTGATGATGACTGGCTCGATATCCAGACGAGTCTGAAATTTAACATCTTCCAGCACCCGCTGATTGGTGGGATCGCTCACTCCGACAAACAGCCGCCGGCCACGCTTGTGCAGCGGTAGGGCGTGATGTTGACGGAGCAGTTTTTGATCGACCAGCTGGACAATGGCCTTGTCAATTTCTAGAGCATCAATATCAAACAAGGGGAGATTGAAACTGCGGGCGGCCAGACGAGCGATATCCTTGTCGCGGGCAAGTTTATTTTCAACTAGATAGGCAACGAAAGGAAGATTTTCCTTACGGGATTGCTCAAGGGCCTTGAGTGCGGCAGCTTCATCAAGCAAATGATTCAGCACGAGTTGCCTGGCGAGACCACTTAGTTGGCCACCGGGTTGGGTCGTAACAGTGTTAGGGTTGGTCGCCATGGTTTATCTGCGGGGTGATGTCTGAGTTGCATCGAATCTATCATCTTTGTCGATTCGACGTTTCAACTTTAGACCATGTGAAGAAGGTTGGAAAGGGGAGGATCTGTTATCAGGAAGTCTTTATTTTGTCATTCGTTAGTTGCCTATAGGCCATCTTGGCATGTCATCGTATTTGACTATTCGTCTCTTGGGAGAATTCACCGATGAAAATGAAATTGTTAGCGGTCACTGTTTTGGCTTCGATGGGAGTAGTTAGTTGCAGGGATGATAGTGATGTTCCTAGCTCCTGCTGCGTCCGCTAAAGTCCGCTCCGTAGAATTTACCCGCATGCCAGCGCCATCCACAGATAGCGAGCGAGCCAGAGCTTATACCACTTCCAATGTCATCGTAACCTGCAGCGACGGAACTCAGAAGACTTCAGCATTAAGCTTTAAGCCGCTTTACAGCAGCAGCCTGGATACGATTACTGATGTTACTGGTGGCCAGCTTTATGATGTAAATGGCAATGTGTTGCTGGATATCAATGGCAATCCTTTCATCGCCAATACACCGGATTCTAATTCTTTAATCAAGGTGGATGGCGCTCCAGCGACAGGACAAGGCGGTAAGCTGCTTTACCTGGTGACGCATTTTGAATAGGTATCAGTCGGGAGTTCAGTGCCGACGCTTACTATGTATGGCAAAACACCGATGATGATGAAACCTTCTACCCTTGATCAGAATCGTGACACGGGTGAGTTAAGCATGATAGCGCTGAAAAATATCAGTATGGCTGGAGTTCGGGGACTGTGGATTCCTTGTGGCTGACTCCCCTGATCAATGCGCAGAAAGGGGAAGTGGGCTGTATCAGCGGGCTTCCCGGATTACGGTAAAAAGCGGCAGAGGCTGTCCGGTTCCGCTATCGATTAAAAGGGCAAAGCAAAGCCAGCGTATTTAGGCTGGCTTCTTTTTATGAAAGTCCGCAGAGTGTTACTTAAACGCCTGTCCGACACACGGCGACAGATGTGGCGCTTTTAGCAGGGCCTCGCGGTCGATGCTGATGCTTTTCCACTTCGGATGGCCCGTACGGCCCAGCTCATCCAGGTTGTCGTACACGATTTTAGCAAACCGTCCAATCGCTTGGCAGTTCTCATCGTTTTGGTCCTTATTGCTCGTGAACAGCACGGTACCCACTGACAGAGTGGGGACCGCTTGTTTCTGCCAGACATAGGTCCCATCCGCGATGGTTGCTTTTTTGTAGAAAGTTTGGAACAGCTCATTCTTGGCGATATCATCTGGAACCTCAATAGAGACCAGGTGCAGGCCGTCAGCGTTCGCCAGAGGGCCGGTGAAGAGTTGAGCTGGCGAGCCAACCACGTAAATCATCGCGTCGATTTCGCCGCGTTGCAGCGCATCAAGGGCTGTCACTGCATCCATTTCCGGTTGTTCAGCTGGGGTGATCTTGAACAGATCCAGCAAAATAGTGGCTGTGCCATAGGTGCCACTGACCGCATCACCCACGGCAATGCTCTTGTCGTTTAAATCTGCCAGTTGCTTGATCTCCGGTGCTTTAGCTAGAACATGCACCTCCTCGTAGTACAGTGGCAACACCAGTTGCAGCGAGTTAACCAGCTTATTCAATTCCTCGGCATCCCCATCATCGCTGATGGTTGCTTCGAGTGCGACGAGGCTCAGGCTATCGAATTGGCTCAAACCCAGTTGTAGGCTAGGATACTCATAAACCTTAAAGATGTTTTCCAGCGAACCGGCTGAAGGAATGACCGATAGATCAATCTGGTGACGGCCAGCCAGCTTTTTCAAATCTCGACCCAGTTGATAGTAGGTACCCGGCTCGCGACCGGTCATCAAGCTAAGTTCGGGACTACTGGCGGGCATCGCCGTCGATTCTGCCGCCTTGAGCGGGCCGGCTAGCCACAGAAGACTTAAACATAGGCCGGTGCTGAGAAATAAGCGTTTGTTCAGAGCATTTTTCATCGGATGAGACACCTTGGTGAGCTGTTACCTTTCTGTTTGACATTGCCGCCACTGCTACTAAATGTGGAGAGAAGCAATCCTGGATTAAAATCAATTATAGTGTGGCTATGCGTGTCGCGGATATGCCAGGAAGCCCGCAGTAAGCGGCCCATAGCAAATAATAATAGGTGGAGGTGAGGAATCATGCCAAAGATAGTCATTGTTAGCGTCATTGGATTTCCAGAAAAGGACCGCCGGATGATCCGCAACATTTTATCGGTGGCCAGCAACCAGGATGTGGCCTATCAGATAACAGACAATGGCGGAAAATCGACCGGTATTTTTATCGTCAACGCGGATGATCCAGGCGCTATGCTGTTCTGGAATGAATATCAACAGGATGCCTTGGAGGCGAATAGTATTCTGGCGTCGGTGAGCCCGATGCTTGAATCCGAGCATGTTTGTATCAAGCGGCCATTGATCGCTAGCCAGTTACACGGGGCGCTGACTCTGGGCAGCGCTTGGGCAGCGCCCAAACAGCAACGGCCCGATATTATTCTGCAACGGTCGGATATTCTGCGCAAATGCTTCCTGTTCCGCAATTTCTCGCCAGGCCATGTGGAAACGATCGTGGCGATGTCGCGCATTGTGACCCTGCCTGGCAACTATGTTGTTTTCGAAAAGGGCTCCAATGGCGATGAGATGCTGATCGTCTTGCACGGACGGCTCAAAGTAAGCGTCGCCGATGGAGATGGGAAGGAAGTTGTACTGGGTACCGTTGGGCCGGGAGATATCGCTGGCGAGATTGCCATGCTCGACGGACGAGGCCGCTCGGCGACAGTGACGACGCTGGCGCCCAGCGAATTGCTGGTCATTCATCGAAAAGATTTTATGCCGTTTTTGGAGCAAAATCCCAAGGTGGCCATCGACCTGATCATGGTATTGGCGTTACGGTTGCGGCTTAATACTGAGCAGTTGGCTGAACTGCTCGACCGTTAGTGGTAGTCGCAAACTTTGCTTATCGAACCCCATCAACAGGTCTCAGCGCGCTTGCGTAGACCACAGGAGATTCTCATGGAACTGGCTTGTTTGGACCTGGAAGGGGTCCTGATCCCGGAAATCTGGATCAATGTTGCCGAACGCACCGGTATTGAGGGGCTGCGGCTGACCACCCGCGATATTCCCGATTATGATCAACTGATGCAAGGCCGGCTGGCGTTGCTGGATCAGCATGGACTCAAACTATCTGACATCCAGCAGGTGATTGCCGGGATGGGGCCGCTGGAGGGAGCATGCGAGTTTCTTGACTGGTTACGCGAGCGGTTCCAAGTGGTGATTTTGTCGGATACCTATTATGAATTCGCTTTGCCATTGATGCGGCGTTTGGGGTGGCCAACTTTATTCTGCCACCGGTTGGAAGTCGTGGATGACCGGGTGGCCGGTTATGTTCTGCGACAGCCTGATTCCAAGCGGCAGGCCGTGCAAGCTTTTCATCAGCTCAATTTTCGCGTGATCGCTGCCGGCGACTCTTACAACGATACCGCGATGCTGGCGGAAGCTGAGGCTGGCATTCTATTTCGTCCACCGCAAAATGTGATTGACGAATTCCCGCAGTTTCCAGTAGCGCGGACCTTTGATGAGATGCGTGAAGCCTTTCACCAAGCCCGTTTGCGGTTGCTTTGAGGTTTCCAGAGGATTGCGGCCGGGTTTTGGTTTGATTAGGGGTGTATAAAGTCGCTAGTAGATCAAAAATTATTCAAAAATAAGGACTATTCCGTGTCTTCCGATATTGTCGCTGCAATTGACTTGGGTTCCAACAGCTTCCATATGATCGTTGCCCGCATCGCCAACGGGCAGGTGCAGACTCTGGACCGGCTACGGGAGATGGTGCAGTTGGCTGCGGGTTTAGACAGCAGAAACCGGCTGTCTGAAGAGTCGCAATTGCGTGCTTTGGATTGCCTGGCGCGCTTTGGCCAGCGGTTGCGGCAAATTCCGCCGGAGCAGTTGCGCGTGGTTGGCACCAACACCTTGCGGCAGGCGCGCAACAGCGCCGTGTTCTTGGCCCGGGCCGAGGCGGTTCTGGGACATAATATTGAGACCATCAGCGGCCAGGAAGAGGCGCGCCTGATCTATTTAGGGGTCGTTCACAATGTGGCCGATACGGCTGGCCAGCGCCTGGTAGTGGATATTGGGGGTGGCAGCACCGAATTGATCCTCGGTGAGAAATTTGAAATCCATCATCTGACCAGTCTCAAAATGGGCTGCGTCAGCCTGAGCCGCTCCTGCTTCGATAAAGGACGAATCACCGAGTCACGGATGCGTGAGGCAGAACTGCTGGTGCAATTGAAACTGGAACCGGTGCGCGAGGAATTCCGTGATCAGGGCTGGCAAGTGGCGACCGGCGCTTCGGGGACGATCAAGGCTATTCAGGATGTTGTCGCGCAGGAAGGCTGGAGCCGTGAAGGAATTACCCTGGAGGCATTACGGCGGCTGCGCACCGCCTTGCTGGAAACCGGCCGGCCCGAGACGATGGCGGCTCGCTGGCAATTGGAACCGGCCCGTGCTCAGGTTTTTGCTGGCGGATTTGCGGTGTTGCATGGCTTATGCGAAGTGCTGGGCGTAGAACGCATGGAGGTGTCGGAAGGAGCCTTACGGGAAGGGGTGATTTACGATCTACTGGGCCGTATCCGCCATGAAGATGTCCGGGATCGCACCATCGCCACAGTGATTGACCGCTATGACTTAGACAAAGCGCAGGCTGAACGGGTGAGCGCAACGGCCTGGATGCTGCTGAACCAGGTGCGCGATGCCTGGCATCTGGCAGCGGAAGAATTGGCGCATAACCTGGAGTGGGCCGCCCGGTTGCACGAAATTGGCTTGTTGTTGACGCATGACCAATACCATAAGCACGGTGCTTATATTCTGGAGCACGCTGATCTGCCTGGTTTTTCTCAGAGTGATCAAATATTGCTGGCTACGCTGGTGCGCCGTCATCGGCGGGGATTTCCCGCGAAGGCATTCGAGCATCTGCCCAAGGAACGGGCTTCGCTGGCTCAGCGGTTGTGTGTGCTGCTGCGCTTGGCCGTGGTATTGCACCGGGGCCGTAGCCGGCATGCGCTGCCGATGTTGAGTCTTCAGGTAAACCGGCAACAGTTGACGTTGTGCTTTCCCGAAGGGTGGCTCGATGCGAACCCGCTGACTCAAGCGGATTTGGACGCTGAAGCACGGTATTTGAAAAAAGCCGGGTTTCGATTGGAGTTTAGCTGAACGGCTACCTTCCCTCTTCTAGCGAGGGAGGGTTAGAGTGCGGGGTAAGAGACGCCGGTTCAGCATTTAGGAATGGTTGCAGCAGTAACCCGTACAATCGGGTGGCGCGCCAATCACGCAAGTACCCGAGGCCGATGGTCATGCCGGTATGGCCCTCATGCGGCTGATCCCGGTAAGTGCCAAACAGCCGATCCCACCACGGCAGGTTGAAACCAAAGTTGCTATCGGTTTCTTCGACACGCACCGAATGATGAACCCGGTGCATGTCCGGGGTAACCAGCATCCAGCGTAACACCTGATCCCAGCGCTTCGGCAATGCGACATTGCCGTGGTTGAACATGGCGGTCGCGTTCAAGATGACCTCGAATAGCATTACTGCGACCGGCGGGGCGCCCAATAATACGACGGCCGCCAGTTTGACCAGCATCGACAACACAATCTCCAGTGGATGAAAACGCAAGGCGGTCGTGACATCGAAGTCCAGATCGGTATGGTGCATCCGGTGTAGCCGCCACAACGCGGGAACCTTGTGGAACACGACATGTTGGGTGTAGATCACCAGGTCTAATAGCAGCAATGAGGCGATAAACGCCAGCCAAAATGGGGTATTCAATACATGAAATAGACCCCAGCCGTTCACTGCCGCCAGACCGGCTGCACCGGTTGCGAGTACCGGAAACACCAATCGCAGCATGATGCTATCCACCATAACAATACCTAGATTGGCTGGCCATCGCCGGATTCTCGATAGCGCCAATGGCCGGCGCGGCCAGCGCCATTCCCATAGCATCATGGCCAGTAGCACGGTGAAAAAGCAGCCAAGCCGGAAGGGGATTTCATGCTGAAGCAGATCAGTCATGCCAGAACTCCATGCGGTTTATAATGCGCCTTACTGTGAAGGCGACCCTCTTTGACCATCTACCTCCGAGGATATTCCGGTGTCCCGATTACCCCAAATCATTCCTGGCCAGTTTCCCGGCGCCCGGCCGCGCCGGATGCGCCGCGACGGCTTCTCGCGACGGCTGATGCGGGAGACCGTGTTGACCGCCGCCGATCTCATTCAGCCATTGTTTGTGATCGAAGGTCAACAACGCCGCGAACCTGTCGCGTCAATGCCGGGTGTGGAGCGATTGACCGTTGATGAGTTGCTGCACGAAGCCGAGCGGTTAGCCAGGCTGGGGGTGCCCGCCGTGGCGTTGTTTCCGGTTACGCCGCCGGAAGCCAAGTCACTGGACGCTGCTGAATCGTATAATCCCGATGGTCTGGCGCAGCGGGCAGTGCGCGCCCTCAAAAAGGCACTGCCTGAACTGGGTGTGATCACCGATGTCGCGCTGGACCCGTTTACGAGTCACGGTCAAGACGGGCTGATCGACGGCTCTGGTTATGTGTTGAACGATGAAACCGTAGCGGTGCTGGTTAAACAGGCGCTGTCTCACGCCGAGGCCGGGGCCGATATCGTAGCGCCTTCGGACATGATGGATGGACGGATCGCTGCCATCCGCGAAGTGCTGGAGTCCAATGATTTCATCCATACCCGGATTCTCGCCTATTCCGCTAAGTATGCATCCAGCTTCTACGGACCATTCCGTGATGCCGTCGGTTCGGCGGGTGCCTTGGGCAAGAGCAATAAATACAGTTACCAGATGGACCCGGCCAACAGCGATGAGGCGTTGCGCGAGGTGGCGATGGATCTGGAGGAAGGGGCCGATATGGTCATGATCAAGCCCGGGATGCCCTATTTGGACATCGTGCGCCGGGTCAAAGATCAGTTCGCCGCCCCTACCTTTGTTTACCAGGTCAGCGGTGAATACGCCATGTTGCTGGCGGCGGCACGCAATGGCTGGCTGGATGAGCAAGCGGTGGTGATGGAATCGCTGCTAGCGATCAAGCGGGCCGGGGCGGACGCCATTTTGACCTATTTTGCCGGCCCGGCGGCGGGCTGGTTGCGGCAGGGATCATGAAAAACGGGAAAGTGTGGGCGCTGGCAGCGCTGGGCGTTGCCCTGAGCGTATTCTTTCTGGCGATCATGCGCCCACCCGGCGGTCAATCCTCGCCGCCCGGTCAGGATTTACCCTGGCAGATTACTGTCCGTCCGGATGGTGCTGCTCTGACCGTGTTTGGATTGACCCTGGGCGAGAGTACGCTGCGGGATGGGGTGAATAAACTGGGCCGGCGTTATGAGTTAGGTGTATTTGAGGATAGGGAAGGGCGGTTAGGCTTAGAAGGGTATTTCCGGGATACGGTCCTTGGTGGACTGAATGCACGGCTGGTGTTGCCGGCGCAACTGCCGGAATCGGCGCTGGCGGTGTTGAAAGCCCATGCGGGCGAGGGTGAACCGGCGGTTCATCAAGGCCGCCGCTATCCAGTTGCCGAGGCTGATCATGATTTGGCTTTAAGCGCGGTGATCACTGCCATCACCTATCTGCCTGTGGTCAAGCTGGATGCCGGGCTGGTGCGTCAACGCTTCGGCGAACCGGCAGAAAAAATTACCGTTCCGGATGGCGCGCACTGGCTGTATCCGGCGCTGGGTTTGGATTTACTGCTGGGCGATAATGGGGGAGCCTTGCTGCAATATGTGCCGCCAGCGGAGTTCGAACAACGGTTGCACGCACCGTTGCGTGAAGCTGAAAATGAAGGAAAGCCATGATCCTGCAACTCGACCAATACGCCGTGATGGGCCACCCCATTGCCCACAGCCAATCCCCGCGGATTCACACCCTGTTCGCCACCCAGACCGGCCAGAATCTGGAATATCGCGCCATTCTGGTCGAACCGGGTGATTTCGCGGCGGCGGCGCGCACCTTTCATGCCGCTGGCGGCAAGGGTCTGAATGTGACTGTTCCTTTCAAGCAGGATGCCTGGGTGTTCGCTGATATTCTGAGCGCCCGCGCCGAGCGGGCCGGGGCAGTGAATACCTTGATTTTCGGGCCAGGCGGCGTGCGGGGCGACAACACCGACGGGCCGGGACTGGTGCGCGATTTAACCGTCAATCACCGTTATCCGCTGGCAGAAAAACGGATTCTGTTGCTGGGCGCAGGCGGCGCAGCGCGCGGGGTATTGCAATCGTTGCTGGCGGAACAGCCCGCACAATTGGTTATCGCCAATCGCACGGCGGACAAGGCGTTAGGATTGGCGCTGCGCTTTAGCGGCTTGGGGCGCGTGTCGGCGTGCGGTTTTTCCGAACTGGCCGGGCGGCGGTTCGATCTGATTATCAACGCCACTGCCGCTGGTTTGGACGATGCGGTTCCACCCTTGCCAGACGATGTGCTGGCGGCGGAGGGCTGGTGCTATGACTTGATGTATGGCCGGGAGCCGACTGCCTTTGTCCGCTGGGGCCGGGCGCATGGAGCCGTTCAGTCCCTGGATGGGTTGGGGATGCTGGTCGAGCAGGCGGCAGGGTCCTTTCATCTGTGGCGCGGTGTTTGGCCGGAGACCGGACCCGTGATCGCTGCGCTCAGAGAAGGTTGAGCTACCCCGTGACCAGGAGCCGTCCGGCCATCAACACGACGACCAGCAGGAACACCGGACGGATAAACGGCGCGCCGTAGCGAATGGCGCTCTGCGCGCCGAGGAATGCGCCGCACATCAGCAGCGCCCCCATGCTTAGACCGATGGTGTAGTCGATATTGCCGAGCATAGTGAAAGTCAGCAACGCAGTCAGGTTACTGATGAAATTCATGAACCGGGCTACCCCGGCGGCGGCCACCAAATCGAGGTGGAACAGCTTCATCGCCGCCGCCATCCAGAACGCGCCGGTGCCAGGGCCGATAAAGCCATCGTAAAAGCCAATCAGGCCGCCAGCGGTCAGCTGGACACTGCGCGGTTGCGCCGCGGGTGGTTCCGGGGAACTGATGACCGGGAGGTGAGCGCGGCGCGGCCAGATCAGATAGACCGATGCCAGCAGGATGGCCAGCGGCAGCAGTTTTTTCAATACGCCGGCACTCATCAGGTAAATCAACACCGCTCCGGTTAACGCGCCAGCAAACGTCCCGAAGCTCATCGCCCGCCACAGCGCCGGTTGAAACAACCCTTTACGGATGAAAGTCAGCGATGCGCTGAAGGTGCCAAACGTGCCGATCAGCTTGTTAGTGCCCACTACCAAGTGGGGTGGCATCCCGATGCTTAAAAGGGCTGGCATGACCAGCATTCCACCGCCGCCGGCGACGGCGTCGATAAAGCCCGCAAGCAGGGCAACCGTGCCTAACAATAGCAAGGTGGCGAAATCAGGGGACAACTCCATGAAACTACAAGATTTCCTCAGTTAGCGCCGCGAGCAGGCCCTGCAACGCAGCGGGATCGGGCAGACGATATTCAGCGGCCACTGGCGCTTCCGGCCCGATACCTAAGGAGATTCCTCCCATCTCCGCCGCTACCTGCAAGGCGGGTTCATCATTGAGCGCATCACCCGCATAAAGCACGGTGACCGGTTCTGCGCCACCGTGAGCAACGATAGAGCGCAGCGCCGTACCCTTGTCCTGCCCAATGGCCGGTAACACTTCGATGGCTAAAGGGTTATCCAGAAGACACACGCTGTTCAAATGAGGCGCAAGCAAGGAAAAGGTTTGCATCCTTAACGATTCAACCCAGTCTGTAGCCAGGAGCCGGTAGTGAACGGTGAAGCCGAATGGTTTTTTCTCGATCCATGCGCCGGGGTAATCCGCTAACGGTTCTTCAACCGTGGCGCACAGGGCCTCTAGCAGAGCGCAGCTTTCCAGGGCCTCGTTCGTAATGCGGCGCTCTCCAGCGATCTGTAATTCCAGGCCGGTCGATCCGCCATAGCTGACCGTGTCCAGGCCAACCATGCCGATGAGGTTATCCAGCGCTCGGCCGCTGATCACGCCGGCCGTGACCCGTGGCAGCGCAGCCAGCCTCGCCAGTACCTCGCGCAATGCAGGATCAAGATGTGCCAGACGGGGATGGTCCGCCAGTGGTGTCAGCGTCCCATCGTAGTCGAAGACCAGCACCAATCGTTGTCCTGCGCGATAAGCAGCGGCCAGCCGGTCTAAAACGATGCATTTCATCCGCCGTTTCCGCCCTGAGTCAAGTGCTGGTTTCGATGTTCACGTTGTCTTGCAAACGGCGTTGGGCGCGGGTCTGCCGGGTAGCTTCTTCGTCGAGTTCGCGCAGGGTGGTTTCGACGAAAGCCAGGTGAACATGGGCCGCTTGCCGGGCCGCTTCCGGATCGCGTTTCAGCACGGCTTCCAGGACGGCTTGATGCTGGCTGTGAATGATCACGTAATTGTCTTCGCGCGTGTACAACCGCTCCAGCGAACGGTTGATATGGCTCAACAACAAATCGAACAAGCCGCGCATCACATGGATCAACGCCACGTTATGGGACGCATCGGCAATAGCGAGATGAAAGCCGGCATCTACGACAGCATCATGCTGGGGTTCGTGCTTACCTTTTTGGATGGCTTCTAGCTCGGCAAAGCGGCGTTGCAGGATTTCCCGGTCAGCGCCGGTCGCGCGCAAGGCGGCGAAATAGGCCGCGACCTCTTCCAGAGCGTGCCGCAGTTCCAGCACGTCGAACATCGCTTTTGGATGGTTTTTAAGAAGCTCAATCAAAGGGTTGGTAAGACCTGGCGCGATCACATCGACGACATAGCTGCCGCCGCCCCGCCGGCTTTGCAGCAACCCTCTCGACTTCAGTGTGGTAATAGCCTCACGCAGCGATGGGCGGGAAACGTTGAATTTCTGAGCCAATTCCCGTTCTGGGGGCAGCCGTTCGCCAGGTTTGAGGACGCCTTCCAAAATCAATTGCTCAATCTGGTTGACGATGACATCTGCGACTTTTGGAGGGTTAATTGTTTCAAATTGCATGGCCGTACCCAACAAACATTGAACTGAGACTCGCTACGATAGCGGTTCGCAGCATTCATAGTACGCAAAATATCATGAAGCAGGTGCTGTTCGTAGCACCAATTCTAGCTTAACAATGATTTGGTCAGACCATATGACCAATATATTGCAAGATGAAAAAGAGGTTGGTATATTTGGTCAGACCGTATGACCAAATATAAAATAAACGCCCGGCTTTAAAGGCGTGATCTAACACCAAAACGAGGATAATCCACCCATGCGCTCGCTTGCTTATCAAAGCCTTCATCGCGATCTTCAAGGCATCATCCCGGCAACACGACTGATCAGTGACCCCTTACGCACTCTTGCCTATGGTACCGACGCCAGTCTGTACCGTCTGATTCCCCAACTGGTCGTGCGGGTGGACAGCGAAGAGGAGATGCGGCGTATCCTGGCGTTGGCGCATCAATACGGGACCCCGGTAACCTTTCGCGCCGCTGGCACCAGCTTGTCCGGCCAGGCGGTGACCGATTCCGTTTTACTGCAATTGGGCGATGGCTGGCGGAACTGGCGGATTGGCGAGGGCGCGGCGACCGTCAGCCTGCAACCAGGCATCATCGGTGGTCACGCCAACCGCTATCTCGCACCCTACCAGCGCAAGATCGGTCCCGACCCGGCATCGATCAACACCTGCCAAATCGGCGGCATCGCTGCCAACAATGCCAGCGGCATGTGCTGCGGCACGGCGCAAAACAGCTATAAGACGCTGAAAAGCATGCGTGTCATGCTGGCTGACGGCACATTGCTGGACACCGGCGACCCGGCCAGCCGCGACGCGTTCGAAACCAGCCACGGCGCTTTACTCGCGCAGCTTACCGGACTGGGCGAGCGCACCCGCGCCGATCCGGTGCTGGCCGGACGCATCCGTGACAAGTTCAAGATCAAGAATACCTGCGGTTACAGTCTCAATGCTCTGGTGGACTATGAGGACCCGTTTGAAATCCTTCAGCATTTGATGATCGGTTCCGAGGGGACGCTGGGCTTTATCGCCGAAATCACCTATCACACGGTCGAAGAACATACGCATAAAGCCACGGCGCTGATGATCTTTCCCGATATCGAGACCGCGTGCAAGGCGGTGGCGGCGCTGAAAAGCCAGCCGGTCGCGGCGGTGGAATTGATGGATCGCGCCTCGCTGCGTTCGGTGGAGAATAAGGCGGGTATGCCGCCGTACTTCAAGGAACTGCCGGAAACCGCCGCCGCTCTGCTGGTGGAAACCCGGGCGGCCAACCCAGCAACCTTGACCGCTCAGGTCGAGGTCATCACCGCCGCGATTGCCGGCACACCAACCCTGCTCCCGTTCCAATTTACTGACCGGCCGGAAGAATTCACCCAGTTGTGGGCGATCCGCCAGGGACTGTTTCCCTCGGTCGGTTCGGCGCGGGCGACCGGCACCACCGTCATCATCGAGGATGTCGCCGTCCCCGTCCCTCAATTGGCGGCAATGACCCTGGATTTGCAGCGCTTGTTCGACCAGCATGGCTATGCTGGCTCGATCATCTTCGGTCACGCGCTTGAAGGAAATTTGCATTTCGTCATCACGCCCGACTTTGCCAAGCCGGACGAAACCGAACGCTACAAACATTTCATGGACGATGTCTGCCACATGATCGTGGATCGATACGACGGCTCGCTGAAAGCCGAGCACGGCACGGGCCGTAACATCGCGCCCTTCGTCGAGCTGGAGTGGGGGCAACAGGCGTACCAGTTGATGCGGGAAATCAAGACGCTGTTTGACCCCGGTAATCTGCTCAATCCCGGTGTCATCCTCAACGACGACCCAGAAGTCCATCTAAAAAATATTAAGCCGATGGCCGCCGTCGATCCGCTGGTGGATAAATGCATTGAATGCGGCTTTTGCGAACCGAATTGTCCATCCCGCGCCCTGACTCTCTCACCGCGCCAGCGTATCGCCGGCTTGCGGGAAATGGCGCGCCTGCAAGCCGCCGGCGACGATGGCCAGCAACTGCAAGCCATTGACGAATCCTATCAATACCAGGGTCTGGACACCTGTGCGGCTGACAGTCTGTGCTCGCTGACCTGTCCGGTCGGCATCAACACCGGCACGATGATGTTGAAGAAGCGCCGTCAGCAGCGCGGTCAAACCGCGCAACGGATCGGCAATTGGGTGGCCAATCATTTCTCTGGCGTCACCACGGCCACGCGCTTCAACCTGGCTGCCGCCCATCTCTCACACACGGTCTTTGGCTCCACCTTGCAGGGCGGTGTGACCGGGGCCATGCGTAAACTGTCGGGGGACCGGCTGCCGCTGTGGAACCGCTATATGCCTTCTGCTGGCGCGATGCCCAAGCCGGCAGCGAGCGCCGCGCCGGATCGTCCGCGGGTCGTCTATTTCCCCAGTTGCGCCAGCCGCACCATGGGGCCGGCCAAGGGCGATCCCGAAGCGGACGCTTTACCGGTGAAGACCGCGGCTCTGCTGCGCAAGGCCGGATTCGAGGTGATCCTGCCCGAGGACAGCAGTGCACTGTGTTGCGGCCAGCCCTTTGAAAGCAAAGGATTGCCGGCGCAGGCTGACGCCAAGCGGCGGGAAGTCGAGCAGGCGCTGCTCAAGGCCAGCCGCAACGGACAAGATCCAATTGTGTTCGATACCACGCCCTGTGTGTTCCGGGTCAAGAAAGGCCCGGCCCCCGCCCCGCTCAAGCTGTACGACATCACGGAATTCCTGCATGACGTGGTGTTGGAGCGGTTGACGATCCACAAGCGGCCAGAAACGGTCGCTATTCATCCCACCTGTAGCAACATCAACATGGGTTTGCAGGCCAAGTTGAAGGCCATCGCCGAAGCGTGCGTCGACAATGTCATTGTCCCTGACCGGATTTCCTGCTGCGGCTGGGCCGGGGACAAGGGGTTCACCCGCCCGGAATTGAACGCCAGCGCCTTGCGGGATTTATCCGCGGCGTTGCCGGAGGACTGCACATCCGGGTATTCCACCAGCCGCACCTGCGAAATCGGTTTATCTCTGCACAGCGGGCGTTATTACCGCTCCATCGTCTACTTGGTCGATCGCTGCTCACAGCCGAATACCGGCTGATTCTCTAGCACCATCAAATCGTTAAGGATGCCCGCCTGGGTGGGTTGGGGGTGTTTTGCGCCCAAAATTTATCCAAGCGGGTTTTCAGGGAAGAAAGAGCACGGGTGCTGGCCAGTCATCACTCAAAAAAAGCTTGGGGGAAACCGTCACTTGCCCCGGTTTGCCTTCGCTCATGCCCGGCGCCCGTTGGTTTTTTCATGGGCAGCGCGCGCATCTCTCCCGGCAACACGCCGGGGTTGGATGCTGTTTATTTATTTCAAGCTCTTCACCAAAGGAGTTTTCCATGTCGTTAGGTTTATTGGCGCTGGTCGCCTTTTTACCGATCGCTGTCGCGCTGGTTTTGATGGCAGGACTGCGTTGGCCGGCGACCAGAGCAATGCCTCTGGCCTGGCTGGTGTGCGTTCTCGGTGCACTGTTCGCCTGGAATTTGCCCATTGGCTATATCGCCGCCCTGTCCGTTCAAGGCGTCATCACAGCGGTCGGCATTCTGATCATCGTCTTCGGTGCGATCATTATTCTGTACACGCTCAAGTATTCGGGTGGTATGGAGACCATCCAGCATGGGATGCAGAATATTTCCGGTGACCGCCGGGTTCAGGCGATCATCATCGGCTACATGTTCGCGGCCTTCATCGAGGGCGCTGCCGGTTTCGGCACGCCCGCCGCCTTGGCCGCGCCGTTGCTCTTGAGTCTTGGCTTTCCGCCGTTGGCTGCTGCGGTCATCTGCCTGGTGTTCAACTCCTTCCCGGTGACTTTCGGCGCGGTGGGCACCCCGGTCATTCTTGGTATGAAGTATCTTCAGCCCTTGGCTAAAACGGCCATTGCTTCGGGTGCGCCCGGTCTGAATTTTGGCTCCGGCGAGGAGTTCAATATGCTGATCGGTCAATGGGCGTCCGTGCTGCATTTTCCGATGATCTTCATTCTGCCGGTGTTCATGCTGGGGTTTATCACGCGCTTTTTCGGCCCGAACCGTTCCTGGGCCGACGGCTTCAAGGCTTGGAAGTTTTGCATTTTCGCGGCGGTGTCTTTCTCGGTACCCTATCTATTCTTCGCCTGGTTCGTGGGTCCCGAATTCCCGTCGCTGATCGGGGGTTTGGCGGGTCTTGGCATCATCGTCGCTGGCGCTAAAAAGGGGTTTTGCGTGCCCAAGGAAACTTGGGATTTCGGTCACGACGACCAGTGGGACCCCGACTGGACCGGTGACATCAAGGGGTCTAACACCAATGAGTTCACCAGCCACATGAGCCAGTTCAAAGCCTGGCTGCCCTACATCCTGATCGGTCTGATTCTGGTGCTGACCCGGATTCCCGATCTAGGCCTCAAGGGCTGGCTTGCTGCGCAGAAGATTAGCTTTGGCAATATCCTGGGCTATCAGAGTGTCAGCGGTTCCATCGACTATCTGTATCTGCCCGGCACCATTCCGTTCATGCTGGTGGCGCTTCTAACCATTTTGATTCATGGCATGCGCGGTGAAGCGGTACAGAAAGCCTGGAGCGAATCGATTGCCAAGATGAAGAATCCGTCCATTGCGCTGTTTTTTGCGGTGGCGCTGGTGTCGATCTTTCGCGGTTCCGGCATCGCCGATCCGCTGTTGAATCCTCACACGTATCCATCCATGCCGCTGGCGATGGCTCAGGCCGTCGCGGGTATCGCGGGCAATGCTTGGCCGATGGTGGCGTCTTATGTGGGCGGTTTGGGGGCGTTCATCACCGGTTCTAACACGGTGTCTGACCTGTTGTTTGCTGAGTTCCAATGGGGTGTTGCGGCGCAGCTTGAGTTGCCGCGTCAGATCATTGTGGCGGCGCAAGCGGCGGGTGGCGCGATGGGCAATATGGTGTGCATCCACAATATCGTGGCGGTGTGTGCGGTAGTCGGTCTTTCAGGCCGGGAAGGGATTATCTTGCGGCGCACGGTGTGGCCGTTCCTGCTGTATGGCATCGTGGTCGGCATCCTGGCCAGTCTGATGTCCTTCGTGTTCTTCCCCAATCTGTTCTAGGGCGGGCAAGAAGATCAGCCGCCAGGGATGGGCGGTTGATCCTTGGGGTTAATCCGTCCGCTCGTGTCGCTGGTTGCGTTGGCGCGGTCGGTTTTAACCTGTTCGTCGAGCTGTTTGATCGCTTCGGTAAATTCGGCGGCCCATCCCTTGGTTTCATCGTTGACGATGCCGAGCGCTTTTTTGTGAAATCGCCAAATCTGTTCCAGCAGCATCGTTGCTTTTGCGAGCCGGCGATTTCGTTGGTCGTCGTGATTTGCTGGAAATCCTCGATGACTGGCATCACTGCCAATTCATCGTGGTCACTGACCGGAGAAGCTTTACGAAAGCGTAAAATCCCCTTGATAAATTCGATCACAGAACAGTAAACACTCTACCGCGTATTGGTGGGATACAGTGCCGCTTTCTCCGCCGGTTTTCACTCACTCAGCGAATGGCCATCAAAAAGTACAGTGTCATTGCCAGCAGATAGATGAGGTCTTTGTCTGCGCCGAGATACCCGGCGCTATAAGTGATAGCCAGTCCTCCATAGATAGCCCGATGGAACATATGGTTGACGTTCATCTTCGCCATTTTTGCTTTCATTCGCTCGATCATCTTCTTCTCCAAAAAGTGATGAGCGGAGGCCTCTGCTCGTTTACGGTTTGCGAGACTATTATCTCTGGTTGCTCGTACGTCCCACGAGGGCGAATTAGGACGAAATACAGGTCGAAACAGGTGAATTTATGACGAAAAGCTTCGGTGAATTTTTCGGAGACCTGATCCGAGAACGGAGAGAGGCCGAAGGCCGCTCACAAAAATGGCTTGCACTCGAAGCGTTTGATGACCCGGAGAAAGTACGGCGTATCGGTGATTTGGAAAGAGGGAAGATCAAGAATCCGCACGCCAATACCATCGCGAAAATTGCGAAAGCCCTCGGCATTGAAAATGAAGTGGCCACTCTGAGAAAGCGAGTGCCATCGCCGGGCCAGAAGGCGTCAGATGGTGTTTATGCCCCGTGCGAACCGAGTTCGGATCAACCGCATCTCAGCAAGCCGCCGCGTATCACCAACATCAACTACTACGGTGCACGCTCTCTTGACGTTCTCGGTCGGGATGCTGAGTTTTCTCAATTGAGCAACTTTTTGGAGGCGGATAGGCCGTTTGCCTGGCTGCAACTGGCCGGCGTCGGTGGCCAAGGTAAAAGCCGGCTGGCCTTGGAACTCACCCTTCGCGCGGAGAAAGAAAAGGATTGGGCGGCCGGTTTGCTTGAGACAAAAGATCTCGAAGCGTTTGGTGACGGTTGGAGTCGATGGCAACCGGACAAACCCCATCTGCTCGTTGTCGACTATGTTGTCGGGCGGGAAGACAAGATCCGCACGGTGTTTAAGGAGCTCGCCCGGCGCAGCAATGAATTGCGTGCTCCCGTGCGTTTGCTGCTGCTGGAACGGCAACGTTGGGACAGGGGCGGCCTCGGGACGATCAAAGAGGCTGCGTTCCGCCGGCAAGCCTTTGGTATGGACGACTCTAGCGGGCGCGCCGAGTGGTTTCTCAAGCTCGCCGAGCGCCACGACGGAAATGACAGCGACTTGATGGACACGCGGTTCGAGTCAGGCGTGCTTGAACTCGAACCGCTCGATGGAGCATCGCTGGTCTCTATCGTGCGTCAGGTGGCCCAGATCGGCGGAACTGAGCTTTCGCTTTCGCTTTCCGATTCCGCGATCAAGGAGCAGCTTGCACACATCGATAAGGACGGTCGTCCTCTCTACGGCTATTTCCTCGGGCAGGCCCTGGCGAGTGGGACGCGATTTCAGGGCTGGACCCGGGAGGACTTGCTTGACGACGCCCTAAACCGAGACTACCAAAGCCGCTGGAGTAGGAATTGCCACGGTGTAGCGCCGTTGTTGGGAGACGACGACCCTGCATTGCGCATCGCCGTTTTGGCGACCATGACCCGGGAAATCGACTGCCGAGTTGCATCACGCCGGGGTCTCCTGCCCAAGATTGATGCGACGACGCGACGCCAAGCATTGGTGTTGACCGATTCGCCACTCGATACGGGCGCTCATGGTCCGAGTCAAATCATCCGGGCATTACAGCCCGATCTACTTGGCGAATGGCTCCTACTGACGTCGTTCGAGGAAGGACTTCCAGGGAGCGAGCTGCTGGAGATCGCTTGGCGTTACGCGCCCACGGAGGTCGCAAGCTTCCTGCAGAGGCTCTCCCAGGACTTTCCCGACCGTCCAGTCACTGTAGCGATGCTTGAGCAAGACCCGCCTGATACCGGTTCTGCAGAGGCTTTAGCTCAAGTTGCCGCTGCGATCATTGTGCACCTTTATCGCGCTCGGTGTCCCTTCCCTGCCCGAATCGTCGAGGCCCTGAAAGATGCGGCCAAGGCGGGCGATGGCCGGGC
>DDST01000108.1 GCA_002343485.1 Proteobacteria bacterium UBA2383
AATAAAGAGAGCGGGAATTGCTGGCCTCAATATGTTGCTTATAACCCTTGGTGGAGCCTTTATTATTAGTATGATTATGATATTAATGGTAAGTTACGTAATAATATGGCCGCTCGATAAAGTAGTCGATGCTACAACTCGTGTAGTGGGAGGTGATTTTGCTGCCAAAGTAGAAGTGAGCTCTAATGATGAAATTGGGACCCTCGCTAAAATGATCGAGGAATTCAAACGAATCATGATTGATACTGCTCAAGAGCTTGAAAAATTAAGGGAAAGCAAAGGCCACTAGCCCTAGGCCCTAGCTAACCACTGGGTGTAGAAGCAAAGTGAGCCGGTAGTGATAGTAAGCCAAGTTTATTTACCCTGATACCCGAACATAATCTGCCACTGAGCATGTCCTTGCAGTGGCAGATTATGTTTCTCTGACCGGCCCTGCCATCCTGTGTGTACCCTGTGTGAAGCATTAACAACAGGCCCCTAATTGCTGCAATCGATTGGTTAAAAAGTGCTGCTAAGCTTATCTCCATCCATATGAGCAGCCAAGGGAAACTCTGATCCATGACCGACCATCCCATCAGCATTGGCGTTCTAACCAGCGGCGGCGACGCCCAAGGCATGAACGCTGCCGTCCGCGCCGTTGTCCGCACCGCACTCCAGGAGGGCGCTGCCGTCCACGCCATTTATGAAGGCTATCAGGGCATGGTCGATGGCGGCGACCGTGTGCGCCCCCTGTTCTGGGACGACATGGGCAGCGTTCTGCACCGGGGCGGCACGGTTATCGGTACGGCCCGCTGCCCGGCGTTCCGTGAGCGGGACGGGCGCCGGCGCGCCGCTCGCAATCTGCTCCAGCGCGGCATCGACCGGTTGGTGATCATCGGCGGCGACGGCAGCCTGACCGGTGCCAATTTGTTTCGTCAGGAATGGCCGGAACTGCTGACAGAACTGATTCAAGCCGGGGAGATCGATGAAGCGGCCGCCCAGGCTCACCCGGCATTGATGATCGTGGGTCTCGTGGGTTCCATCGATAACGACATGGTTGGCACCGATATGACCATCGGTGCTGATTCCGCCCTGCACCGGATCATCGAAGCCATCGATGCTCTGACCAGCACGGCGGCCAGCCACCAGCGCAGTTTTGTGGTCGAGGTCATGGGCCGGCATTGTGGCTACCTGGCGCTGACCAGTGCCATCGCCGGTGGCACCGACTACGTTCTTATCCCCGAATATCCCCCGGCGGAAGGCTGGGAAGACCGTATGTGCGCGCTGTTGCGTCATGGCCGGGCAGCCGGTCGCCGCGACAGTATCGTGGTGGTGGCCGAAGGCGCGACCGATCGGGCCGGCAACCCCATTAACGGTGATTACATCCGGCAGATTTTGGAAGACCGGCTGGGCGAAGATACCCGCGTGACCATTCTTGGTCATGTCCAGCGCGGCGGCACGCCCAGCGCCTATGACCGCTGGATGAGCACCCTGGTCGGCCATGCCGCCGTCCAGGAACTGCTGGCAGCCACCCCCGACAGCGAGCCGCAACTAATCGGCGTTCGTTATAACCGGGTTCAGCGGTTACCCTTGATGCAATGCGTCGAGCAGACCCGGGAAGTAGCCCGGACCATTGCCGAAAAGGATTACGCCAAGGCCACGGAATTGCGCGGCAGCAGCTTTACCGAGATGACTAAAATCTTCAGGGCGATGGCTGAGGCGTTGCCCAGTGTGACGCCCTCCGTCCGTCCGCGCCGAATTGCTGTGCTACATGGCGGTGGACTGGCGCCGGGCATGAATACCGCAGCCCGCGCTGCCGTGCGCCTGGGCCGCGATCGCGGGCATATGATGCTGGGGGTGCGCGGCAGCTTCGCCGGATTGGTCGATGGCCGGATCGAAGAACTCACTTGGGGCGATGTCGAAGGCTGGACTGCGCTGGGCGGCGCCGAGTTGGGCGCCAGCCGGCAAGTTCCAACGACCGAACAGCTCTACACCGTGGCCCGTTCGCTGGAAACGCACAGCATTGACGCTTTGCTGGTCATCGGTGGCTGGAAAGCCTATCAGGCATTACACCGGCTGGATAGCGAGCGGGAGCGCTATCCCGCCTTCAAGATCCCGATGGTTTGCTTGCCAGCCACCATCGACAACAACCTGCCTGGATCGGATTTGAGTATCGGTGCTGACACCGCGCTCAACGTCATCGTCGAAGCGCTCGACCGTATCAAACAATCGGCGATGGCAGCGCGGCGCTGTTTTGTGGTTGAGGTGATGGGCCGGCATTGCGGCTATTTGGCCATGATGAGCGGTTTAGCGGCGGGCGCCGAGCGTATTTATCTGCCCGAAGAAGGCATCACCCTCAAGGATTTACAGGCCGATGTGGAGCAGATGATTGACAGCTTCCGTGGCGGGCGGCGCTTCTATCTGACGATCCGTAATGAATACGCCAACCCGCAATATACGACTGATTTTCTGGCCCGATTGTTTGAAGAGGAAGGCAATCATCTGTTCGACGTGCGCCAAGCGGTACTGGGCCATATTCAACAGGGTGGCAACCCCTCTCCGTTTGACCGGATTCTCGCCACTCGATTGGCAGCCTATGGCATCGACTTTCTCAGTAAGGAAATGGAGCGTGGTTCAGCGACAGGTGCGTTTATCGGCTTGACCGAAGGCAAATTGGCCACTTTCCCAATCAAGCAGATGCCCGATATGGTTGATGCTGCTAACCGGCGGCCGCTGGAACAATGGTGGCTAGAGCTGCGCCCGGTCGTCCAGGCCATGTCGTCGCATCCAAACGCAAGGCGCTCACCAAACAACGGTTCGATCTGCTAGCGGTCCGCGTGCTTGGCCAGGCATAGGGCAGCATTCACGGCTGCCCGCAGACCGGTAACAGAATCATTGCCGTTGAGTGTCCGTGCTCTAGCGCCGCCCTCCCCCGCCGGATCGCAGCAGGATTCCATCCAGCATGGGAGTAGGCAACCATCGCCGCAAGATGGCAAACAGATAAGCCGGTACAGTCACCGGGTAGCGGGCGCGTGGCCGGGGATTCTCCAACGCATGAATCACTCGCTTTAACACCGCCGCCGGCGGCAAGGTAAAGGGAGCTGCGGGTCCTTCCTTGAGCAACCGGGCCTCCATTGCAGCATATCTCTCCTGATGGGGGCTGTTTTCAGCGCAGACATGACGCTGGTAGGCAGCGTAAGCATGCGCCCGGAACCGGCTCATAATCGGCCCTGGCTCGATTAGGCAAATATGGATGCCGGTACCCGCAAGTTCCAAGCGCAATGTATCTGCCAGTCCCTCCATCGCAAACTTACTAGCGACGTAGGCACCACGGTAGGGAAACGCCACCAGACCCAGTACCGAGCTGTTGTACACAATCCGCCCCGCACCTTGCCGACGCATGGCGGGAATCACTTGGTTGGTCAGTTCCAGAGCGCCGAACAGGTTGGTTTCGAACTGCTCCCGCAATGCTTCCCGGCTTATATCCTCCACCGCACCAGGCTGTCCGTAGCCTGCATTGTTGAACAGTGCATCCAGCCGTCCGTTTGTTCGATCCAACACCGCCTTCACAGATGATTGAATCGACACTGAATCACATACATCCAAACATAAGCTTTCCAGCCCATCAGCTTGCAGGCGCTCCACGTCTATAGCTTGGCGTGCCGTGGCGAACACTCGCCAGCCGCGCGCCTTCAGACCCTGAGCAACACAATGGCCAATTCCCGAGGAGCACCCGGTTATCAAAACTACCTTACCGTTTCTGCGACACTCTTTACCCTCCAATTTCTCCTCCTCATGACATATGCAGCCGTATTCACCGCCATAAAACTGCAATATAAATGACATATAAAGGCCGCTAAGCCGTAGTAATCCATGCTTATAGTTTTTAACTCAACCTTCAGGGACAAGGGTTTTTCCATTTCTCAAAATTTATCGCTTTCCGGAGATGTTATGATCCAACATAAGCTCGCCCTCGCCATCGCGGCCACTTTCACTCTGACTGGCGCAGTTCACGCCCAGTCTGCCCGTGACTATATCAACATCGTTGGCTCCTCGACTGTCTATCCTTTCACAACAGCCGTGGCTGAACAGTTCGGCAAGGCCAATAAAAATTTCAAGACACCAAAAGTCGAATCCACCGGTACTGGCGGCGGCTTTAAATTGTTCTGTGGCGGCGTAGGCGTCGAATACCCTGACGTTTCCAACGCATCGCGGGCGATTAAACAATCTGAAATCGAAACCTGCGCTAAAAATGGCGTCAAAGAAATCGTCGAGATCAAGATCGGTTTTGATGGCATCGTGGTCGCCTCCTCCAAGAAAAACGCGCCGATGCCATTAACGGTCAAGGACCTGTGGCTGGGATTGGCCAAGCAAATTCCGGAACCGGGCACTGGCAAATTGATTGCCAATCCGTTTAAGACCTGGAAAGAAGTTAACCCTGACTTGCCGGCGAAAAAAATCGAAGTGCTAGGACCGCCACCAACCTCCGGCACCCGTGATGCTTTCGTTGAACTGGTTATGAATGTGGGTTGCGAGGAGTTCCCAGCGATCAAGG
>DDST01000033.1 GCA_002343485.1 Proteobacteria bacterium UBA2383
CCTGATAGTGTCCATAGTTATTGCAGTGAATTATTGATAACTGATTCAAAAGATTAAAACGCAGGAGACTAAATGGAGGGGCATCATGATACTCAGGGGCCATCCGCAAGAACCGCGAGATACTAAACAAGTTGATTCCCATTCGCAAACTGAAGTTACCTCTGATGCCGATGGTTATGCGCGGATTGGGGACACCGCAGTGTTTCGCGGACACTTTGCGCAGATCCATATCGATGCCGCTCGATTCTCGACCGACGATTTCAATCCCTTCCATGATCCAATCAAATGGCGCCGGATCGCAGGTAACCCGTTTACCGGGCCTTTGGTGCTGGGATTCCAGTATGAAGCTTTAATCGAGAACCTCCTCCTGCATCTGCCAAACCGGGTCGCCGACGAGGCGTTTGCCGCCGAGCAGGCGCTGACCTGGACCCATTACGAGTTCACTTTTGCCAGCCCCTTGACACCTGGAGAGCGCTTCGAGGCCAGTGTCCGCGCCGGTCGCTACAAGCGGGCGCCCGCGCCGGCCATCGCACATCGGGTGTTGATTCGGGCAATGGGGCACCCGGTGTTACTGGGCTTTGTGCGGCGTACTTCCGAATCGCCGGGCTTGCCGGTTCCGGATCATGTGCCCTTTACCCACCCGTTACGCCAAGCGCCGGATCGATTGACACGCAACGAGTGGTTTCTGAAACGCAAATTCGCCAGTACGGGTCATGCGAAGAATTTCCTGGCCGGTTCGCTGGCCAATCCGGCGGACTGGTTCGATGAACTGGAAGGACGCGTCAATTTTCCGGATTTATTCGCGCCCGCGTTGCTGTCCTGTGCACTGCTGGAGCAGGCTCATGCCAGCGGCCATGATTTTTTCAATGCGCCGCTGGTTTACGCCGCGCATCGGATCAGTGTGCATGGCCCCACAGCACGAGCACTGCGCAGTAACGAACCGATGCATTTACTGGTGCGCGCGCCTAAACCGATGTTGGGAAAGGCGGGGCTGTCCGGGCATGAGGCGCGGATCAGCAGTCTGGGATTGATCTACAGCGGTCAGGAAGATCGTTTGCTGGCCCAAGCCGAGGTGCAACTGGCGCCGTTGGCTGTTTTGCTGCGGGATTCCTAATACCATTTCCATGGGCTCAATAGACGATGCTACGCGGACTGGTCCTACCGGGCTATGCTGAGTGCAGCAGATTCACTGGGGAGAATTGGGCAATGACAGCATCTTTCGATTACGGGATCGCATTCTCGCGGAATATTGGCTGGGTGACCGAGGCGGAACAGGCCGGCCTGCGTGTCCGGCGTATCGCTATTGCGGGCTTGGGAGGTGTCGGCGGCAGTCATTTGCTGACCTTGACCCGGCTAGGCATCGGGCAATTTAACATTGCCGATCTCGATGTATTTGAACCGGCCAATTTCAATCGTCAGGCAGGAGCGAGTCTGCGGCATATCGGCCGGCCAAAAGTCGAGGTATTGGCGGAAATGGCGCTGGACATTAACCCGGAACTGGATCTCCGGACGTTTCCACATGGAGTCAGCGCCGATAATCTGGATAATTTTTTGGAGGGCGTTGATCTGTATGTGGATGGTCTGGATTTCTTCGCGGTGACGATCCGGCGGCAGGTATTTGCCGCGTGCGCGGCGCGCGGGATTCCAGCGATTACCGCCGCCCCCCTGGGGATGGGGGCGGCGTTGTTGAATTTTTTACCGGGGAAGATGAGCTTCGAGGCGTATTTTCGCCTGGAGGGGGAAGCAGAGGATGAGCAATTGCTGCGCTTCCTCTTGGGATTATCGCCAGCGATGTTGCAAATGGGCTATCTGGTGGATCCCACGCGCGTGGATTTGGCAAACCACCGGGGGCCATCGACGCCAATGGCTTGCGAGTTATGTGCGGGGATGGCAGCCACCCAGGCGCTAAAAATTTTGCTGGGACGTGGAAAAACGCCCGCAGCGCCGTGGGGTATACATTTTGATGCCTACCGTAACAAACTGGCCTTGACCTGGCGGCCGGGAGGAAATCGTCATCCTTTGCAGCGGCTGGGGTTGTATGTGGCGCGGCGGCGATTGGGGCGCCAGATTTCTCAGGGGACTCAATGCGCGATACCGGCCTCGGAAACGCCCTTGACACCGATGGAGCAAATTCTGGATTTGGCCCGCTGGGCGCCAAGTGGCGACAACACCCAGCCGTGGCGGTTCGAGATCCCGAGTGAGCGGCACCTGGTAGTGCATGGGTTCGATACCCGCGAGCATGTGATCTATGACCTGCAAGGCCGTGCCAGTCAGTTAGCATTGGGTGGGTTGTTGGAAACCTTGGAGATTGCAGCACAGGGGCGCGGCTGGCGTTGCGATATTCACCGTCGTAAAGATTTACCTGAGACTCGACCAACCTTCGATGTCAAATTTTCTGACACCTTGACGGAACCGCATCCTTTGGAAGCGGTGATTCGCACGCGGGTCACGAATCGCCGGGCTTTTAGCCAGCGACCGCTGAGTTCTCGAGAGCGGAGTGCGCTGGAGGCATCCGTTGGCGCTGGATACCGAGTGGTGTGGCTGGAAGGGTCCGCGACGTTGCGGCGGATGGCGCGGTTGCTATTCGCAAATGCGGAAATCCGCCTGACCACGCCAGAAGCCTATACGGTTCACAAATCCATTATCGAGTGGAATAGCCAGTTCAGCCAGGAGCGGATTCCTGACCAGGCGGTAGGGCTGGACCCGGTGGCCTTACGCCTGATGCGTTGGGCGATGCAAAGCTGGAAGCGGGTGTGTTTTCTGAACCGGTATTTGGGCGGTACGCTGTTGCCCCGTCTGCAACTGGATGTGTGGCCAGCGCTGAACTGTGCGGCGCATTTTGTGATTGTGGCTGAACAACCGTTGCAGGCGATGGATGATTATGTGACCGGAGGCCGGGCGATGCAGCGGTTCTGGTTGACGGCGACACATCTTGGATTGCAGTTCCAGCCGGAAATGACGCCGCTGATTTTTGCCTCCTATATTTACAACGATGTTGTGTTCAGCCAGCGGTCGCGGTCGCTGGCACAGGCGCGGCGGTTGACGAGTCAGTTGGAGGCATTGATCGGGCGGGAAGCCTGTCAGCAGGCGGTGTACATGGGCCGGGTAGGTTTCGGTTCGGTGCCGATGGCCCGGTCGCTGCGCTTGCCATTGAGTCGACTGGTCTTGCCAACAGTTCAACATGAACCCTCATGATGGCGCAATCTCACGATCACAGTTACAAATTATTGTTTTCCCATGCAGCGATGGTAGAAGATTTGCTGTGCGGGTTTGTGCGTGAGGAGTGGGTGCGCGAGATCGATTTCACGACGCTGGAGAAAGTGTCAGGCAACTATATCAGCGATGATCTACGCGAACGGGCCGACGATGTGGTGTGGCGGATGCGCCTGCGGGATCGGTGGTTGTATGTCTATCTGTTACTGGAATTTCAATCGGCGGTCGACCCGTTCATGGCGGTGCGGCTGCTGACCTATGTTGGATTGCTGTATCAGGATTTGATCCGCGCCGGGCCATTGACCGTAGAAAGCCGCTTGCCGCTGGTGCTGCCAGTCGTGCTGTACAACGGTCGGCCACGCTGGACCGCGGCGACCGAGCTTGCCGAATTGCTCGAAGCCGCGCCCGCGGGTCTGGAACGCTATCAACCGCAATTTCGCTATCTGCTGCTGGCGGAGAATCGTTACAGCAACGCCGAGTTAGCGCCATTGCGTAATCTGAACGCGGCGTTGTTTCGGCTGGAAAACAGTCGTGATCCAGCCGAGGTGCAACAGGTGGTGGCAGCGTTGGTGGAGTGGTTACAAGCGCCTGAGCAGGTCAGTTTACGACGGGCGTTTGCTATTTGGCTGCGGCAGGTATTGTTACCGGCCCGCTTGCCGGGCGTGCGGATTGATGAAGTGAATGAATTAAGCGAGGTGCGCGATATGTTAGCGGAACGAGTGGTGGAGTGGACTGAAGATTGGAAACAGCAGGGCTTGCAACAGGGTTTACAGCAGGGTTTACAGCAGGGTTTGGATGCTGAGCGGCAGTTGTTGCTACGTCAGGTGCGGCGTCGTTTTGGCGAAGTTGTGGCGGCGGACAGCGCGCCGTTGTTAGCGCAGATTGCCCTGCCGGCGGTGTTGGAGGATTTGGGTGAGGCATTGCTGGATTGCGCCGATGGCGCGGCATGGCTGGCGGCGGTCAAGAATCGGTTGGCCGGTGACGGTGAATGAGTACAGCCCATGCGCCGATCACGATATACCCGATCCCGGTCAGAATGATTGCGAATTTCACAGTGGCGCAGGCGGTGGCCAGGATGGGCCAGTGGGCGTTCATCGAGCCTAGTAGTAGTTGCCACAGCGCAACATTCTCGATCATGTCGAGCGCGGCGGCGGCGAACACCGCCCAAGCCAGTATAAAACCAGCGGTCGCAAAGCCTTGTGACGTTGGTTGTCGGGCGCGGGCCAGCCAGGAGCAGGCTGCGCTAAGGAACAGTGCGTAGACCACTAGAAAAAGGTAGTCGAAACCAAGATTAAACGCGGCATGGAGACGCGCGGTTTCGCCCCAGGAATCCAAGATCAATAGGGCGGAGGAAAGCTCGCCGGCGAATTGCAGGGACAGGATACCGAGGGGAGCGATGTCGTTTTCGAGGGGGCGGTTGGTCGCTTCGATGGCCAGGAAACACCCGAGCGTCGCGATGAAAGAGACGCACAGGCTTTTGTGCAGGGGTCGGGACGACCATTGATAAAAAGGATCCATAGTGGCGTAACGTTAGTCATTGATGAGGATACTTCACTAATTGGCATCCCACAGGCTATGGACGCGGACACTGTGGTCTTTTCCATTCTGCTAACTATTGAATGTTTATGCAAAAGGTGGCGCTTGATCGGGAGAGATGGTGTGGGTTCATGCAAAGGGATTGACGATACGCACCCCGGAAAGGGTGGCGTCGGTTTGCAAATCTTCAGACAGCAACACGGCACAGGATGCTTCGCGAGCCGCCTGGACAATCATGGCGTCCCAAAATGACAGCCGATGAAGCACCTGCGTGTCGAGCGCGGCCATGATCAGGGGTGTTGAGGCGTTAACGACCTCAAAGCCGCTGTAGAACGCGACCCGCTCGCGAATAAGTTCGGGGGGCAACCCGAGTTTGCAAATCGCCGCAGCGATGAATTCTTGCAGAACCTGCGTAGATACAACGCCGGTATGCGCCAGCCGGTGTTCCCGAATCACGGCGATCGCCCGCGCCTGCTTGATGGGTTCGTCAGAAGCATCCGCGTAAATCAAGACGTTGGTGTCGATGAAGCTACGAACGCTCATGCAGTAACTCGCGGTCGAACTTCCAACCGCCGAGCCGTCCGGGGCTGTTTCGGGCGGATTCTACGAAGGCTTCAACCCGCAGCGCGTTCTGATCAGTGCCGGCTAGTTGTTCCAGGTAGTCGCGCACGGCTTGGTTGAGACTCTTGCCGGTCGCCTGCGCGGCTTTGCGTGCCTGCTCCACCACGGACTGATCGACGGCGAGGGTGATGTTCATGGCCATCCTCCTACACGGTTACTGTGGACACAGGTTATGTGCGAAAGTGGGTGGCGTCAAGGGGGTTCGGGCGGCGCCTCTACATGAGTGAGTCGTGAGCAGACAGTCCGAGCTTGCGCCGCCCATTGAGGAAAGCCAGATCAATGGCGTATCGGTATGCGGTCTTACGAGCCGGTCAGGAAACCCTATGACCGGCTCCACACATTGCCGTTTCTGAATAGAATTGAGCTCTTAGCAGGTTGGGCTGAAGATCGTGAAGCCCAACATCTTGGTTCATCGTTGGGCAACGCTGCGCTTTTGCCCAACGATCCATGTCGTTTAGAACGTCACCTCGGACAATAAAAGCCATGTACTTTCATGGAACCCACGGCCTACTAACGGGTCTTTGGCCCGTATCCTGGATTTCCAGTCCGTTACACTTCAACCCATCGGCTTTCAGCCAGTGGTGGTTCTCCAGGCGGGCTCAGATGCCCTTTAACAGAGAACGTAACTTAGAGCTAAGTAAATGATGATGCTCCTATAAAGCACCGGGCGCAGTAATGGGTGGACTTTCAGTCCTCTGCACCCGGCACAACCCACCAGCTTTTAGCTGGTGGTCGTTCAGTTGTTAGGCGTGGGGTTGACGCCGCCGAGCAGCACTAATGCCGATAAGGCCTACCCCTAGCAAGGCAAGCGTACCGGGTTCAGGTATGGTGGGCGCAGCGTCGTCACCAAGATTCTGATTCAGCAGCAAAAAGGTTCCGCCCACATTTGCGATAACCGTACCGTTAGTAGCGATAGAAACACCTGCTATCGTAGCTGGGGTGTTTCCGGCATTTCCGCTAGCCGTCCAACCATATGTGGACAATAGCGGATCCGGATTTGCCGAATCGCAGAGATCAGCACCTGTCGGAGCAGGTAATCCATTGAAGAGGATGCCAGATACACAGGAAGTCACATTTGCGGTTGCGCCGAAGACACCTTCAGCAAGAGCACTTCCTGGAATTTGATTCGTATTGGGTACGCTGCCGCTGATAGTACCACCAAGGTAGGATAGACGGGCGAGTTCAAAGATATCTGTATCGCCCACTGCAGTTCCTGGATCGAGCCACTTACCTAATGTCGTACTACCACTTAGGCTCCCATCGCCCGGCCCCGTCGGCATGACAAAGGTGCCTAAGTTGACCTGGTTTACAAGACTGGTAGTGAGACCATTAAATGTTTGGCCATCAGCATTAGCGACCTCATTACCATTACTACCTGGCCCTACGACATCATCATCGTCAGCGATTAGGCTAATGCGCCAAAAATCGAAGATGAACTGAGACACTGTCGGTGGGGCGTTCAAATCCAGGTAGCCACCTCCCTCGATAAAGAAATAGAGATTGGCGTTAGAGCCAATAATGTCACTAATTCCTCCTGTACCACCGCTCGCGAGGGAATAACCGTCCACTTTGAGGAAACTGACTTCATAGAAACGGTCTCCGTCTGCAACAGCAGTACCGCCCGAACCAGTAAATTGCTGAATAACCAAGCTCTGGCCGTTTGATACGAAACGCGCTAGACCGTCGGCAGATGTCGAATCGTAATCAATGGCACCATCCCACGAGCCTGCTGGAAGAGCACCTCCGGATGCGCTTACCACATTGTCTGCCGCAAAATCCCAGTTGTCCTGGATTACGGATGCTTGCGCCGGCGCAACAGTTGCGGAAAGAACGGCTGCAGCCAATATTTTCTTGGAAAAAATTTTTTTCGCTGTGTTCAACATAGCAGTTTCCTCCTTATTAGGAAAAATTTTCACATGGAGCCATTAGCTTAGAACCCTGTGTACCCGCGAAAAGATATACACAATCTATGCCATTTTATATATTTGTTTTATTTCAATGCGTTACATTTTTTCATTCTCTAACTGAAACAGAATGTGTAAAATATTCTGACAAGCTGCATTTAATCATATTTATTTATTTCAACATGTTATGATTTATTTTAGTTTCTTCTGGGCACAAAGGTGTAAAATATTCTGACAGATTATTGTTGGTTCGCATTCAATCAGCTTTGACGCCGCGCTGTTGCTTAGCAACTAACGATAAAAAATATTCGCTCATGTCGGTAATTGGAT
>DDST01000041.1:0-1148 GCA_002343485.1 Proteobacteria bacterium UBA2383
CGCTGCTTGAGATCGGCAAGCCAATTACCGTAGTCTTGGGGTGAAGTTATCATTTCCGTCATGACCATTGCCCCTTACTGAAACTTTGCAGAATTCTTCTGGCAGTAGTTTCGAACCGCATCCACCCATTTCTTGTACCAGTACCACTGCTTCACGACTTGGGTGCCATAAGCGTGCTTTTGATTTCTGGCATCGCTTGCCTGCCAGAGTTGAGTGTGGGCATGAATATTGAACCCAGGGAATCCTTCTTCCTGCATCAATTTCACAATTTGTGCCGGAAGATATTTGTCGCGTTCTGTTTCCTTGATCACCGCGTACTTGGCATTGACTTGCTGCGCAAGTTCGCTATCCGCCTTAACAAATTCAATTACCTGATCCGCTTGGCCCTTGTTATTTGCTGTCTTCGGCACAAACAGCACGCGGTAAGCGAAACGAGGGCTATTGAATTCGTCGGGTGACAAGTGACCATCAAAACCATCGATAAATTTCTGGATGTGCTGGGGAAGATCACCTCGCTCCGCGAGCATATCCACATGATCTTCAGTCAGAGACGCAAACTGGAGACTGAAGGACAGGTGCCTGTCAATTCCGTACTGCTGGCCAAAATATTTCTTAATGTATTCGTTGTAGTTAAGGCAACACGCCTGAAAACGCGCGCTAAGCAAATTATCGATGCGTGTCGTCATCTGATGCTCAATCTCATGACGTAACGCGATAAGAAACTTCAAATTGTTGGCGCTATCAGTATCTATCGGCGAGTCGTGGCAATTCAGGCAGCGTTCCAATTCCCAATGTTTGTAAGCTCCTTTTGCCGTGGTTTCGAACTTTTTGCGGCCACTAGGAAGACGCTTGAAGTATCGGTAATCAATTTTCTTATCCCGATAGTAAGCATGGAGGAGATACGTCCATGCAATCACCATCATGACCACATAAATTTCGGACTTGAAGGTAATCGCCGGATTGTTGAATACCTGTACAGCAGCCAGAGCTGCCTCGCGCGATTTTTTGACGAGTTCCTGCTTGACTGACTTCACAAGCCGTTTGCGCTGGGCTGGCATCAATAAAACCTCTGCATTGGAGCCGATTGGTTAGTCATCACCCGCCCCTCCCGTCACCGCCTTCAGCTCCGCCAGCAGATCCCCAAACCT
>DDST01000041.1:1155-3006 GCA_002343485.1 Proteobacteria bacterium UBA2383
CGATCTTGTTGCGGGCGGCGGTGGAACTGGCGGCGTCCTTGTCCTTTTCCAGCATCTCGATGCGCGACTGCATCTTGCCGGTGAGCGCGACGACGTATTCGGCGCGCATGCGGGCCAGCGTGCCTTCGTGGTAGCGATGCAGATACACCAGCGCCTGGAAGGCACCCTGTTTACCGCTGCTGAAGAGCCAGTAGATCGGGCGCTTCTTGTAGGTTTGCAGGTGATCCTTGAAAAAGCTGGAGGCGAGGTAGCGGCGGATGGTCTCGGCCGGCGTCTCATTGCCCTTGGTGCCCAGGCTCTCGGCGAGCCAGGCCATGTTTTCGTCCAAAGTCGGCGCTGGCCAGACGGCGAGGATGAATTCACGGATGCGGTTGGCGGCATCGTCCTCGAACCAGAGTTCGTCGGTGATGGGGATGATGCCGTCGGCGTCGGCGGGGAAGGTCTTGTAGCGTGTCGCATCGAAGCCGACGTTGCCGGCATGAGTATCTACACAACGCAAGAGGGGTCTGGGGCCAGGTTGTTGGCGAGCTGGGCGAAGCGTTGAAGCTCGTCGGTGGAGTGGTTTTTGAGGGTTTCGAGCATGGCGAATAGGGTGTAGAGGCCATGGAGGAGAGCCGAGGCGGAGATGGGGGTGGTGCGTTTCATCTGTCGTCCGGAAAGGCGGACGAGGAAGGCACGTGTCTGGTCGGCGAATGTTCCCTCGGCGCGCATGAGGCGCCAGGCCAGGGCGCAAGCCTGACCGGCAATCAGTAAGCGTTTGAGAATGGCCGGACCGGATTCCTGCTCCCATCGTTCCAGTTGTTGGCCGGCCTGCTTGAGCAACTTGAAGTACGATTCGATGCGCCAGCGCCAGTAGTACCAAAGGGCTATCCGGGCGTCGGGAACCGAGCCGGGGAGGTTAGTCAACAAGAACCAGTCGGCCAGAGGCTTGCCCTCCGGGGTACAGACCCGGCTCACGACCAAGCGCACGGTCATGGGCGCACCCAGGATAGGCGGCACGCGCTTGCCCTGCTCATCGACGCGCTTGCGCTTGGCGGGGCGCACGATGGTGACCTCGGCGCTGGCCAGCCACTGCACGGCTGGCTGGCCTTGATACGCGACCGGCCGAACTTTGGCAAAGCACAAACCATCGGCCACTTGCTGCAAGCTGCTGGTCTTCAGTCCGCAACGAACCCGTCCTGCCGCCTTGGCACGCACCAGCCAGAGTCGATTGCGCGCGCTCCACTGGCGCTGATGGAAAACCGAGTCTGCTTCACGGTCCACCAGATGTACCAATGGCTTGGCGAAGGCTTGGGTGTCCAGCCAATCCATGCGCTGGGTCAACTCGTCCAGGTGGGCCTCCGGCTGGACCATTTCCCGGTTGCGCGAACTCCAGACGCCCTGGGCAGTACGAAGATTCTGCACCGGCGCGCCTAGCGGCGCCCCATCCCGATCCGCCACCAGCACCGTACTCTGCAACTCGTAGCCCACATCCGTGGCGTGCGTCATCTGCAGGCGGTCCTGCTTGCGGCTATGGCTGTTGTAGTTTAGGCGTGACCAGTCATGCACCGCCAGGGCATACTCGTCACAGCCCTCGACTACGCCTGCCCGTGCCAGCGCCAGCAGCGGCGCACCCAAGTCCGCGGGAGTCACCCGCTCGTTCCTCAGAAAGCGCCACAGCCCTTGCGTATGCGCAAACGCCTTGTCGCCGCTGGGCAACGCCTTCATTCCCGCCGCCAACGGATGCACGCAGTTACTATGCCCCATCACCAATTTCTCATACCTCCGCCTCAGCCGAGGTTCAAGTCGCAGATTTTCAGATCCATACTGCCCATTCTTAACCTATTTTCGAACTTGTGTAGATACCGATGC
>DDST01000163.1 GCA_002343485.1 Proteobacteria bacterium UBA2383
CCCGTAAAGATAACCCTGTGCTTCCTCGCAGCCCTGCTGTTGCAGAAAACCCGCTTGCTCTCCGGTTTCAACGCCCTCAGCGATGACTTGCAGCCCCAGGCTATGGGCTAAGGCGATGATCGCCCGCACGATAGCCTCATCATTGGGATCGCTGGCAATGTCGCACACAAAGGATTGGTCGATCTTCAGCCGGTGTAACGGGAGCTGTTTGAGGTAACTCAACGAGGAATAGCCTGTGCCGAAATCATCGACGGCTAGCCAGACGCCAAGCAATTGCAGTCCTTTCATGGCGCGAATCGCCTGTGTGGTTTGGCGCATGATGAGTGATTCAGTGATTTCCAGTTCCAGAAAGGCCGGCTCAAGCCCGGTTTCACTCAACACGGCGGCAACGAGGGAGGTCAAATCCGTCTGTTCGATCTGTCTGACTGAAAGATTGAGCGACAGGCGTGGCAAGGCCAATCCCTGATTCCGCCAGCGTTGCATCTGCCGGCAAGCTGTGCGCATAACCCAGGTATCCAGGGTGCTGATAAAGCCGGTTTCTTCGGCAACCGGGATAAAACGGGACGGCAGGATCATGCCGTATTGGCGATGTTGCCAACGCAGCAACGCCTCTACACCGGTCAACCGTCCCGAAGCGATATTGACCTGTGGCTGGTAAAACACCATCAACTCTTCATGTTCGACGGCTCGCCGTAAGGAGGTTTCCAGTTGCAGGCGTTCGAGAACGCGAGCCGTCATCTCCGGCTTGTAGAATTGGTAGTTGTTGCGACCCTGAGCTTTGGCTTGATACATCGCGGCATCGGCATTCCTGACGAGAGTATCAGCGTCGTTGCCATCGGCTGGATACAAGCTGATACCAATGCTGGTGGAGATAAAGAATTCATGCCGGCTGATGTGCAGCGGTTCCTTGAAGAGTTCAAGTACCTTGTGGGCGACTGTTGCTGCATTGTTGGGTTCATCCACCGCTTCAATGAGCATGGTGAATTCATCGCCACCCATCCGGGCTACGGTATCCTCACAGCGGACCAGGGTGGCTAATTGCTTCGCAACCCAACGCAACAGGTCATCACCGGCCGCGTGTCCAAGGGTATCATTGACGTTTTTGAAGTGGTCTAAGTCAAAGAACAACACCGCTACCGATTTTTGGGTGCGCTTGGCGCGCTCAATGCTGTGTTCCAGGCGGGCGTTAAACAGCAAACGGTTAGGCAGGCGGGTTAGCAAATCATGATGGGCAAGAAAATTCAGCTTCTCCTGTGAACGCTTCAGTGAGCTGATATCACTGAATACACCCACATAATGAGTAACTTGACCATTGTCATCCGTTACGGTGCTGATGGTTAACCATTGCGGGTAAGCCTCTCCATCCTTGCGGCAATTCCAAACCTCGCCTTGCCAGTGACCGGTTTTTTGGATTGAAGCCCACATTACGGCATAGAATTGCGGATCTTGCCGGCTTGACTTGAATAAACGCGGCGTTTTCCCCAATACCTCAGCCTCGCTATAACCCGTGATTTTAGTGAAGGCGTGGTTGATCATCGTGATCCGTTCCGAGGCATCGGTAACCATTACGCCTTCCATGGTGTTTTCGAAGACCCGTGCTGCTTGGCGCAACTGTTCTTCAGCCTGCTTTCGAGCAGTGATATCCCAGTAGATGCCCTGAATGCCAGTCACTGTTCCAGACGCGCTGTAAATCGGAATCTTGGTGACTTCGACATAACGCTTCTCACCAGTGGCCGGTACGACATTCTCTTCGATTAAGGTCAGCGTTTCCCCGGATAGCACCCGCTGGTCATCGGCGTTATATTTTTCAGCCAATTCAGGTGGATAAATGTCATTAGCGGTCTTGCCTAAACAGGCCGATAGCGGTAGATCCAGATCCTGCAGCAAGGGGCGGTTGAGGAAGGTCAGGCGGCCTTTGCGATCTACCCGGTATAAGCGTTGTGGCAGTAGATCTAGCATGGCCTGGCATTCTTGCAGGTAATTCTCACGGATCGCTGCAAGGCGTTTACGGTAATAACGAATGCCGAGCAACGCTATGCTCCCGGCGCCGATCATGACGCCGGTCAAAGCGGTCCATGAAGTGGTGTCCAGCATCAGTTCCTGTTCCATTTCAGTGTGAAAAAGGAATATAGATCAATCATTCTGGTTGGGTTGTCGCGAACGGCAGTAATGTAAGAGTAGCAGAATCAAGCTGATAACGCTTGCCAATGTGATCGTAGTGACCCAGGGATTGAGATCATGGACTGCCGCCAGAATGATGTGCAAATTTTCATCCAAGGTGTAAATGCCCAGCCCCCAGCAGCTTACCCATAACATCGCGCCTAGCGCATTGTAAAAGGTAAAACGCCACCAGGGCATTTCCAGAAGACCGGCAGCGATGCCATTTAACTGCCGTAACCCGTCGAAAAACCGGGCGATCATAAGTAACCCACCGCCGTAGCGGGTAAAGCCGTGTTCAATGCGTTGCAGATGGCGTTCGCTGACCCGGAACCGGCGGAGCAGCGCCCGTCCACCCCGGCGGCCGATCAGATAACCCAAGCTGTTACCCAGCAATGCGGCCATAAAAGCAGCAAACAGCAACCAATCGATGCGCAGCTGATTTTGATTGGCGGCCGTTACGGCTCCTGCGATCAATAGAGTCTGGCCGGGCGCTGGAATGCCAAATCCTTCCACGCCCACGGCTACGAACACCGCGCCATATCCATAACGATCCAGCAACGGTTCGACGGTGGCAATTTCATGCTGAACATCGTATAGCAAGCGATGTGAGAACGGTGGAGCCGGTGTGGGGTGAGCCGGTAATGGGGTTTGGGCAGTTGCCTTGCTGGCCAATACCCAGCATAAGAACAGACCGGTCAGTACGCGCATCAGGTCAGGCATAATCCACAATCCTCGATAATTCAAGTCCGGGCGGTAACGTGTGAGAGTGCCAAACTGGAAGGCACGAGCGGCCACTTACTGAAAACTTCCCTGTCATCATGAAGAGGAGGCTCAGATGCAAGCAATGCTCGATACGGTCAAGCCTCAAGCCGGGGTTGTTGCGTCTTAGTTACCCAACCGGTAAATCCGCGCTATGCACCACGACAAGGGCGCAATTTCATGTCCCAGGCAGCGGTGGTGGCAGATGGGCGAACAGCGCCGCCAGTTCTGTGACCTCGCCTGCGGGTGTCCATTTCGCCATACCTTGTGTCCATACCAGCGTGGTGCGGGTTAATTGACCCGCTTGGGCCTGCCGCTGTAACTCGTCTATTGGGAATGGTCCAGACTGCTGATGATTTGCTGCGACGAAGTAGGGATTAGCCACTGGCAAGGGCGGAGGTGCCATGGGTGGAGGCGCGGATGGTGACGCGGGTTGCGGCGTAGGCGTTGGGGTTGCTGGCTGCATCGGACGCCCCAGCGTCTCGCTCAGCCGTTGCGCCATAGCCAGTCCCAGCCCCATGTTCAGCGCCTCGGAACCACCGCCGGGATTGGCGGCGGCATCGCGCAGGGCTTCCGCCGCTTGGAATTGGGTGTACTGATCGAGATTGCCGGCGATGCCCATGCTGGTGCGCTTATCGAGCACCGCCTCGACTTCTTTCGGCAGTGAGATGTTTTCCACCAGCAGATTGGTCAATTCCAGTCCAACCACGGCAAATTCAGGGGAGATGCGCTGGAGCAGGAATTGACCCAGCTGATCGTAGTTCCCCGCTAAATCCAGAGCCGGAATCTTGGCTTGACCGAGAATATTGGCGAAGCGCGAGACCACCATATTGCGTAACTGGTTCGTGATTTCATCAGTGGTGAAGCGGCCGTCGGTACCAACAATCTCGCGCAGGAAGGTCGGAGCGTCTTTAACCCGGATCGCGTAGCTGCCAAACGCCCGCAGCCGGATCGGCCCAAATTCCGCGTCGCGCAGCATCACTGGATTCTGTGTGCCCCACTTCAGGTCCGTGAAACGGCGGGTGCTGAAAAAATAGACCTCGGCCTTGAATGGACTTTCAAAACCATGCCGCCACCCTTGCATGGTTGAGAGAATCGGCAGGTTATTCGTTTTCAGTTCGTACAGGCCAGGCTCGAAGGTATCGGCGAGTTGGCCTTCATTGACTAGCACCGCAACCTGACCTTCGCGTACGGTCAGCTTGGCGCCAAACTTGATCTCGTTGCCATGCCGCTCAAAGCGGTAAACAAGCGTGTCATTGGAATCGTCGATCCACTGGATAATATCGACGAATTCACCCATGAGTTTGTCCCAGAGTCCCATATCAGCGGCCTCTCGTGGATGCAGCGGGTTGTTGGCTACGTGCCTGAGCGGAGGCTAGCGCTTGGCGCAATTCAGTTTCGCAGGCTTCCAGTTGGGTTGCCGCCTCTTGCCGGTGGCGGCGGCCTTCGTCCGCAATGCGCAGACTATCTTCAATCGTGGCAATCAGCGTCTGGTTGGCTTTCTTGACGGTTTCGATGTCGAAAACGCCCCGCTCGATTTGCTCTCGCGTCTGGACGTTGGCCTGGCGCAGATTCTCTGCGTTGGACGCCAGCAGCTCGTTGGTGAGATCGCTGGCTGCCTTAAGGGTTTTAGCCGCTTGGCCGGAACGATAAATCGTGATGGCTTGGGCCAGTTGTTGCCGCCATAAAGGCACGGTGTTGACCAGGGTCGAGTTGATTTTGTTGATCAGGCTCTTGTCGTTTTCTTGCACGAGCCGGATGCTGGGCAAGCCCTGCATCGTCACCTGACGGGTCAGTTTGAGATCGTAAACCCGGCGTTCGAGGCCGTCACGGGCGGCGCGCAGGTCACGCAACTGCTGGGCTTTGACCATATCCTCGCTGCTAGAAACTGCCTGTGCCAAGGCGGGTAATTCTCCGGTATCTGCCTGGCGCAATTTCTCCTCGCCAGCGGCGATGTACAACTCCAGAGTGTGAAAGTAATCGAGATTGGCGTCGTATAGCCGATCAAGCGCAGTGATATCGGTGAGCAGTTGGGTCTTATGCCGTTCGAGGGCGTTACTGATCTGGTCAATCTGATTGCGCACGGTTTCGTATTCCTGCACGACCTTGGCCAGGGGCGTGATCTTGCCGAACAGTCTGGCGAAGAAGCTTTGTTTTTTGTTTGGATCAAGGTCTTCCAGATTGAAATCACGCAGCACTTTGAGCATTTCGTTCAAAGCTGTACCTGCTGGGCCGGCGTCTTTGCTGCGTACCCCTTCCAGCATGTTGTCGGAAATCGTGGTCAATTGTTCTTGGGCCTTGCTGCCAAAAAACAGGATGGAATGCGTGTCCTGTAAATCAAGCTGCATAACCAGCGCAGCGATTTGCTGTTGATCTTGATCGGGAGCGGGTGCGCGGGCGGCCAGATCCTGCTGAACGTGAGGCAGGGCTTCGGCGAAAACGCCAGCCAGGGCCGGAAGAGTGGGAATTTCATCGGAGCTTGCTGTGGAGGAGGACGGAGAAGCTGACATACGGTTGAACTCCTTCGAATTGGAAAAGCCGATTGGCATCAAGGTGACATCGATTAGGCTGTATTTTCTAGCAACCGGATACCGGTTTAAGACGATTTCCCGGGAAGGTTATACCTATGAAACGAGTTTATGAATGTCCGGAAATTGATCCAGAGCACGTAGTGTAGCCGACTATACTTAAATTCAAGCGTTCAATTCCTCTGTCTCGGCCCTCCCTTGCCGGGTGAAGAGAGGGCCATTCGATCTATCTTGAGGAGAGCAGAATGTATATTGGCGACTATCTAGGCCGGCGAACCATCTACAGCCCGGACGCGCTCGCGGTTGTGGACACCGGCAAAGATCCCGGATTGCGCCTGACCTATGCGCAAATGAACGAACGGGCTAACCGGTTGGCTAATGGGCTGGCTGAAATCGCTGATATTGGCAAGGGCCACCGGGTGGCGATCCTGGCACAGGATGGCGTCGAGCACCTCGATCTGCTGTTTGCCTGTGGCAAACTCGGCGCTATTCACACGGCTCTGAACTGGCGGTTGCACTGGCGGGAACTACAGCAAATTCTCGCTGACGTGACGCCGGCCGTGCTGATCTACGACGATATGTTCACTGAGGCGGTGACTGAACTGGCGCGGGCGGAAACTTCTGTACAGCACTGGATTCATTTGGATGGTCCGGGGATTCCCGGCAGCCGGGGATTTAACGGACTGCTAGCGCAATCGCCCGCTACGCCACGCACTTGCGAGACACTGGATGAGGAGGACATTGCTGCTATTGTCTTTACCGGCGGCACGACAGGTTTACCTAGAGGCGCGCGGATCAGCCATCGCCAGATTGCCTGGAATTGCCTGAATACAGTGATTCACGATCTGGGTCGTGACGATGTGTATCTGAATGTGTTTCCGATGTTCCACGTTGGCGGCCTGTTCGTTTACACGTTGCCACAGGTAGTGCTTGGCGGAACCACGGTGCTGTTGAAACGCTTCGACCCGGAGCGGGTGCTGGAACTGATCCAAGAGGAGCGGGTTACAGTGTTCGCCGCAGTGCCCGCCATGTATCAGATGCTGACCCAAACCAAGATGTGGACGGACATCGATCTGCGCTCACTGCGCTTCTGCACCAGCGGCGGCGCCCCGCTTCCCGTGCCTCTGGTGGAGCAGTACACGCGCGAAAAAGGTATCCGTTTCAAACAGGGGTTTGGCATGACCGAGTTTGGCCCCGGTCTGTTTGCGCTGTCCCCTGAAGACGCTATTCGCAAGGTGGGCAGCATCGGCCGGCCCAACTTCTATATCGATGCCCGGGTGGTGGATCGCGGCAATCGTCCCTTGGGTCCGGGCGAGGTTGGGGAACTGGTATTGAAAGGCCCCAGCATGGCCTCTGGCTATTTCAATGTTAATAATGCGTCTGATTGGACCAGAGTAATTGATGCTGAAGGCTGGTTTCATACGGGTGACCTGGCCCGTTATGATGAAGAGTGGTATTTCTATGTCGTTGATCGTCTTAAAGATATGTTCATTTCCGGCGGCGAGAATATCTATCCCGCCGAGATCGAAGCAGCGATGTACCGCCACCCCGCAGTCTTTCAGTGCGCCGTTGTGGGTATCCCCGATCCGAAATGGGGTGAGGCTGGCAAGGCGTTTGTCGTATTGAAGCCGGATCATGCGGTGGCGCCTGAGGAACTGCTAACCCATTTGGGCGAACATCTGGCTCGCTACAAAATTCCCCGCCATATTGAATTTGTGACTGCATTGCCCATCTCAGCCGCCGGTAAGATACTGCGGCGAGAATTGCGTGAGCGCTGAATATCTCCCCCTTCACCCCCACGTATCTACACCGGAAATACTGCCCCGATGTTCCCGTTATCGGACGCCAACCGGAGAAATCATAATGAATACCGAAGACCGCAAACTGGAATTGATCGAAAATGTCATCAACCGGATACGGACCCGAATGCCTGGAGAACAAGCCGAAGCTGCAGCACGCTTCGTCGCGAACTACTACCAAGAGGTTGATCCGGACGATCTGGCTGAACGCTCGGTCGATGATCTTTACGGTGCAGTGCTTTCCCATTGGCATTTTATTCAACGTTTGGGCGATGGCCTGCCAAAACTGCGCGTCTATAACCCCAACGTCCCTGAGCATGGCTGGCAGTCGTCGCATACCATTATTGAAATATTGAACGACGACATGCCGTTTCTGGTGGATTCCATTGTTCCTGAAGTCAACCGGCAAGGGTTGACGCTGCATTTGATCATTCATCCAGTCATGCGCGTGGTGCGTGATGAGAACAGTCAGTTGATCGATGTCGCCGCCGGCCGCCATGGGACGGTTGGCAATCTCGAATCCTTGATCCATTTGGAAGTCGACCGGCGTAGCGATGCACCGGCTTTGGACGCCTTGCAATCTGGATTAGCGCGGGTTCTTGCGGACGTGCGCGCGGCTGTGGAAGACTGGCCTGCCATGCGTACACGGCTGGCTGATGTCTTGGCGGAGATTAACCGCAACCCACCTCCGCAGGAACCTGCCGAGACGGCCGAAGATCGGGATTTTCTGCAGTGGATCGCTGATAACCATTTCACCCTGCTCGGTTACCGTCAATACGATTTAGAGATAGAAAACGGTGTCGATGTGCTGCGAGTGGCGCCGGATTCCGGTTTAGGCATCCTGCGAGGCGGGACGGATACCGTATCGGGCAGTTTTGCCACCCTGCCGCCGGAGGTGCGTGCCCAGGCCCGTGAACAAAAATTATTGATTCTGGCTAAAAGCAATGCCCGCGCCACTGTGCATCGCCAAGCCTACCTGGATTATATTGGGGTCAAGCGCTTCAATCGCCAGGGTGAAGTAATTGGCGAACATCGCTTTCTTGGACTCTTCACGTACACAGCCTATAACGCCAGCCTCACCGATATTCCGTTGTTAAGACGCAAAGTCAACCGGGTGATGGAGCGCGCCGGGTTTCTGCCCAACAGCCATGGCGCGAAGGCGCTGGCGGTCCTTCTCGAACAGTACCCGCGTGATGAATTGTTTCAAATCGACGAAGAGCAGCTCTACACCACCGCCATGGGCATCTTGCGCCTGGGCGAGCGCCAGAAAACCCGGTTATTTGTCCGGCGCGATCCCTACGGACGCTTTTTCTCCTGCCTGATTTTTGTCCCGCGAGATCGCTACAACACTGAACTGCGCGAACAGATGCAAGACGTGTTGATGACCGCGTTCGCTGGTATTTCCGCTGAATTTTCGGTGCAACTCTCGGAATCGATGCTGGCCCGGGTACTGATGATTATCCATACCCCGCAAGGTTCAGCGCCAGAATACGATGTGCGCGAACTGGAGCAGCGGTTAGCAGAAACCGCCCGGCTTTGGGAAGACAAGCTGATTCAAGCCTTGATCGACCACTGTGGCGAGGAATTGGGTAACCAGCGGATATTGCGCTATGGGGCGGGATTTCCCGCAGCATATCGGGAAACGGTCGGGGTCCGCGCCGCTGTTTACGACATCGATCTGATGGAGACTTTGGCGCAGTGCGGCGGCATTGCCGTAAACTTGTATGTGTTGCTGGAAGACCCGCCAGGCGCGCTGCGCTTCCGGATTTATCACTCAGAAGGGCCGGTTACCCTATCCGCCAGTTTGCCCATGCTGGAGCACATGGGTGTACGGGTGATCGACGAGCAACCTTATTGCATTGCCCGCCGCGATGCGTCGCCCGTATGGATTCACGATTTCGGTCTGCGCCACGATCTCACTGGAGAATTGCCCATTGAGCGGTTGCGCACGCTGTTTCACGAGGCGTTCCTGAAAATTTGGCGTGGTGAAGTCGAGAACGATAACTTCAACCGATTGGTCCTGGTCGCCGGACTGGACTGGCGGCAGGTCAAGGTGTTGCGCGCTTATGGACAATATCTGCGGCAAATCGGCTTTACGTTCAGCCGCTCGTATGTGCAGGCGACCGTCGCCGCGCATCCCGCAATCGTTCGCTCCCTCATCGAACTTTTCGAAATCCGCTTCGATCCGAATCATTCCGGCGACCGGGCTGTTCACGAGGAAACCAAGGTTAAAACCATCCTCGAAGCGCTCGATCAGGTTGAGAACATCGACGATGATCGTATTCTCCGTCAGTTTCTTGCGCTGATTCGAGCGACATTGCGTACCAATTATTACCGGCGCGATGAAGGCGCGGATTTGAAGCATTACCTGTCGTTCAAGTTTGATCCCAAACAGGTGCCAGGTTTGCCGGAACCGCGTCCGATGTTCGAAATTTTCGTATTTTCGCCACGCATCGAAGGCATTCATCTACGCGGGGGCCATGTGGCGCGCGGCGGGTTGCGTTGGTCTGACCGCATGGAAGATTTCCGCACGGAGGTGCTGGGTCTGGTCAAGGCGCAGGTGGTCAAGAATGCCGTCATCGTGCCGACCGGCTCCAAGGGCGGCTTCGTGATCAAGCGGCCGCCGCCACCGGGTGATCGCGATGCGTTGCTGCGGGAAGGTATCGCCTGCTATCAAACCTATCTGCACGGGCTGCTGGATATTACCGACAATCTGGTTGCCGGCCACGTTTCGCCACCGCCGAATGTGGTGCGCCATGATAGCGATGATGCTTATTTGGTCGTGGCTGCGGACAAGGGTACAGCAACCTTTTCTGACACCGCGAATGCAGTGGCGCGGGAATATGGTTTTTGGCTGGATGACGCGTTTGCCTCCGGTGGTTCGGCGGGTTACGACCATAAGAAAATGGGTATTACTGCACGCGGTGCCTGGGAATCGGTCAAACGGCATTTCCGCGAACTGGGATTGGATACCCAGAGCCAGGATTTTACAGTGGTTGGTATCGGTGACATGTCGGGCGACGTATTTGGTAATGGCATGTTGCGTTCTCGCCATATCCGGCTGGTCGCTGCCTTTGATCACCGCCATATTTTCATCGACCCGAATCCGGACCCCGAAACCAGTTTCATCGAACGTGAGCGAATATTCGCTCTGCCGCGCTCCTCCTGGGCTGATTACGATGGCAAGTTAATTTCCAAGGGTGGCGGCGTGTGGCCGCGCAGCGCCAAGTTAATCAGCCTGTCCACGGAAGCACGGCGAGCGCTGGGCATCGATTTTCCCACACTGACTAGCGAGGCGCTGATCCGGGCAATTCTGAAAGCGCCGGTGGATTTGCTGTACAACGGCGGGATCGGCACTTACGCCAAAGCCGCCGATGAGAGCCATGCTGAGGTGGGCGACCGTGCCAACGATGCTATCCGGGTGAACGGAGCCGAATTACGTTGCCGTGTGATCGGCGAAGGCGGCAATCTGGGATTCACCCAGCGCGGACGCATCGAATTTGCGATGGCTGGCGGACGTGCTTATACCGACGCCATTGACAACTCGGCAGGCGTGGATTGCTCTGATCATGAGGTCAATATCAAGATTTTGCTTAACATTGTAGAGGCTGATGGCGAACTGACCCGCAAACAGCGCGATCAATTGCTGGCTGCGATGACCGATGAAGTAGCGGCGCTGGTGCTGCGCGACAATATTCAGCAAACCCAGATTCTCAGTGTGATGGCATCGCGAAGCGCAAGCCTGCTGGATGAACAGACACGTTACATGCGGCAACTGGAGAAGGCGGGCCGTCTCAACCGGGCGCTGGAATATTTGCCGGATGATGAAGAATTGGCCGAGTGCCGGACAGCGCATACTGGTCTGACTCTGCCAGAGTTATCCGTGCTGCTGGCCTATAGTAAACTGGATCTCTACGATGCAGTCATCGCATCTGACGCTCCAGAAGACCCGCTGGTGGGTGCGGTGCTGGAGAGCTACTTCCCAACGCTGTTGCGTGAGCGCTTCCCATCCGTTATTGCCCGCCATCCTTTGCGGCGTGAAATCATCGCGACCTGTGTGATCAATGAAATGATTAACCGGGTGGGTAGCACCTTTGCCTTCCGGCTGACCGAGGAAACGGGTGCATCAGCCGGTCAGGTGTTAAAAGCCTATACGGTTACCCGCGATGCGTATCGTCTATCAGATTTGTGGCAGGATATTGAGACGTTGGATACATCCGTGCCTGCGGCAATCCAAAATGCTCTCTTTGCTGAGATCATCCGGCTGGCAGCACGCAGTGCCCGCTGGTTCTTGCGCCGGCCGGCCTATCTCAATGATCTGGCTGCCACGGTGACGTTATTCGCCGGCGCTATCGCCGGCCTGTCATCGACGCTCGACCGGCTCTTCCAGGATACCGAGCGTGGCGCTTTTGACGATGCTGCCGTGGATTATGTGCAGGCGGGCGTGACCGAATCAGTCGCGCGACGGGTCGTTAGTTTGCTACCGCTGTATTCGGCGCTCGATATTGCCGAAATCGCTGCCAGTATCGACCGGCGTGCTGAAGAGGTGGCGACGATTTATTTTGAACTCGTCAGCCGGCTCGACCTGCTCTGGTTTAGTCAGCAGATCCGGCAGCTTCCGACCGAGAGTCATTGGCAAATGCTGGCGCGCGATGCCTTGCGTGACGAATTGTCTGGCATTATTGCTGAACTCACTGTTGGTGTTTTCCGGGAATGTCCGCCGGGTCATGGCACCGGGACGCTTATTTCGGCCTGGGAGACTGCACATCATACCCAGTTCGAGCGTTATGCACAGATGGTGGCTGAATTACGGCAAGCCAGCGGCCTCGATATGCCGATGGTGTCGGTAGCATTGCGCGAGTTGCGGGGGTTGACGAGAGGATAATATCGGCGCCGGTATTCAGGAGCCTGCTTGCCGGTGAACGCGGGTTGGATCGCCGGCAAGCAGGCTCCTTCAATCACCAGCCGATCATTTTTTTACAGGTTTTGCTTGAGAGAGTATTTATGCCCCACGCTGATTGCCATGATGCCATGGATCGATTGTTGACATTCAATGAGGCAGTCACTGCTGCTCTTCAATCCATTCAGCCGATCTATGCGATTGAACCTGTCTCCTTGCTTGATGCGGAGGGCCGGGTGCTGGCAGCCGACGTATTGGCTCACCTCGACGTTCCACCCGGCGATAACTCGGCTATGGATGGTTTCGCCGTGTATCTGAGCGACCTGAGGCAGGGAGCTGTAACGCGGTTACTGGTCGTTGGCCGCTCGCTCGCTGGTCATCCCTACCCTGGCCCGGTCCCGCGTGGCGTAGCTGTGCGCATCACAACGGGCGCTCTGATTCCAGAGGGGCCGGATGCCGTGATCATGCAGGAACAATGTCGCGTGGATCCGGAAGACGCGTGGATTGAGATCGAGCCGGATATTGCGGCCCGGCTCCGGCCCGGCGAGAACATTCGCCAGCGTGGTGAGGATGTACGGGCTGGAACGGTCTTGTTACCGCGAGGTCGGCGGCTCCGCTGTCAGGATATTGCTTTAGTGGCCGGGCAAGGCATCGCCCGCTTGGGCGTGGTTAAGCAACCCCGGGTAGCCGTGGCGTCGACCGGTGATGAATTGTACGAACCCGGTACGGAATTGCCTTCGGGGGCAATTTATGAATCGAATCGCTACTTGCTGATGGGCCTGCTGCGGCGGCTCGGTTGCATCGTAACTGATTTAGGCATCTTGCGCGATGACCGGGAAATGCTGTTGCAGACATTACGGCATGCAGCGGCACATCACGATGTGTTGCTGACGTCCGGCGGGGTGTCGGTGGGGACAGCGGATTTGGTAAAGGATGTGATTGCTGAACTGGGCCGGATCGAATTCTGGCGGTTGGCGGTCAAACCAGGGAAACCAGTGACTTTCGGGCGCATCCAGGATTGTCTAGCACTGGGTCTGCCGGGTAACCCCGTATCGGTGATGGTGTCCTTTCTATTATTCGCCCGGCCATTGCTGGTGAAATTAATGGGTATGGAACCCATCGAGCCGATGCGATGGCCCGTACTGGCTGATTTTGCTTTTCGCCGTAAGCCCGGCCGGCGCGAGTGGTTGCGAGTGCAGTTGCAGCTTGATCCTGAACGCAAACCGCTGGCCCGTCTATATCGTACAAATAGCTCTGGGGCGCTATCGTCACTATCGTGGGCAGATGGACTGGTGGAGTTGCCGGAGGACTGCGCTAATGTCATGCCTGGCGATTATGTAGACTATTTGCCATTCAGCAGCCTGGGTGCGGAGTAGCCTAATTCAGATCGGTATCAGGGAAATAGCGGGCGCCCCAGTCGGCTTGTACCACTACGCCTTTGGTATCCAAACGGTAGACTTTGATGTCTGGGTCACTAGAGATATTGGCTGGCGAACCGGAAGCGATGAATTGCTTTAGCTTTTGTGCGTTATGAAATATCAGCACTTGCCGGTAGGGTTGCAGCGTAGCTCCGGGTTGGAGATCAGTTCGCGCCAAGTGCATGTAGGTGGCTTTGCCGGTGGCTTTTTCGAATACCACACCACGTCCGTGAGTTTCAGCCAGGATGGCATTAAGGCCGTTGATTTCAAACATACCATAGCCAACAGCTTGCTGGATTTCAGCTTTAGTGAATGGTTTCAGCCGGTAGAGTTGACGTAAGGTCTGGTGATGGACTTTGAGGATAGCCTGTTGTTGTTCCTGCCGGGCTTTCTCGCTAAGTCCGGATTGCTGAGGAACGATGACCGGCTGTACGGCATTCTTGGGTGAATTAGCACAGCCGGCCGGCAGCGCCGCTAAAAACCCGGCAATGATCATGGCCCGCCGTTTGGCGCTGTGATTCACGATTTGCACCATATCCGGCTGCTCTAAAATAATTCGATATCGTCGCTGGGTTGATCGTATTGTAAAAAAATCGTGCCATTAGCGGTCAAATTTTCGTAGCAGTGAATCTGATTGCGTCCATTAGCCTTGGCATAATACAAAGCCCGGTCAGCCCGTTCGATGATCATGGTAGGCATTTCTGAAGCATTGATTTGGGAAACTCCGATGCTGATGGTGACTTGACCGACCTGTGGAAAATTATAGAGTTCCACTGTATGCCGGAACCGCTCAAGGATGCTTAATGCATTACTCTTCGTCTCTGTTTTGAGTACGATCACAAATTCTTCGCCTCCATAGCGAAACAGGAGATCGTTACGGCGGAATGATTGTCGCATGAGATTGGCCATTAATAGGAGAACCTCATCGCCATACAGATGCCCGAAGGTATCGTTGATCCGCTTGAAATGATCAATATCTAAAACGGCCAGCCAGTAGCTGTTTCCGTCGTCATGCTGGCGCCGTTCGTTTGCCCGGAGTACGCCCAGCATTGGATCGGTACGGCGATAACTCAAAAGAATATTGATGAGCCGCTCGTCGAAGGTTTTACGATTGAGCAGACCGGTCAGCCGGTCATGTGCATTTTCATGAATCAGCGCTAGATAATTTTGATAAATGCGCATAAACCCAGCGATTAGCCGGCGATCCTCGCTCAAATCACGGGTGGATTCGAGACACAGAACGCCAATGCCCTGATTCTGATACAGGATAGGGAAGGCATAACGCTGAGTACGTGCTGAGACAGGTTCCACAAGCATTTGTCGACGACACAGGCAATCAGTAAACAAGGCATCATTGATGACGGGCATCGGGTAATCAGCGTACTGGGATTCTTCGTTCATGCTCCAGCAACCTTCGGGATTGACCCGCACCAGCAGCCCGAACTGATGACCTTCAACCTGATACAGAGAAATCTCTTCGGTAGGCAGCAACTCAAACATGGTCTGGATCAGACAAAGTTCGAGAGATTCGCGATCACGCTTTTCGGTTAGGCGAGCAATAGATTCCAACAACCGTTCGTGGTCGGGTAGATTCATGGATGTTTTTCTGAATTAGTCATCATCGGTAGACTGTAGATAAACGGTTATATCGTAGCGTTCGCGTGGGTATAGCGTTCGCGCTTTTTGATACGCTTCATCTTCGTCGCTGGCTGCCACTGAATCTTCGACAATGGAACCATTGTCCAGTGCCGTAGCGTAGACCAGATACAGAGTCGGTCGCTGCCGGGTTGGCTGGTTTATTCTGCGCATGGCCTTACCTCAATGAGGATCAACATTCCCTTGGATTAGTGAGAGTCAATGCTCACAGTATGGCAGGTTAAAGTTGCTACGCCTAAACGGGGCCGCTACCGGCAACAAAGCAATTCTCATCAATACCGTATTGATGTGGTGATAACCAAGGATGTGAATTATTTTCCGCTACGGCGGGATGAATCGATTTGTCCACGGAGAGTGGACGGCCTCAGTCGCGGCGGACGGTTCTTCGTTTCGTTGCTGAAGCGGAAACGTCCAGCCAGTACGCAGCCTTTCATTCCAGGATCGCAGGAGCGATCCTTGACATGCTGACAGGTCCCGTTGAATTCATGTGGACAGCCCCAACCGCTCATTGATTTTCCCCTAATATTACGATCAATGTCTGACACAGCAAACCACTACTGACTTTGCAAGGAATACCTCAGGTCAGTAGTGGTCTTAAATTAAGGCAAGAATGATTTGGCCAATGGCTATCGATTCAACCGGTTCGCGGCCCCAGGCCCGAAATATTGCTGGGTAAATTGATAGCTAGGCTGATTGTAGTGGTAGCAGGTCTGCTCCGAACGGACACAGCGCACGCCACCCATCGGCGAAAAAACATCCCCTGATTGTTGTTGCCCACCGCCATCCTGACCGCCACCTTGCCGGCCGCCGCCTTGACCGCCGCCCTGACCACCGCCTTGCCGACCGCCACCTTGACCGCCAC
>DDST01000151.1 GCA_002343485.1 Proteobacteria bacterium UBA2383
GAGGGGATGGGCTTAGATAGCCATGTACCAAATGCGCTTCCAGCGGGAAGGATTTTCCATCGATCAAATTTTCACTCGGTGCGTGAAAATGAAACTGTTTTAGCGCAAACTGCATGCCATCCACGGAGAGGCTGCTTCCTGGGAGCGCATTGATTTGCACGGTGTGGCCGTTATTGAGAATTTCCGCACTGCCTCCTCCATAGCTGAAAACAAGGGGCGCCAGCTCAGACTCGACGAATGCTGTCAGGTTGACCGGCGACTGATTTTTTCCCGCACAAGCGCTGTACTCCGGGTCGAGTTTGGCCCAGTGCTCAGGCCCTGCCTCGCCAGAATATTCCCAATGGATTCCACCGGCGGAAAATGCAGAGACCGACAGCAACATACCCACTGCAAACCAGGCTTTTTTCATCATTCGTCTCCAAAAATATAAAAGCAGATGCACCCGGAAAGTGAGATCGATGACAAAGGCTCCCTGCTGGACCCCCTCCCCGAGATCTCGTTTAGCCGGCAATAAACACCGGCGCTGAGCCGCAGGCAGCCAGCCGCTTGCAGGCGGCCTGAAAACCCGCTGGCCAATCTCCCGCTAAGCAGCCATTTGATCGGGCGCCGCCAAAGTGAACAGCGTCTCGACGGCGAGTAACTGATCGACGTCTAGCAACATGGTCATGCTCGTTTCAAGGGTGACCAAGCCATTGATAAATTCGATGTTCACCGCTGCACCAAAGTCGGGCGGCGGCTGAATCTCACCGGCGCGGATATTAAGGACATCGGAGACGCCATCTACGACCAGACCGGCGATGTGATCACTGGCTTCCTTCTGAATCATGGCCACGATGACCACGGTCGTGCTGGAGTAGGCCACCGTGTCCAGGCCAAACCGGCTTCGGAGATCGATGACCGGAACGATAACCCCCCGTAAGTTCATCACGCCTCGCACGAAAGCAGGGACGTTCGGTATTTGCGTGACTGGTGTCCAGCCTCTAATCTCTCTCACCTTGAGGATATCGATGCCGTACTGCTCGCCAGCCAGGCAGAAGGTCAGGTATTGCCGTTCGCTGGCCGTCTCGCGCATCGCCAGGTTGCGGTCCCTCGAGACTGCAATTTCTCTATTCATCGTTGCCACGTTTCGCTCCTCAAACATAATCGTGCTCTCGAATCTGGAAGGTTGACAGGGAACCGCGGGCTGCAAGGTTCCGGTTCGCCAGGATTCGCCTGGCGCTACCCGCTTTGCCGGTTCCTCCCGCTTTCTTTTCATGCGAGAGAAAGAAAAGCCGGCGTTAGAACTGTGCCCACTCGCTCCCGTCGTCACTGCCGGTGTCACCGCCACCACCGTGGGCCGCTTTCTTGACCCGCGCGGAATGCACTAACATCGGCTTGGCCTCCCTTTTGTCAGCCGGCGACGGGGGCCGGCGCGAACCGTGCAGACCGGTGGCCGCTGAAGCCGAACGCGGTGCAGCTTTCCCACCGCCCACGACCGCCAGGTGCAGGGCCGGTGACTCCTCCGGGCGGGCACCCGCATCCAGTTTGAAGAAATTCATCAATTGCTGGAGTTCATGCGCTTGGGCGCCCATCGACTGGCTGGCCGCCGCCGTTTCTTCCACCAGCGCCGCATTCTGTTGCGTGACCTGATCCATTTGCAGAATGGCCCGGTTGACCTGTTCGATGCCTGAAGCCTGTTCTTGGCTGGCGGCAGCAATCTCAGCCACAATGTCGCTGACTTTCTTGACGGCGATGACAATCTCCTGGAGGGTTTTCCCCGATTGTTCGACCAGCTTGCCGCCATCTTCCACCTTGGCCACACTATCAGTAATCAATCCTTTGATTTCCTTTGCCGCGTCTGCACTGCGCTGGGCGAGTTTACGCACCTCAGCGGCCACGACGGCGAACCCTCGGCCCTGTTCCCCGGCGCGCGCCGCTTCCACCGCCGCATTCAAGGCCAGCAAATTGGTCTGGAAGGCAATTTCGTCGATGACACCGATGATATCGGCGATCTTGTGGCTGCTGGTGCTGATCGCGCTCATGGCCACGACCGCTTGATCGACCACTTGTCCGCCTTGCTCCGCCTGAGTCCGGGCGGCGCTGGCGAGTTGATTGGCCTGCCCAGCATTGTCGGCGCTTTGCTTGACCGTCGAGGTCAGTTCTTCCATTGAAGAGGCCGTCTCTTCCAGAGCAGAGGCTTGTTCTTCGGTGCGCTGCGACAGATCGGCGCTGCCCTGGGCAATTTCCGCGGCGGCTGAGCTGACCTGGTGGGTCGTTTGCGTCACTTGATGCACCATATCCTTCAACTGCGTGGTCATAGCCTCCATGGCGCGTGCCTGATCGCCAATTTCATCCCGGCGGGCGGTCAGAGCGGCGGGGACTTTGCCGGTCATATCGCCGCCGGCGATCACGTTCAAAATCTGGCTGCCTTGTTTGAGCGGGACGGTCACGCTACGGGCAATGAACCAGCCTACCAGTACGGCCAGCGCCACACTGATGACCGACAACCCTGTCACGATGTTAACGGTTAACGTGGTGGCGGACGCTACCTTGGGGCCAAGCGCGTCTTGATCGGCCCGGTACGATACTCTGATCTCTTCGGTGGCTTTAGCGACCTCTGGCCCGATCCGGTCCAGGGTGTTCTGGATCAGGTCATCGCTTTTTTCGATGGTTTCCTGCAAGGACGGCAACAAAGCAATATAGGCGTCATGGGCCTTGGTGAATGCTTCTATCTGCGTTAGATAAGCGCCTTGAGCTCTCTCGGCCAGCGCCTGTTTTTGCAGGCTGATCTTGTTCACCATTATTTCCCGGGCTTGTTCGAAGAGTTCAGGCTGGTGTAAGTCGATGTATTTCAATGCGGCGACCCGCCCTTCCAGGAACTCGACCAGGAGTTCGCTGGTGTGCTCCAGAAGCCCCATGTTTTGATCACGGCTCACCTGGCTGCTCAGATTCATTAATACCTTGGTTGCATCAGTGCCTAAGGCGCCGAATTGGGCGACAAGGTTTTCCCGCTTGTTGATAAAAATAACCACTTGGTCAAAAGCTTGATTGTATTGTTGAAGATTCTCTTCGACAAAGGCCACCAGCTTGGCACGCTCCGGATTCTTCACTCTTTCCTTGATATCTTTGATGTCGGTCTCCATCGTGCTGAAGAGTTGCCGATAGGTTTGTACCGATTTGTCATCGCGATTGATGACGAAATTCTTGACTGCCAGCCGCACACTCAGCATTTCATCCTGAAAATTGGCGATCTGATTCGAAGTGCGCGCCAGCCTGCGGTATTCGGTAAAGCCATCAAGCGCGCCCTGCAAGCCCCACCAGGCAGTGGCGGCCACGATGACCAACAACGCCAGGATCATTCCGAAACCCAAATTCAATTGAGTTCTCAATTTCATATTTTTCAACATATCATGTGACCCCTATTTTTGATCTCTGAGGATCTAGAGTAACGGGCAGCGCCTGATGACTGGTTTCCGGAACGCTGCTTGAAACGAGTTCATCCAGCTTGAATGAGGTTTGTAATTCTTGGATTAAGCGGATGTAATTTTTTGTAACCTGGCGAGACGCCGCCTTCCTCCCTCTCGGGGTCAGGAGGGATGGCGGGCAGCATCAAGGGGATCAGCGGGGGATTGGAGCGCGCCCCCCAGGCTAGAGAGGGATCAGCGCGCAAACCGGATAAGCGTCAGTCGATGGCGACCGGAGCGGTGAGTTTGTAGCCCTCGCCGCGAATAGCCTTGATTAAGGCGGGTTGTGCGGGGTTGGATTCAATCTTCTTGCGCAGTTTGGCAATCAGCACATCGATGCTGCGATCCAGAGGATTCCAGTCACGGCCGGCGATCTGATCCATTAACAGATCACGGGACAAGACACGGTTAGGGTGTAAAACGAACGCTTTCAGCAAGCGGAATTCGTGGCCGGTCAAAGACACGTTTTCTCCGGTTGGGGAGAACAGTTCGTGCCGGGTCAGATCAAGCCGCCAGCCCTCGCCGAAACGGGCGATACCGCTCGATTCCGAGCCTGCCGGGCGAGACATCCGGTAGCGTCGCAGGAGGCTGCGGATCCTGGCCAGCAGTTCCCGCTCCTCGAAAGGTTTGGTCAAGTAATCATCCGCGCCCAGTTCCAGCCCTACCACTTTATCAATCGTTTCGGACCGGCCTGTCAACATGAGGATGGGAATGGTCGATTGGGACCGGATTTCACGGGCGAAAACAAAACCATCCTCGCCGGGCAGCCCAATATCCAGGATAATCAGATCCGGCGGCCGGTGAGAGAACTGTTCCCGTGCTTCGCGCGTGCAAGTGGCCGTGCGGACCGTGTAGCCTTCGCGTTGCAGATAATGGCCGAGGAGCCGCAGGATGCGCAGGTCATCGTCGATGACCAGGATAGAATCGGTATCACTCATACGCTTCTTCTCGCCTGACGTTTCAAGTGATGGCGGCAGCCGCTGGAGATCTGGCGGCGTGGCGCTGTTTCAGGTAGCACTAGCAGGTAATTTTCGATGGCTTTTTGTATCTTAATCGCATCGGCGCGGCGGCTTCAAATGGCATGGCCGTCCACGGGGTTGGCTTGGAACCGGCCCGGTGCCGGGCAAGACGAAGCCCAGGAGGCTGCATTGTGACTCAGAACCCACGCTACTGGCCAGACGCCACCGGCCTGCGCCGCCGTGCAGAAAAGCGGTTGCTAGAGCAGCCTGTCACCCTCCCTGAGCCTCTCACCGAGGCAGAGAGCCAGCGGCTGATCCACGAACTGCACGTCCACCAGATCGAGCTGGAATTGCAAAATGAAGAACTGAGGCAAACCTGCGCCCAGCTCGAACAAAGCCTGGAAAAATACACCGGCCTCTACGACTTTGCACCCGCCGGTTGCTTTGTGCTCGACCGCGATGGGACCATCCTGGAGGCCAACCTGACCGGCGCGGCACTGTTCGGGGTGGAGCGATCCCGGTTGCTTCGACGGCAATTCGGGGGTTTTGTTTCGACAGAAACCCAGTCCGCCTTCAATGCTTTTCTGGAAACGGTTCTGCAGGGCGCGCCCAAGGCTACCTGCGAAATTACCTTGAAAGGGACCCCGCCCCATGACTTGCATCTCGAAGGCGTGACCCTGAAATCCGGCGCAGGCCAGCAATGCCGGATCGCGGTGATGGACTTCTCCGCGATCCGGCAGGCTGAGGAAACCTTGCAAGTGTACCAGCAAATCGTCGACTCCTCACCCGATGCCCTGTCGCTGGTAGGGACTGACTATCACTATAAAATCATCAACGACACATACCTGCACCATACGGGATGGTCCCGCGAACAAATCGTCGGCCACCCCGTGGCGGCCGTTATGGGATCCGCTGTTTTCGACAACATCATCAAATCTTATCTGGACCGTTGTTTGGCCGGCGATACTGTCAACTATTCAAAATGGTTCGATTTTCCGGTTCAAGGCCACCGGTATATGGATGTCACCTACATCCCCTGCCGCGATCGGAACGGCGCGATCATCGGCGCGATGGTTGTGTCCAGAGACACCACCGAACGCCAGCAAATGGAAGAAGCCATTGTGAAGATGAACCAGTATCTCGAACAGCATGTAGCGGAACGCACGGTGGAACTGGCCCGCACCGCGGCGCTCCTGGAGCAAGAAACACACACCCGCCGTGATCGGGAAGCACAATTGATCCAGGCGCGGAAGCTGGAAGCGATCGGGCGGATCACCGGCGGTATCGCCCACGATTTCAATAACCTGCTGACCGTCATTAAAGGCAACCTTGAAATTCTCCGGGAACAGGGTGAAAAAGAGATCGATCCGGACCGGGCTTTGCTCATCGAGGACGCCTTGTCGGCGACACGTCAAAGCATCGAATTGACAGCCGGCCTGCTGGCATTTTCCCGTCAACAACCTTTACGGCTGCAACGCACCCGCGTTCATCGCATCTTGCGAGGACTTGAACGCTTGTTGGATCGAATGCTGGAGCCGGCCACGCGCTTGCATGTAGCGATTGACCCCACGGTCCCCGATGTGATGACCGATCCTGGGCACTTGCAGGCTGCACTGATGAACTTGATGCTCAACGCGCAAGACGCCATGCCGAAGGGAGGAACGCTCGACGTGCATGCCGCTGCCGTCGATGTCCCAGGCGAGGCGGTGGCGCTGGACAGCGGCCTGGCCCCAGGCGGGTACGTAGCCGTGACAGTGGCCGATTCGGGCATCGGCATGGATGCCGACACCTTGGCGCGGGCCTGCGAACCCTTTTTCACTACCAAGCCGTTTGGCAAGGGTACAGGCCTGGGTCTGGCAATTGTTTATGGCTTTGCTGCGCAATCTAACGGCGGGATCGCTATCGAAAGCCAACCGGGCCAGGGCACCACCGTCCGCCTGTTCTTACCGGCGCTGGAACCGTCGAGCGAGTGCCTGGCGCGGGAAACGCAAGCGCCACCATTGCCCGTATTAGCAGAGGGTACCGAAACTATTCTGGTGGTGGAGGATGAATCCCGGGTACGGCGGCTGGCCTGCCGTTATTTGCGCGATATCGGTTATCCGGTGCTGGAGGCGGCCGATGCCGAGGAAGCCATCACAATTCTGGAGACCGAACCTGACATTCAAATAGTCTTCAGTGACATTATCATGCCGGGCGACCGGAACGGCTTTGATCTGGCGGATTGGGTCGCGGTGCACCGCCCTGCCGTGAAGTGCCTGCTCACGACCGGCCACCACCAACGGGCATGCGCCACGCCCGCCAGCCATTTACCCTCTCATCCCGTGCTGATTAAACCGTACTCCAAAGAGCAATTGGCGCACCGGATCCGGCAACAGCTCGACGAAAAATCCAGCTCAACATAGCTTATCCTGCTGGCGATTGCCGGCGCCGTTCGAGACCTTTCTAAAATTTCAGGACGTGGGAAGGCGGGGGACCGCCCTATCCGGTAGGGCCGCCGGCGGCCGGGAAATCGATGCCAGCAGCGATACCTGGACAGGCTTTCGAAGCTCATTTACATTTTGTTACATTTGGTCAATCATTGCTTTACAAACCCACTTTAGAATTAATCTTTAATTATCGAGATTGAACGACTGAATTAATGAAGGGACGCACGAATTTTCGAGGAGGTATGTTTGATGAGGTCATCGTGCGAGCCCTTGGTTCTGGTGGTGGATGATGACGCCGGGCAGCGTTGCCTGACGAGCGCTGCCCTGCAACAAGGCGGATTTGCGAGCCTGGAAGCCGAAGATGGCGAGCGGGCCTTGAGTCTGTTTCAGCGCGAAACGCCGGATCTGGTGTTGCTGGATGTGATCATGCCGGGCTTGGATGGCTTTGCCGTTTGTGAGGCATTGCGGCGGCAACCCGGCGGTCAAGATGTACCCATCATCGTAGTCACCAGCCTGGACGATCTCGATTCCATCGAGCGAGCCTACGCGGCAGGCGCCACCGATTTCATCACCAAGCCGATTCAGGGATTGGTGTTAAGCCACCGGATACGCCATGTCCTGCGCGCCAAGCAGGCCTGGCAACGATTGCGGGAAAGCGAAGCGCGGTTCCGTACCCTGGTACAGGCCACAGGCAGCGTGATTCTGGTGCTAGATCGCCAAGGCTGGATTTTGGAGGTGAATCCGGCGGCAGAAAAACTATACCCCTTCCAGCGAGGCGGACGGGTCGAACCGGACTTCATGGAACGGTTACCGCCGATCGACGGCTGGGACGATTCAGAGGGATCGCTGTGTTGTGAAAGCACGATCCGGGCGCTGGATGGCGATGAGCATATCCTGCTTTGGAGTATTTCGCGGTTTGCCAGCGCCGAAGGCGCTACCGCCGGCTGGGTGGTGGTGGGGCGAGATATCACCCAGCGGCGCCAAGCCGATGAGCGCGCTCGATTTCTCGCCCATCACGATGCTCTGACCCATCTGCCCAACCGGACTTTACTGCTAGAACAGTTACAGAAAACCATCGAGTTAGCACGGACTCGATCCCAATCGCTGGCTGTGCTGTTTTTGGGTCTGGATCGATTTAAACGCATCAACGACTCGCTGGGGCATCGCGTCGGCGACTTATTGTTGCAGCAGGTTGCGGTTCGTCTGCAAGGTTGCTTACGCTCGGCGGATTATGTCTGCCCTGTCCTCTCTGATCCGCCATTGCCGCAAGATCTGCTGGCACGATCGGGCGGCGACGAATTTATCATTCTGTTGACCGAACCCCGTCAACTCGATACGGCGGCCCGGGTGGCCCAACGGATTCTAGAGACCCTTTCCAAGCCCTTCGTGATCGAAAACCACGAGTTATTTGTCACCTGCAGCATCGGTGTTGCCCGTTACCCTTACGATGGCGCTAACGTGGATACCTTGTTGAAAAATGCCGATACTGCGCTCTATCACGCTAAGAACGAAGGACGAAACCATTTTCGATTCTATTCGAGCCGGATGCAGGCCGCCACTATCCAGAATATTGAAATGGAAAAGTTGCTGCGCCAAGCGTTGGCTCGCCAGGAATTGGTGCTGCATTACCAGCCACAGGTCAATCTGAACAGCGGGCGGATCGTAGGGGTTGAGGCCCTGCTGCGCTGGCAACATCCGGTCTTGGGGAGCGTGGCGCCCGCCGAGTTCATCCCGTTGGCCGAGGAAACCGGTTTGATCGTTCCTATCGGAGAATGGGTGATTCGGACCGCCTGTGCCCAGGCCCGGATCTGGCAAGAGATCGGATTGCCACCGTTACGCATGGCCGTCAACTTGTCACCATGCCAATTCGCCGATACCCAACTCACTTCAATGATTGCCGGAATTCTTCGAGAAACCGGTTTGCGATCAGATTTTCTGGAACTGGAGATCACGGAAAGCCTGCTCATGAAAGATGGGATTATCGATACCTTGCGCGCCTTGAAACGGCTGGATGTCCGCCTGGCAATCGATGATTTTGGCACCGGCTATTCCAACCTCGGCTATTTGCGGCGATTCCCGATCGATCGTCTCAAGATCGATCAATCGTTCGTGCAGGACATCGGCAGAGAAAACGACGATCAGGCGATTGCAGCAGCGATCATCGCCATGGCGCATAGCTTGCGATTGAGCGTGATCGCCGAAAGTGTCGAGACCGAGACCCAGTTAGCGTTTCTGCAAGCGTTGCGCTGCGACGAGGCACAAGGCTTTTTGTTTGGCCGCCCGCATCCTTCTGAACAGATTACCACCTTACTTTGCAGCCATCCCCAACTCCCCGGTTTTGGATGGCTCTCAACGGGCGGGGCCGCTCCAAGACCTCAAGAACGAATTGGATAGCGGCCATCAGGTATTCTTAATTAAGATATTTTTGAAAAATAAAATCTTAAAAACGCGCATTGCTGGTGGTGCTCAGGAGGGTTCTAATAAGGTTTTTACGATGGGCATCAGTCCGGCATCAATGTTCTCTGATGGGCCTGCATCCAACACGGCGGGTATTCCGTAGAATCAGTCATAAAACAAGACCGGCGTGTCTTCCCAAAGCGTATCGAAGCGCTTAAGGCGCTTGAAACAGAGGCTTATCAATATTTACAAGAAAAACTTCATGGGAAATACCAAAAAGAAAACAGCCACAAAGGGGGAAACAACAGTGTAAATCCGCGTTCGCTTGCTGCTAGAGGTAGAAATAATAACAATCATGTAGATACACCACCCTCACTCATAGCGAAGGAAACTAGCATTAATCGCTGGGTATATTCGCTTGCTCAACGGGCGCGGAAGAAAGCCGGTATCTGGAAGAACTGAATAAGTATCTCGCGGCGGGAAAAGCGCATTTAGGTAGTTACTCAGCATTCATCGATTATTTGAAGCGCAAGAGCAACTCGGCGGCTGATTCAGGATTACTGAGTCTAGAACTTGGCGTGAAGCCGGAAAAATGGGATCCCTTCCACCGCCCGATCGAGCTGGATATCAGTGACAGCAATCAGGCGCTGATACTCAAAGCGACCCACCCTAATGCCATAAGCGCTGCCTTTATCGAGTGGTATACATCGCAAACAAAAGCACATTTCTTTGAATGGCTAGAAGGACATTCTATTTGCACATTAACGAAATATCTCGATGCTAATACGCCATCCCCATCCCCATCCCCATTTGAGTTTGGCTGCGTGCAATATGGTTCGCGCTCAGGAGTCCGGGAAGTTTCTCTCAAAAATGGTTGCCTGTATGCGAGACCCTTCAAAGAAAACAGCCTGGAGCTTGTGCTGAATACGAATGGGTACTCAAAAAATATGCCAGGTGAAGCGTACGTGTGGCTAAAGAGCGGCGAATTGCTTATCCATCCGCATTACGTCGGCACATTTCATCACTCATCGTTTGATAATGGCGGTAAGGTTCGCTGCGCAGGCACAATAGATGTGAAGAATGGAATAATCGAGCGTTTAGATAATAGCAGCGGGCATTATCGACCCAGCACCCGGCATTTTCTGACATTCTTGAAAATTTTAAATGAAAAAAAGGTATTGAATCCAACCGCGGATGTCAGAACGCATGATCTATATGGTGTCGATCCTAAAGACGACTGTCAACGAATAGGTCTTAATCCGGCTGCATTTCTGGAACAAGCTACGAAGAAGTCACTGACATCGTATTCCGTGACCGGTCTAGCGAATCCTTTTTATAAGGGATAAGTATTCAAGGTATTCAACTTATCGAACGAAGATTGCCGTTTTCCTGTAATACAAAGGGAGGTGAAGACTCAATCGGCTGTCCGGGCGCACGGCCCTTGCTGTCAGGTGTCAAACACCTGGACGCGAAGCGAGCGGCTTCGTCGCTGATTAGAGGGTGAAACCTATTGAGAACTGAGGAGCAATCACCATGAAGCACGCGTTTGGCCTGTTGTTGCTGCTGCTCTTTGCCGGTCAAGCGCTGGCAGCCTGCCCGATGTTTCCTGCGGATAACGTATGGAATACCCCTATCGCACAATTGCCCGTCGATACCCGCTCTAACGCTTATGTCGCTTCCATCGGCGCCACGGCTGGTTTGCATCCCGATTTTGGTTCCGGTACGTGGGACGGCGGCCCGATAGGCATTCCCTACAACATCGTATCCGGCAGCCCGCCGAAAGTGCCTGTCACCTTTGACTACGCCGGCGAGAGTGATTCCGGTCCCTATCCCATACCTTCCAGCCCCGTCCTCGAATACGGTAGCGATCATCACTTGCTGATCGTGGATCAGGACGACTGCACGCTTTATGAAATGTGGGACACCCGCCAGGAGAATGGCGCTTGGCACGCGGGTTCCGGGGCGATTTTCAATCTGCGCTCGAACATGCTGCGTCCAGCGGGCTGGACCTCATCCGATGCAGCGGGCCTGCCGGTTCTGCCCGGTTTGGCGCGTTGCGAGGAGCTGGAGGCTGGAGCGATCCACCATGCCTTGCGTTTTACCGCCCAGCGCACTCAGAGAAAGTTCATTTGGCCGGCCCGTCACTACGCCTCGTCAATCACCGATCTGAACGTGCCGCCGATGGGGCAACGGTTCCGGCTCAAGGCGGGATTCGATATCTCCACCTACTCTCCGCAAACTCAGATTATTCTGACCGCATTGAAAACCTATGGGATGTTCCTCGCGGATAATGGCAGCAACTGGTATCTCAGCGGTGCGCCGGGAGCGTGCTGGAATGATGACACATTAGTGAGCGAACTGCGCACGGTCAAAGGTTCGGCGTTTGAGGCGGTGGACGAATCGAGTTTGATGGTCAGTGCCGATTCAGGCCAAGTTAAGACGACCACCCCTGCTTTAGTGACGCTCACCGTTAGCCGGCTCGGCGATGGGAGCGGTAACGTTGCTAGCACCCCCGCTGGAATTGACTGCGGCACGGCCTGCGCGGCGCATTTTTACGCTGGCGCGGCGGTGACGTTGACCGCCACGCCAGCGGCAGGATCAACGTTTTCCGGGTGGGGCGGCGCGTGTAGCGGCATGACCTCGCCGGCCACGCTGATACTCGCGGGAGAGAGCGTCTGCTCGGCAACCTTTGGAGCGGCCCCAACAAGCCCGCTGGCTGACTTGGCAACCGGCCTGGCTCAGCCCTCCAGTCCGGTTCGAAAAAATCAGAAGTTCAACTATACAGCCGCCGCTAAAAACCAAGGACCGGCACCCGCTGCGACGGTCTCGCTGACCGTTACGCTGCCGGCCAGCTTTACCTTGGTCAGTGCGCCCGCCGGTTGTACTTATGCCCAAAGCACGGTGAAATGCTCGCTGAATACCTTAGCGAGCGGTCAGGTGAAAATGCGCACGCTCTGGGTCAAACCCACCGTGAAAGGCAGTTTCAGCGCCACGGCACGAACGACGAGCGTCACGCCCGATCCGAATACCGGCAACAACACGGCAACCCTGACTACGGTGGTGTACTAATGGGGGTTCTAATACCAAGAGGCCGTCGTTACAACCCAAACTTGGTTAACTTTTAAGATGATTCAGCCCTTGTGGCGTTCCCGTGGCCCCCGTGCAGAGTCTTTGGGCAGCGGGCACCAGCTCTCATCCAAGCACGGAATCAAACGCAATAGATCAATTCGCGATCAGCAAGGAGCTAACGCTAGACTTTTCCAGCGTAACGGCTGAGGAGGTGACAATGCGACCCAGGCGTATATTTCCGGAAGGGACAGCGACGCGGACTGCCACGCTGATGAAGCAAGCCAAGACGGTGGCGGATGACCGGCGGGCTTTATGCGTGCATTTGCAGACGGTGTTCGGGGAAAGCAACCCGGTGATTGCGGCCAAAACGGGTTTGAGCGAAAGCACGATCCGCAAAGTGCATGCGGTGTTTCTCTGCCGGGGTGAAGCCGCACTGACGATCCAGTCACGCACGGCCAGCAGGGTCACAGGTATTCCTGGCCATCGGCGAGTTTGCCGTCAATGAGGGGGCAACATTAGCCTTTAAACAAGGCTCTCGCCGTTACTCCCGGTTTCTACTGCGCTCCGCCGGAATATAGAGCTGCTCTAGCAGATAGTTTTTGAATGCGGTCGTGTAAGGCTGGGTTTTCAGGGCTTCCTGCATACACCGCAACCAGGCATCCCGCTCGCTCGGTCCAATTTCCAAATGGCTATGCACTTGGGGAATGCGGATCGGCCCATATGTTTGCCCATACAAGGGTGGCCCCCCCAGCCAGCCACATAAAAATAGGGTCAACTTATCCCGCGAAAGGGTCAAGTCCGCCGGATGCATCGTTCGAATGTTTTCCGCTTCGGGCAAGCGTTCCATTGCGTCGTAAAACGCATTCACCAGCTTTCTAATACCCGCTTCACCGCCAGCAGCCTGATAAGACGCATCGCCCACGCCATAGGGGGGCTGATCGGTGATTTCAACGGTTGTTACATCCACGCTGTTCACATCTCACGCCTATCAGTTTTAGGCCATTGATCCCGTTCAGGATTTCAACTCACGGTTTTTTCCAATCAACTCGATCGGATAACCGTCGGGGTCTTCGATAAAGGCAATGATCGTTGTCCCGGCATTCATCGGGCCGGCTTCGCGCAGAATATGTCCGCCCCGCGCCTTCACATCCGCAGCGGCTTGGTACACATCATCGACCTCCAAGGCGATATGCCCATACCCTGTGCCGGGCTCATAGTGATCCACGCCCCAGTTATAGGTCAGTTCAATGACCGCCTGCGCTGACTCGTCGCCATAGCCGACAAACGCCAAAGTAAATTCACCTGCGGGATAATCCTGCCGGCGCAGTAATTTCATGCCCAGGATATCCGTGTAAAAACGAAGGGAACGATCTAGATCGCCCACGCGCAACATGGTATGCAGAATTCGCATGATGGCCTCGCTAAAAGAAATAGAAGGAACTCCGTACGCTCGACCGATAATCCGGGATGTTGGAGAACCCTGTTATCCTGACTGAAAATCGCCCCGCGCAGCAAGTTCAAGGGGCGGACGAATCCAACCGCTCCAGCAAGCGTTGCCGGTACTGATCCTCCAGCAAAAGATTCATCGGTGAACGGCGGTGAGCGGCCAAACGCAGTTGCAGTAGTTCCAGGCGGGCGCGGGCGCGGCTCCGGTCGCACTCGGGGAGTTGCTGCAACAACTGTTCAGCTTCGCGCAATTCCCGGCGCCATTGCAATTCTGGAGGCAAAAAGCCAGCATTTTTGAGCACGCGATAGGCCGCGCGTAATTCTTCAGGGATCGCTGAGTCATCTTCCAAGTGTAAAGGCTTCCCTTCGCCGGGCAAGCCGCGCAGTTCGCCCCGGTCGACCGCCTCCTGAAGACGGGCTTCGGCCATCTGATCAAGGAGATGCATCGTTCACTCCAGTTCCCCGATTCAGCCGGCCATGACAGAAACCGTCATGAATCTCGCTTGTGGTGTCATTTGTCATAATGAATCTTTTCTGCCCTTCAGTGGCATAGATTTTTGCAGAATACACTATTTTTGTTTGCATCCAGCGACCCGCCCCGCACTGAGTCAGGTAAAACGTTGCCTCCTCACAACTCACCATCTCACTATATCGCTACATCGCCGCTTGCTGCCGCATGAGAACCTACTGGAACCAGTAGCGGCTGGGGTGCTCGAAGCCGGGGCAGGCGGTACCGGGGCGCGGTCACAGCCAGTGACCTACGCCAGCAAGAAGAGTGCGAGGAATTCCAGAGTACGGCAGATAGAACGCCTGATGCGCTCCAGCGGCGGGATAACGCCCTGAACAAGAGCATCGCATCCGCACCGGATCGGCTTGATTAGGTTCATTGCTAACAGATTCATGGCCTTAAGCCCGATGTGATTATTGGATTCTGTCTGTGAAGGCGTGTACTTGGTGCAACATTAGGTCAAAGGTTATTGGATGATGGTATAAATAACTTTCATCTTTTCCCAAAGCATGATCACGCCAGCGTCATGTGGCCGGTGGCTGTATGTGTATTTGCTGCCGGAATTCCAAGCGGGCGAGAATCGCTTCATGACGATCTGCACCCTGATTACACTGGCTTGCTGTATCAAGACTTTGGTGGGCTATTACGCCTTGCATCAGGACCGGCTGTCCCAGGGTTGCCGATCAAATCGTACCGGCTAAAGCGGCGTTGCAGTAATCTCTAAAGGTAACCGACATCAATATATGACAATGACATCCCTCTACGATCCTACGAATGCGACGGGTGCAGTGACCTGATGTGGGACCGTAAAAACAC